>NZ_CP134494.1:3983570-4309244 GCF_031759225.1 Mesobacillus jeotgali
GTTATTCTCACGTGCTTCTTCACCCGAAGTGGAGACTTTAGCCATCGCGATTGTTTCGAATACTTTGTTCGCAACCTTTTGAAGGTCAAAGTCGACGCCTTTTGGCAGGCCTTCAAGGTGCTTGATGTAAAGCTCTTTGTTTCCGCCGCCGCCAGGGATCAAGCCAACGCCTGCTTCAACAAGACCCATGTATGTTTCCATGGACGCCTGGATATGCGCTGCCGGCAAGCACATTTCAGCTCCGCCGCCCAGCGTCATTCCAAATGGAGCTGCGACAACAGGCTTTGAGCAGTACTTGATTTTCATCGTCGTCTGCTGGAATTGGCGAACGACCATATCAAGGTCCCAAATATTATCGTCCTGCGCTTCCATCAGGATCATCGCCAGGTTCGCACCTACCGAGAAGTTTTTGCCCTGGTTTCCGATGACAAGACCCTTGTAGTTCTTTTCCACTTCGTCAATCGCAAAATTGATCATTTGAAGGATGTCAGGTCCGATCGAGTTGCTGTGTGAATGGAACTCCAGCAATGCGATGCCATCGCCTAAGTCGATCAGGCTTGCACCGCCATTCTTTTTAATGACACCCTTTTGCTTCTTCAGGAGCTTCAGGTTGATGGCCTTTGGATTTTCTTCCACAGCTACATATTCACCATTGTGGTAGTATTGCAGCTTGCCATCTTCTTCTTTGTAGAATGAAGTGTAGCCTTTTTCGACCATTTCTTTTACCCATACAGGAACGGTCTTGCCTTCAGACTCCATTTTGCTGATTGCCTTTTCTACCCCCAGTGCATCCCATGCTTCGAAAGGTCCCATTTCCCAGCCGAAGCCCCACTTCATCGCACGGTCCACGGCGACGATATCGTCAGCAATGGTGCCAAGCAGATCAGCCGAGTATACAAGTACAGGACTGAAGATGTTCCATAAAAGCTCTCCAGCGCGGTCCTTTGCATAAACAAGCGCTTTCATTTTATTGGCAAGCCCTTTTTCCTGCTTCGCCATTTCAGTAGACGCTGTTTTAAGTTTTTTACGAGGTCCGTATTCCAAAGTCTGCGGATCAAGTTCAAGGATTTCCTTGCCTTGTTTCAGGAAAAATCCCTGGCCTGACTTGCTTCCAAGCCAGCCGTTCTCAAGCATCTTCTTCATGAACTCAGGTACTTCAAAAACTTCCTTTTCTTCCCCGTCAACCTGGTCATATACGTTTTTTGCAACATGAGCGAAGGTGTCGAGACCAACTACATCCAGTGTACGGAATGTTGCGCTCTTAGGGCGGCCGATCATTGGACCAGTCACGGAGTCAACCTCACCAACACTATATCCGCCTTTGACCATTTCCCGTACTGTCACGAGCAATCCGTAAGTTCCGATTCGGTTGGCGATGAAGTTCGGTGTATCCTTCGCTTCCACTACTCCCTTGCCTAATTTGTCTTCACCGAAAGTCTTTACGAATGAAAGAACTTCAGGATCCGTATCTTTAGTAGGAATGACTTCAAGAAGCTTCAGGTAGCGCGGCGGGTTGAAGAAGTGTGTGCCAAGGAAATGCTTCCTGAAATCTTCGGAACGTCCTTCAGCCATTGCCTCGACTGAGATTCCTGATGTATTCGAGCTGATGATGCTGCCTTGCTTACGGTATTTATCTACATCAGTGAAAACTTTCTTTTTTATATCAAGGTTTTCAACTACAACTTCGATTACCCAGTCTACATCCTTGAGTTTTTCCATATCATCTTCGAAATTGCCTGCTTCAATTAAAGCAAGATTCTTTTTGGAGGCCAGGGGTGCGGGCTTCTGCTTCAATAACTTCTGCAAAGCTCCTGCACTGATCCGGTTGCGCACCTGCTTATCTTCTAGTGTCAGGCCTTTCGCTTTTTCCTGTTCCGTTAATTCCCGAGGTACAATGTCCAGCAGCAATGTCGGAATCCCGATGTTTGCCAAATGTGCGGCAATCCCTGATCCCATGACACCTGAACCAAGCACCGCTGCCTTTTGAATTTGTCGCATCAAATTTGTCTCCCCCTTTGACTCTTTTGAATGAATACTCATTCATTTTTGCACCAAAAAAAATATGCATATAAATGAGCTCTGTTAATTACTACTATAAAATATTTAAAAAATTTCCGCAATAATAAGGTGCGGAAAAAAGAAAATTTTTTGAATCTTTAATCGCCATGCTTATTTCTCAAGACTTGGGCAATCTAATAAAGCGGTACTTTTTATCCTTAAAACACGGAGGTATGATCATGGCGAGATTGAAAAAAGATCCATCTAAGGCTGGCGTCAGCGCTGCCAGTGTCAAAGGAAATGCCGGTCCGTCAATGGGACAAGGCGGAGAAAGAAAACAAAACAGCCAGAACAGCCAGTACAAAAAATAAACAATAGCAGAAGCGTCTCGAAGTAGTTGACGCTTAAGCTGGATGACAAAAAAACAGGCTGACAAATGTCAGCCTGAAGTTTATTTTTTCAGCATTCCTTTTAAAACAAATGCAACGTTTGCCGGGCGTTCTGCAAGGCGGCGCATGAAATATCCGTACCAGTCTGTTCCGAATGGGACATAAACGCGCATTGTATATCCTTCTTCGGCCAGCTGCAGCTGCCTTTCCGGCATGATTCCAAACAGCATCTGGAACTCGAACTGGCTTTTCGGAATATTGTTTGCCTTCGCAAACTCCTTCGTGAAATTAATGATATTGTCATCGTGTGATGCAACAGCTGTATAGTTGCCGTTCAGCATATGCATCTTGATGATTTTCTTGAAGTTCTCATCGACATCTTTCTTTTCAGGGAAAGCCACTTCCGGTGACTCTTTGTAAGCTCCCTTCACAAGACGGAGATTCGGAGAATATTGATTCAGGTCCTCTATATCCTTTTCTGTCCTGTACAAGTAAGCCTGGATGACAGTGCCTATGTTGTCATATTCGGACTTCAGCTGCTTGAAAATATCCAAAGTCTTCTGGCAGCGCTCGTAGTCCTCCATGTCGATGGTAACGAATACATTATTCTCTTTGGCTGTATCCATGATCCGGCGCATATTGTTCATGACAACTTTTTCGGAAATATCAAAGCCGAGTGAAGTCATTTTCACGCTCATCTGGGCATTCAATTTTTCCCGGCCAATCGCCTTGATCATCGCAATTGAACTTTCCGCTCTCTCGTTAGCTTCTTTTTCATTGTCGACGAATTCGCCAAGGAAATCGACGGTTGCCGCAAGATTCTTGCTATTGAGTTCCTTGATGACAGCCACTGACTGCTCGACCGTTTCGCCGGAAACGAAGCGTTTTGCCCCTAGACGAAGGCCGTATTTCTTGGCCATCTTCGTAAAAAATTTATTTTTCGATAGAAAAAGAAAGAAGTTCCTCATTAATTGTTCCATAGCTTTTCCTCCCCTTAATGAAAACGATTACAACACCCTTTAAAAAAATTGCTTCATCTATATCTATTTTGCAAAATCATTTTATCACTTTTTTTTAGCTTTGAATATTACTTTCGTAGGAAAATGTTCTTTTTTGACGAATCCTGTCCTGCATACTTTATTTCGGCTCGGGAACGATAATATCCGTAGGAATGATCATAAAACAGGAGGTCTTAATATGCAGCAGCAAAACATGAATTTTCAGGGCCAGCAGCAAGGGATCATGCAGACGCCGCCATCAGTTGTATCCACTAAAGATTCTTTATACTTAACAGATATGCTTTCATGGAATTTACTTGCCATGAAAAAAGCACATTTCTTTGCCCAACAGTGCCAGGACCAGGAGCTGAAGATGGAAATCGAAAAATGCGGACAAATGCATCAGAAACACTACGAGAAAATCCTAACTCATCTAAATAGCCCGCAAAACCAGACATATTCCCAGATGCCAGGAATGCAATAATACAACTAGATAGGAGGAAAAAGCGGATGAACCAGAATCAGCAAAAAATCCAGAATCCAGAAACACAGGTCCAGAAGACACCGCAGATGAATGACCGCGATTTTATCAATGATATATTAACGACTGAAAAATACATGACTCAGGGTTATGATACTGCTCTCAATGAATTAAGTCACGACCAACTTTATCAGGATGTACTCGCTATCTACACAGAAACAGCCAACGCCCAGCGCAGCCTTTATAACCTGATGTTCAAGAAAGGCTGGTATGGCGTGGAAGCGGCAGATGCGCAAAAGCTTCAGCAGTCCCACCAGCAGTTCCAGGGTTATACAAACCAATTCCCATATGGCGGACAGCAGCTTCAATAATTCATATTCGAACCGGGCTTGTTCGCCCGGTTCTTATTTTTGACGGACACTTTTCTGGGAATTCCTCAGGGCTTTGTCCGATAGAGCCCTTCTAACGGACAATTTTTTGGGAATTCCTCATGGTTTTGTCCAATAGAGCTCTTCTAACGGACACTTTTCTGGGAATTCCTCATGGTTTTGTCCAATAGAGCTCTTCTAACGGACACTTTTCTGGGAATTCCTCATGGTTTTGTCCAATAGAGCTCTTCTAACGGACACTTTTCTGGGAATTCCTCAGGGCTTTGTCCGATAGAGCCCTTCTAACGGACACTTTTCTGGGAATTCCTCATGGTTTTGTCCAATAGAGCCCTTCTAACGGACACTTTTCTGGGAATTCCTCAGGGTTTTGTCCAATAGAGCCCTTCTAACGGACGCTTTTCAGAGAATCCCCATATTTTTATCCAATAGAGTTACGTGCGCACTTTTTTCCCAACCTTGCTGCATGATTGTACATTAGTGATAGCTCTTCTCTTCCCTTTCTTGCCCTTTTCACTATTGTTATGGTGTTGAAACTTCGTTTGCACATCTTTTCACATTCACCGCCAAAAATGCCGACAAAAAAAACCACCTCGCTTGGAGATGGTCATTCGTTATTTCTTGCGTTGCTGCTCATTCATTTCTTTGACTTGGGTGATCACATTCTTGATTTGCTCTCTGGCATCCGGATATTCCGCATTCCAGTGCTTTGCGAGCGGAGGCATCGACTTGGCGATATGGGTGTATAGTATCCATGTTTTTACCTTTTCGATATTTTCAACTGAACCTTCACCGACCAAAAGCTCTGTGTATTTTTCCAGCAATCCATCCACTTGTTCTGTAAGAGTTTTATCCATTTCGACACTCCTCATTTTTTAAGCTCCGCATATCCGGGGGCAGGTTTTACAATAGCTTCCTTTATCCTTAAGCAAATAGCTGAAACAGCAGGTTTTGCGGATCCTTATATATGTATCTGACTCTTCCTGATAGACTGGTTCAGTGTGAAATCCCGCAATCGGGTTGCTGTGATAGCGTCCAAACAGCTTTCCTGTGGCCGTCTCAATCAGAAAGGAGAAGTCCTCTTGCGCCCTCTCCTTCACTTCATGATCCTCGGCTTGGCTTAAGATTTTTTCATAGAGCCAGAAAATATAGACTGCGACATTCTCCCATAAAATCATTTTCGAGATTTTCGCAGATTTTGAGATGGCATCCATAACCGGAGAAAGATTATCCAAAAACAAATGCCTGATTGCCTCCCTCCTCCACTCTTCACGCTGGCCAGAAGGACAGAGTTCGGTGCTTTTGTGTTTCAAATAAAACCCCGGCAGCCAAAGTCCATCTTTAATGGCATCTGCCAGAATAATATTCTCAGGTGAAACATCCAGCCTTTTGTTAAAAGCGGTCATGGAATATAGATAGAGAACGGCAAGAAAGGCATGCCGTTTCATGAAAACGGATGCTGCTGTTTTCGCATCCGGAGCCTTCAATCCTTCATTGAACTTTTCCAGATATTCGCCCATTGCCGCTGCATCCGTAAAAGGCCTGAAATCGATTTGGACTTCCTTATCAGGCTCGGAAACGACAAAACGGTAGTTGGCGAGTATCGCCATTTCAGTTGCTGTCAGTTCTCTTTTCATACTGGCGCTCCTACTTTATCCCTGACGATGCGGCGGCCTTTGCCATGCGGAATGCATAGCGGCGTGCCGAATAACGGGTCAATGGTCACTTCACAATTCATCCCAAAAACATGCTTCACAAGTCCGCAGTTAATGACAACTTCCGGTTTCCCCTGGTCAAAGATTTTTTGGTCCTTGATTGCGACGATATTATGGGCGTATCGGCAGGCCAGGTTCAGGTCATGCAGCACCATGACAATCGTTCTGCCTTCGTTTTCATTCAACTCAAAAAGAAGATCGAGGATTTCGATTTGATGAGTCATATCCAGATAGGTTGTCGGTTCATCAAGCAGGATGATATCTGTGTCCTGCGCCAATGTCATTGCAATCCACGCACGCTGGCGCTGTCCCCCTGACAATGAATCGACTGTGCGGTCCTTCAGGTGGTCAATGCCCGTTGCCTTCAAAGCATTTTCCACACTTTTTTCATCCTCTTCCGACCATTGCTTCAGCCACGTCTGGTAAGGATATCTGCCTTGTTTTACAAGCTGCATGACTGTCAGTCCTTCCGGTGCTGTGGGAGACTGGGGAAGGATCGCCATTTTTCGGGCAACTTCCTTGGTCGACAGTTTGGAGATTGCCTCCCCTTCCAAAAGGATCGCTCCTGCCTGTGGCTTTAGCAGCCTGGCGATCGAGCGCAGCAAGGTTGATTTTCCACAGCCGTTTCCTCCGATGAAAACGGTGATTTCCCCTTTCGGAATTTCGATATCTAATTCATTTATGATAATGGAATCTCCATAGGATAGCGTCAGTTTTTCCGTTTCAATAGCCTGGATCATGTCGATTCCCCTTTCTGTCAGGTTTAAGAATTTCTTGTTTTATATAGCAGATAGATAAAATACGGTGCGCCGATCCCGGCAGTGAATACTCCTGCAGGGACCTCTAATGGCGAAAACATCGTACGTCCGATCAAATCGGCGAGCATGACCAAGATACCGCCAATAAGAGCTGATACAGGCAATAGTGCACCGAATGCAGAGCCGACAAGCCTTCTTGCCATATGTGGTGCCATCAGGCCAACGAAACCGATTCCTCCGGCAAAAGCGACCGAACTGGCGATCAGTGCCGTGCTGACAAGCAGCAGCACAAAACGCTGCCTCTGGACATGCCCTCCCACGCCTGTGGCTATATCTTCCCCAAGTTCCTGTACATTGACATTCCTTGCAAAAATAAAAGCGATCAACAGCATGATGACGGTCCATGGCACAAGCACGGCGACATTGCTCCAGGTGGATCCATACACAGTTCCTGTAATCCAGATATTCGCCTGGCTTGCACGGTAGATCGGACCCATGATCATCATCAGTGTCGTCAAGGCCTGCATCATCGCGGAAATCCCGATACCAATCAATACAAGTCTTACTGGTGAAACACCATTTTTCCAGGAAAGAAAATAAACCAGGAACGCTACAATGGAAGCACCCGCAAAAGCTGCTACTGGCATCCATTCTATGCTTACTGTCAGTGCATTATTATCCCCGCTGAAAACGGCGAGAAATCCGACAACTGCCACTGCAGCACCACCGGTAATTCCAAGAATGTCAGGTGAAGCAAGCGGATTCCTGATCATTCCCTGTAGGATTCCTCCGGCTACAGCCAAGCTGATGCCCACCATCAGAGCCACGATGATTCTCGGTAAGCGGAAGGATTGCACAACCAATCTCTCCATATCGCTTCCTCCGCCAAAAAACACCGAAATGACGCTCAATGGGCTTATCGCCATATCGCCCATGCCGGTACTGATGACAAGCACGGCCACTGCCAAAATCAGCAGACCGAAAAGGATTCCGGCTGCCTTTTTATCTATCAAGAAAGATACTTTATCTTTAAAAATCCTGAGAGTCCTATACTGGCTCATTTTCCGTTGAACCCCTTTCTCGCTATATAAATGAAAAATGGAGTCCCGATCATAGCGGTCATGACACCAACAGGAATTTCCTGCGGCATCAGTACGTATCGGGCAGCGATATCTGCCGCCAGCAGCAGCATACCTCCAAAAATTGCCGAGAAAGGGATCACCCAGCGGTGGTCAATGCCGACAACCGCCCTGGTCAGATGAGGAATGACAATGCCAATAAATCCAATTGGTCCGGCTACAGCCACGGCACCACCAGATAAAAGGACGATGATGATGCCAGCGCCGAGCTTTACAAAACCTGTGTTCAAACCGAGGCCTTTCGCTACATCCTCCCCCATGGACAGCACGTTCATTTTCGAAGAAATCAAGAGTGCTGCCAGCCATCCAAACGCTAAATATGGGAGAACACTGCCGAGCGTTTCCAGCTTGCGCCCCTGTACCGATCCTGCGAGCCAGTAGAGTACCTGCTCGAGTGCCGCCTCATCCAGGACAAGCAATCCCTGGGTGAAAGATGAAAACATCGCTGTCATTGCTGCACCAGCGAGGGTCAATTTCATCGGAGTCAATCCTTCACGGCCTGCAGACCCTATTACATAAACGCTGACTGCTGCCAGAGCTGCACCAAGGAAGGAGATCCACGCAAACGCCTGGAGGCTGCCAACCGAAAAAACGGTCACAGCAACCACTACAGCAAATCCAGCTCCGGCATTCACGCCAAAAATCCCTGGAGAAGCGAGAGGGTTTTTCGTTAACGTTTGCATCAGGACACCAGCAATCGCCAGGCTCGCACCGACAGCAGCCGCAATCAACGCACGCGGAAGCCGGACTGATTGAATGATGATATGTTCGCTTGATCCATCATAATTGGTGAATGCATTAAATGCTGTCCCCCAAGATGTATCCGTATAACCGTAAACGATACTTGCACATATTAAAAACAAATTGAAGAAGATGGCCGCCATTAATCCAATCCATCTTTGGCCGTTGGTTTTCAGGAGCATTTCGATTACCTTTCTTTCTGCCAGGAATACTGTTAACCATTCTTTCATTAGCATTGATCACAGTTGATAAAAGTATTTTTAAAAAGTTGTTTATGTTGTTAATTAAACTTTACGTGAAAAAAGGGTTCTTTTCACCAGTTCGACTTACATGTTCACAAAATCGTCAATGATGATGAAAATCATTATCAATTAGTGTTGACAATGTCCTCACTTGCATTTTATCATAAGGATGCAGTAATTGAAAACGATTATCAATAACAATCTAGGAGGAAATACATATGAAAGTTTCAAAACACTTGCTGGCTCTTATCAGCATCTTCACCATCCTGCTTTTGGCAGCATGCGGCAGCAACGAAGAGGATGCAAAGAATACAGCAGAAGCACCAAAGGAAAAAGAAGAAGGCTACACAGTGGGACACGCAATGGGTGAAACCACTTTGGAAAAGACTCCAGAAAAGGTCGTCATCCTGACAAATGAAGGTACAGAAGCACTTCTTGCGCTTGGTGTCACTCCAGTCGGTGCCGTACAGTCATGGACAGGAGACCCTTGGTATGACCATATCGCTGATGATATGAAGGATGTAGAAGTCGTCGGTGTCGAGAGCCAGGTTAATGTAGAAGCTATTGCCGCGCTTCAGCCAGACTTGATCATCGGAAATAAAATGCGCCAGGAAGATATTTATGAACAGCTTAAAGCAATCGCACCAACTGTTTTCGCTGAGGACCTTCGCGGTAACTGGAAGAACAACTTCGAGCTTTATGCAAAAGCTGTAAACAAAGAGGAAAAAGGCAAAGAAGTACTCGCTGCTTATGACCAGCGAATTGAAGACTTGAAAGAAAAACTTGGAGACAAAATCAATACGGAAGTATCCATGGTCCGCTTCATGGCCGGTGACGTCCGTATTTACCATAAGGATTCATTCTCAGGCGTTATCCTTGAACAGATTGGCCTTGCTCGTCCAGAAAGCCAGGATCAAGAAGACTTTGCTGAAAAAGGTGTAACAAAAGAAAGAATCCCGGCAATGGACGGAGATATCCTATTCTACTTCACATATGATGAAGGCGACGGCAAAGCAACAGAGGTTGAAAAGGAATGGATCGAGGATCCGTTATTCCAAAACCTTGAGGTAGCGAAAAAAGGTGAAGTCCACAAAGTGGATGACGCCATCTGGAATACAGCAGGCGGCGTTTTGGCAGCCAACTTGATGCTCGATGATCTCGAAAAACATATGTTGAAATAAAATCCCCCCAAGATTTTATTTGACTAATCCCCCACCCCTATATATAGAAACCAGGAAGAGGGTGTCCCAAAAGTATAAACTTTTGGGCACCCTCTTTATTTTTGAGACTACTTGTAAAAATGGTCCGTTGATTTCCGTTCCAGGCGCTTCGCTTTCCGCGGGGCTGGCGCTGAGCCTCCTCATCGCTTCGCTCTTGCGGGGTCTCACCTGACCAGCTGCGCCCGCAGGAGTCTACGCGCCTTCCACTCCAATCAACTCAGGTTTCTAAATTCATTTTTTGTGCAAAAAAATACAAGAAAAACCTCTTTTGTTATAATTAAGTCACCACAACCAACTATACAAAAGGAGAGATTTTCTTGTATAAAAATTATAACACAAACCAATTGACCCTTCCAATGGACATTCAAGTTTTGATTCCTCAACAGCACCTTGTTCGATTGATTGATTTTGCCGTCGACCAGATGAACCCCAATATCTTTCTCTCTCTTTATCCTGGTGGAGGACGGCCGCCTTACCATCCTCAAATGATGTTAAAAGTCATTCTTTATGCATATGCCAACCGTATTTATTCCTCTCGACAAATCGCGAAACAGCTAACAGAGAATATTATGTTCATGTGGCTCTCCGGCGAACAGAAGCCTGATTTTCGTACCATCAACCGTTTCCGTTCCGAACGCATGAAAGATGTCATCTATGAGACGTTCTTTTCCATAGTCGACCTCCTTCGGGAGGAAGGACTTGTGAAGCTAGAAGACTATTTCCTGGATGGGACCAAATTGGAGGCAAACGCCAACAAGTATACTTTTGTTTGGAAGAAGTCCACTGAAAAATACGATAAAAAGTTGGACGAGAAATTCCGCCAGATTGTCTTTGGGATTGAACAAATCACCAAAGAAGATGAAGAAGCAGAAAGGGAACAAGATTTTCAGGAAAAGCTCGAAGAGACACCCATCTCTTCTGCAAAAATTGAAGAAACCATTAAAAAGCTGGAAGAGAGACTGGAACAGGATCCAAAAAACAAACCTTTAAAGAAGGCAAAGCGCCAACTGGAAAAAGACCTTCTACCTCGAAAGCAGAAGTATGAACTTCAGAAACAGACTTTTGGAGAGAGAAACAGCTTTTCTAAGACGGATACCGATGCCACTTTTATGCGAATGAAAGAGGACCACATGATGAACGGGCAGTTAAAGCCTGGATATAATGTTCAGATTGGAACAGAAAATCAGTTCATCACCAACTTCAGCCTCCATCAACGGGCTGGAGATCCTGGATGCATGATTCCCCATCTTGAACTTTTGGAAAAACATAACCGCCCGAAGCCAAAGGCCGTTATTGCCGACTCTGGTTATGGAAGCGAAGAGAACTATGCACATTGTGAAGAACAGGAAATAGAAGCGTACATTAAATACAATACTTTTGACAAGGAACAGACAAAGGCATGGAAGGAACAAATTGGCCGAGTTGAAAATATGGAGTATGACGAAGAGCTAGATGAATGGATTTGTGCAAACGGAAAACGCCTGGTTTTCCAGTATGAGAGTCAAAGAAAGTCCGACAACGGTTACGATTCCGTGAAGCGCACGTACCGCTGTACCGATTGTATGAACTGTCCATTCCAAACAACCTGTGCCAAAGACAAAGATACAAAGACCGTACAGGTCTCAGTGAAAAACCAACAACAACGAAAAGAAGTTCGGGAACGATTGGCTGCGGAAGAAGGAAGCCAAAGATACAGGCAGAGAAAAATAGATGTCGAGCCAGTATTTGGGCAGATTAAACACAATCGAGGGTTTAAAAGATTTGGGTTAAGAGGCCTCTCCAAAAATACCACGGATTGGGGTCTTATTTGCGCTGCACACAATCTTTTGAAGTGGGCAGCCAACAAGGAAAGCGAACAAAAATTAGGGTAACTAAGGGGAGGAATATCCCTCTTTCCCTTATAAATCCATCAAATCCAAACCCATAAATTGGATAAAAAGTAAAAGAGGCGACTCTCAGGTCGAATTTATTCAACCTTTTGAGTCAGCCTCTTTTGTTATTTTTATTGACTGAAGGGGAAACGATAACAAATTTTACAAAAAGAGTCTTCATAATCCTCCCAATTTCGGAAATGATAAACGTAAATCAAGATTGGCGGAGATTGCAATGAAGAAGCTATTCAAGAAAAAGTTGATGGAAGACATTGAAAAAGAAGCTGCTAAACAGGATACGGAAGGCCAAAAGCCTGATCAATATTTAAATGACCACGAGTGGGAAAATACTCTTTTCAAATCTCACGATTACAAAAAGACTTTTTATGTCAATCAGAAGACGGAAAAAAAATTCTGCTTTTCATTCATGTCGACTCTTGTAGATGAAAGCATTCTCCAAAATAATGCTCTCCCCTACTTGCTTGAGGGCGAATTTAATACCATTGAAGACGTCAAAAAGCTTATACCGATAGCGGATGTCCAGGTTTCGGCGAAAAATGAGGATATAGAAATTAAACTCTTTAATGGGTATGTACTTCTAACGCTTGAGAATGAAGAGAAATATTTCGCCTTCATCGCGGCGCAAAAAGAAGTAGTTAGGACAGTTGCCCAGCCTGAAGTAGAATTCAGTGTAATCGGCCCAAAGGAATCATTTGTTGAGTCACTGGATCAAAACCTTAATATGATTCGAAAAAGGGTTCCAGTAAAAGAGTTGATTATTGAAAACTATACGGTGGGCTCGATATCAAAATCTGGTGTCGCCATTTTATATATGGAGGGCATCACCAACAAAGATAATGTCAATACGGTTATCCAGCGCGTGAAAGACATTGAATTCGATGAAATCACAGATAGTTCTTATATTGTCCAGCTGATTTCCGATAACCAGAATTCTCCCTTTCCACAGCTTCTGGATACTGAAAGGCCGGATAGGATCGCGGCCATCCTTGCAGAGGGAAAAGTCGCCATCCTTGTCGACGGTTCGCCGCACGCATTGATCGGGCCAACGACTTTGGTGGAATTCTTCGGCTCTTTCGAAGACTACTTCCTGAATTATTTATTGTCTTCTTTTTTCCGGCTGATCCGTTTATTCGCCGTTGCGTTCTCGATCCTGATCACACCGATTTATGTAGCAGCCTTGTCCTATCATTATGAGTTGATCCCAAAGGACCTGCTAAGCACATTGATTACATCAAGAAGGGAAATACCGCTCCCTCCTATACTTGAAGCATTATTCCTTGAGCTGACAATCGAGCTATTGCGTGAGGCCGGGGCCCGCCTGCCTACCAAGGTCGGCCAGACGATCGGTATCGTGGGCGGAATCGTAATCGGGACCGCTTCCGTTGAAGCAGGTCTGACGAGTAATGTCCTCCTGATCATTGTCGCACTGGCAGCGCTGGCGTCTTTCACTACACCAGTGTATCGAATGGGCAACACTATCAGGCTGCTACGATTCCCATTCCTGTTCTTTGCTGAGCTTTGGGGAATGCTGGGAATCGTTGTATCCTTTTCATTCCTCCTGACCCATCTGCTCAGACTAACATCATTGGGCAGGCCTTTCTTGGAGCCTTTGTATCCTCCAAGGGTGACGGATTTCAAAGATGCGATCATTCGGCTGCCTTTTACCATGCAATATAACCGGCCACAATATTTGAGAACAGAAAATCCAGCCCGTTTCAGTGAAAAAAAGGCAAAGGAAAAAAAGGACATCGACGAGTGAGCATTGGAGGTTTTGAAAAAACATGCAGCAGCCCATACCTGAAAGATTGCAAATATCACCTTTTCTCGTCCTTTACCTAATCATGTCCATGCAGATTGGCATCGGGGTCCTTGGCTACCAGCGCATCATTGCCAAGAATGCAGGTTATGATGCTTGGATATCCGTTTTTGCTGCTGGACTGAGTATCCATCTCATCGTTTGGATGATTTATAAAATTTGCGGGACGGTAGAAGGAGACATTGTTGCAGCACATGCCTTTGTTTTTGGCAAAAAAATCGGCAGTATAATAAGCACGGTTTTCATCGTCTACCTGCTGATTTTTGCGATGGCAGTTTTAAGGACTTACCTCGAAGTCGTTCAGGTATGGATGTTCCCGGAAATTAGTACTTTCTGGTACAGTCTTGTCTTTTTGCTTCTTTCAATCTATATCGTTTTTGGCGGTTTTAGAACCGTGACCGGTATCGCTTTTTTCTGTATTGTCCTGCCAAGCTATCTGCTGCTGACATTTGGCTTTGCACTCAAATATGCGGACTTCAGGAATCTGCTGCCAATCCTGGATCATTCTTTAAAAGATATGGCCATCAGTGCTTTCAATATGTCCCTGACGTACATCGGCTTTGAAATACCGCTATTTTTCTACCCATTCATCAAAGATGCGCCTAAATCACAAAAATGGGCCCATCTCGGTGTTTTTTTGACCACCATTATCTATACCGTACTCGCGATCATTACTTTTACTTATTTCTCAGAAGCACAGCTGGCCAAATCCATCTGGGCAACTCTTGAAATGTGGAAAATTGTCAGTATGCCCTTTGTTGAACGATTCGAATATATCGGAATTGCCAACTGGAATCTGATTATCCTCCCTAATATTTGTATCGCTCTTTGGGGAGCCAGCATGATTTTAAAAAGAGCCTTTAAGCTTCGGCAAAAAAAAGGCGTGATTGCCCTTGCTTTCATCTGCTTACTCGCCATGCCTTTTATAGATACAAGGGCAAAGATAAATTTTTTGAATGATTTGGTCGCAAAGATCGGATTCAGCGTGACCTTCCTCTATATCCCATTTTTATTTATTGCAACAATGATCGCCAAGAAGGTGAAAAAAAATGAAAATTAGATTCTTCATAGTTATCTCGCTTATGCTTATGTCCCTATTGCTTACAGGTTGTGTCGAAAAGGAAATCATTGATGATGTGAACATCGAGATGGGCGTAGGTTATGATCAAAAGAATGATAAAATCGAAGGTACTGTCATGGTACCTATCTTTAATCCGGATAAGAAGATCGGCAATTTCACCTTCTCGGCAACGGCTACGAGCAATAGGGATTTAATTCAGGAGATTCAGCGTAAGTCAGCACAGCCAGTCGTAACAGGCTCCCTGGAGATTGCCCTTTTTGGTGAAGAAATCGCCAAAAAAGGAATCAAGGATTTCATTGATGCTTTTGAGCGCGACCCAAGTATCGGTGCCCGGGTATATTTCGCAGTAGCAGATGATAAGGCGAAAGAAATATTATCCGGAACCTATGGAACCAGAGGGAATGCTATTCATTTGTCTCAATTAATCCAGCACAATACGGAAACACGCAATCTGCCGATAACGAACATGCACCTCTACTTATTCGACTTATACCAGGAAGGGATAGATCCCTATCTTCCAATCCTGAAAAAAACGGAACCTGAAATCATCGATATCACAGGAATTGCTTTATTCAAGGATGAAAAAATGGTGAAAGAGCTGCCTTCAGATAAAATGTTCTTCTTTAAGCTTCTTACAGATAAATTCAGTGAAGGAGCTTTTAAATTGGAAGTGGATGGCAAGGATGTCGCGGTAAAAGATTTGGATTCTAAAAACAAGTTCAAACTAAGCAAGCGGAATCCCTACACTGTTGACATTGAGATCAAGGTTGAAGGGCTGATCCGTGAATATACAGGGGAGATGTTGACACCAGGAATCATCAAAAAGATAGAAAAGGAATTTGAGGAGCAAGTCAACAAGGAAACCATGGAAATGATACAGGAATTCCAGGAGATGGGCATCGATCCAGTTGGTTTTGGCCAGTTTATTAAAACAAAAACAAGAGGCTTCGATTTTAAGAGATGGGAAGATGAATATAAAAATTTAACCGTCAATGTAAAAACGGATGTGACTATAACAGAGGTAGGAATTGTTGAATAAAGTAAAAGAGGGACTCCCAGCTGATGTCGGGAATCCCTCTCTTTTTTATGCGGTGGTCGAGAACATGTATTTCTTGTAATGGTACCGGATCGAGAAAATCAAGCTTACTGCAAGCATATTCCCCATCAACGAGCTTCCTCCGTAGCTGATAAATGGCAGCGGGATGCCCGTGATAGGCAGAAGGCCGATGGTCATGCCGATATTCTGGAATACGTGGAAGGTGATCATACTGATGACGCCTACACAAATATAGGTGTAAAAGTCATTCTTCGTTTCCATGCCAATTTTGGTGATTTGGTAAATCAGCAAGAAAAACAAGCTTACAACAATACTTGCTCCAACGAAGCCGAATTCCTCGCCGATGATGCTGAAGATGAAGTCAGTATGGCTTTCGGGCAGGTACACTTCCCTTGTGCCATAGCCCTTCCCCACCGTTTCACCTGAACCGATGGCCAGCAGCGACCTCGTAAGCTGGAAGCCGGTAGTGCTTTGGTAATTATAAGGGTCAAGCCAGGAATAGATCCGACCGAACTGGTATTCCTTCACCCCAAGATATTTTTCAAGGATTTCAGGCTTCCAGATTACAAAATAAAATATGATCGAGATCAGCGTAAGGCCTGTCCCGAAAATTGGCACAAGCAGCTTCCAGGTGATGCCAGAGATGAAAATCATCCCAAGCATGATTGCAATATACACAAGCGAGGTACCCAGGTCAGGCTGCTGCATGACGAGCATGAGCGGCACCATCGTGACAATACCGATTTTAATCAGGAGCCAAAGGTCGGTTTGAATGGATTTAAGCCGGTATTTCTGATGGTGGTCAACAATCACCCTTGCAAGAGCCAGGATGATGAACACCTTCACCAGCTCGGACGGCTGCAGAGTACCCATTGCCGGCACCCTGTACCAGCTTTTCGCACCATTGATGACAGGAGCGATGGTGGAAGGTGCAATGATAAGCCCCATCAGCAAGACCAGCCCAAAGCCATAGGCATACCAGCTCAATTTTTGCAGCTGATCCGAATCGAGAGTGATGACTGCGGCAATGATTCCCGCACCGATGACGTACCAGATGATTTGCTTAATCAAAAAGTTTTCAGATCCATACTGCCCCGTCGTCTGGGCGCTGTAAATAGCGATGCAGCTCGACAGGAAAAGCAGGATCAATATCATAACCAGCCCATAATCGAGCCGGGAATTCGTTTTTGGATTCGAAGTCATTTTTATTCCCCTTTTATATGAAGGCAGTTTTCCAACTGAGAATTATCACGTTATAACTGAAGAACTGTTCAATACTTCATTATATTTTTTTCGACAATAAATCACAACTTCTGACTATGAAATGGTTATTATTACATATCCGAAAATTTTTATTCAGGCAATTTGGCGCAGGGAAATGGATGGAGTTTCCTTTTCAACTTTTTCGCCTTAATGACGGACAGATTTAATGCTGTCTCCTGGATTTTTGTCCGTCATGGCCTTGATGATGGACTGTTTTGCTGTTGTCTCCTGGATTTTTGTCCGTCATAAAGTCAGCTGTAAATTTCCGTGCATAGAGGTGGGACATGTTTCATAGCTTTGTAAGGGACAAAGTCTTTGAAAAAGTGGGGATTCTGTATGCTATCAAAAATTGAAGCTTTCATCCTTGGGATTATCCAGGGACTGACTGAGTTTTTGCCGATCAGCTCTACCGGTCATCTTTATCTGGGCAGAAATTTGTTTGGTCTTGAGGAAGCCGGTCTGCTGCTCGATACGATGCTTCACGTAGGTACACTGCTGGCGGTATTTGTATTTTACAGATATGAGTTTATCAAGATTTTGAAAAATCCGTTTGGGAAGCTGACGTTCCTCCTTGTTGTCGGCACCCTGCCGGCTGTTGTAGTTGGATTGCTTTTTGAGGATTACTTTGATGATATTTCCAAAACCGGCGTGACGATCGGCTGGGAATTCCTGATTACCGGGACGCTGATGTGGTTTGCGGACTCTATCAAAAATGGCCGCAAAAAAATGGATGATATCAGCTATACAGATGCTCTCGTGATTGGCAGCTTCCAGGCAGCAGCGATTTTTCCCGCTATTTCCCGCTCGGGCTTGACGATTGTCACAGCGCTCTGGCGAAAGCTCGACCGCGAGACTGCAGCATACTTCTCTTTCCTCCTGTCGACCCCAGCCATTCTAGGCGCCATCGTTTTGCAAGGAAAAGACCTTTTCAGCGGCGGAAGTGAGACGATTTCGATTCAGGCATTGTTGATTGGCATCATTTCAGCAGCGATTTTCGGATATATCGCTGTAAAATGGATGATTGGCTATTTAAAAAATCACTCTTTGAAGCCTTTTGCGATTTATGTATGGATTATGGGGCTTGTTGTGCTGTATTTTCAGTATGCTGGGCAGTTTTAAAATAGTTTATTGGCGATAACTTGTTTTTATTGGCGGAGTTCACAATTTTATTGGCGATAATTTCGTTTTATTGGCGATTTTCATAACTTTATTGGCGAAAATCCAGATTTATTGGCGAACTGGAAATTTCCGCTGATTTTTTCCAGTTAACGCACTACGAAAAAAGGCACACCGTTCACAAGATGGTGTGCCTTTTCCATTCTATTAGCAGCCGCCGTCTCCGCCCATAAGGACAAGACCTTCACGATACTCGTCATATTCGAGCGACATACCTTGAGTATAGTCGACGATATTGGATTCGATTGCGACTTGGATTTCATTGATTACTATTACATGATCATCTTCTTCCGGCTCCTCCAGAGCCAGACCAATCTGCGGGCCTCCTCAGCCAAAGCCGCCGAAGTACACGCGGATGCCTTCTGCGTTGCGCTCAGCGAGGATTTCTTTTAAAATGTCGCGCGCTTTATCTGAAATCTGCATTCTCCCTTTTCCTTTCTACATCAATTCTGTTTAGTGCTTAGTTTACCATGGTATCAATAATAAATACACAATACTGCCCGGAGTATTTTGTGAAGGTTATATTTGGAAAAAATGAGTTTCTCCCACTATAATTGTGAACGATTTGTGATTAAAACATCACGAAACTAAACAAAACATAACAAAACCAAACAAAAAGTATACCCATCTACTAAATATTCTATTATATTTAGTTTAGGTTGAAAAGGAGGGAAACCATTTGCAAATCTACACTCCAGATGAAATCGCTTCCATGCTGAAAATCTCCAAAAATACTGTTTATGAAATGATCAAGCGCGGCGATCTTGCAGCCTTTAAGGTCGGCAATAAAATGCGGATCGAAGAAAACGAGTTTGAAAGATATAAAGCTAGCATGTCGGCAAACCCGATTAAAACGCAGGAATCAAAGGCGGCGCCCCAGCATTCATTGCAGCTGGCAGGCAGCCATGATTTCCTGGTCGAACAGCTGGTAAAGTACATAGCATCTGAAGGGACAGGACTTTCAATCACTCCCTCCTACATCGGCAGTCTGGAAGGATTGATGATGCTTTACAGAGGAAGTGCCGATATCGCTGCGGTCCACTTGCTCGACCCGGCATCGCAGCAATACAATCTTCCCTTCATCCGTCAGCTGTTTGTCCATGAGCCTATATCGGTAATGAGACTTGCTTCCCGGGATCAGGGCTTAATTGTCGCAAAAGGAAATCCAAAGAACATCACCAGTGTCAAGGACCTGGCAAGAAGTGATGTCACGATCATCAACCGGCAAAAAGGTGCTGGAACCCGCTTCCTGCTCGATTCCTTCCTGGCCAGTGAACAACTTGAGCCAGCAGCAGTGAAGGGTTATGAAAATGAAGAATGGACGCATCTTGGCGCGGGGGCTCATATCAGCAGGGGAACTGCAGATGCTGCCTTCGGTATCAGATGCGCCGCAAGCCAGCTTGGACTAGACTTCATTCCGCTCACGAAGGAACAGTTTGATCTAGTGTTCCGCTGGACCCCTGGAAACAAAGAAGCTCTCCAGCATTTGACCGACCTGATCCAGCTCACCAATTTCAAGGACAGCATCGTGGATTTTGACGGCTATGATGCTGAGGAGTTTGGAAAAATCATTTACGGAAACCACTTATCGGAGGCTTAAGCATGAAATTCAAACATTTAATTTCACTTTTACTTGTACTAATGTTTGCTTTTGTAACAGGCTGTTCTGATTCAACGACAAAAGAAGCTGATAAAGATCCAGAAACGGAAAAAACCGATTTGATCCTTGCTACTACTACAAGCACTCAGGACAGCGGGCTGCTTGATGTCCTGAAACCTGATTTTGAAGAAAAAAACAATTACAATCTTAAGATCATCGCTGTCGGAACTGGCCAGGCTCTTGAAATGGGAACACGCGGCGAAGCGGATGTCTTGCTTGTTCACGCACCTGCTGCTGAAGAGGAGCTCGTGAAAAGCGGCGATGCGATCAACCGTCAAAAGGTCATGTACAATGATTTCATCCTGGTCGGCCCTGCTGAAGATCCAGCTAAAATAAAGGGTTTATCTGTTGATGAGGCATTGACGAATATAACCGAATCAAAAGCTTCATTCGTCTCCCGCGGTGATGATTCTGGTACACATAAAAAAGAACTAGAGCTTTGGAAAAAATCTTCCATTGATCCAAAATCCCTTGGCGAAACCTACATCGAGGCTGGACAGGGCATGGGTGCAACACTAAAGATAGCATCTGAAAAGATGGGCTACACTCTGACAGACCGTGCTACTTTCCTTGCCCAGAAAAAGAACATGCCCGACACTGAAATTTTGGTAGAAGGTGATGAAAGCCTGCTGAATATTTATCATGTTATGCAGGTAAACGACGAAAGGCATGAAAAAGTGAATGCAGAAGGTGCGAAAGCATTCGTGGAATTCATGACTGCTGAAGACACGAAGAACATCATCAAGGAGTTCGGTGTGGATGAGTACGGCGAACCTCTCTTCTTCCTGTTCGAATAACATCCCTGGTAATGTATAATCTTATTATGCAGAAAATTTAGAAGGAAAGCCTGATTGCCCATGGAACTTTTACTAGAAGGTTTAAAAAAAGCAATAGAGATGATTCTGTCGGGCGACCCCGAGATTCTGGAAATCACCCTGCTGACATTGAGGGTGTCGATCACAGCCGTACTGGTCAGTACATTGGTCGGCATACCTACAGGGATGTTCCTGGGTCTTGCCCGTTTTCCAGGAAGGCGGTTCATCCTTGCTATCATCAATATTGGCATGGGCCTCCCTCCTGTCGTCGCCGGCTTGTGGATCACTCTTTTCCTGTGGCGATCCGGCCCGCTTGGAGATCTTGCCTGGCTTTACACACCTACAGCCATCATCATGGCTCAGATATTGGTGTCGCTGCCTATTGTAACTGCGCTGACAAGTACGGCATTCCAGCAGATCAATCCGAAGTTGATTTTACAGGTCAAAGCGCTTGGAGCGACGAAAATGCAGCTTTACTGGATCCTGATGAAGGAGGTAAAGCTGGCGATTCTTGCAGCCATCATCGCTGGTTTTGGCAGGGTCATTGCCGAGGTTGGCGCTGCAATGATGGTTGGTGGCAATATCAGCGGCGAAACAAGGATTTTGACGACCTCGATTGTCATGGAAGTATCAAAAGGGAACTTCGATATCGCCCTGGCCCTTTCGTTCATCCTGATGACTCTGGCATTCATCATTACGTTTACCCTGACTTATTTACAGCAAAGGAAGCGGAGCCTATGACCTTACTGATTACTGTAAAAGACTTAGAAGTGACAGCAGGTAAAAAGAAACTGCTCTCCATCCCCCATTTTGAGATTCAAGAGGGAGAAGTCCTGGGGGTCATGGGACCGAATGGTGCTGGAAAAAGTACGTTCATTAAAGCATTGTCGATGCTTGAGAAACCTGCCCGGGGTTCAATTTTTTTAAAAGGACATAATCTCACGGTTGACCTGACTTTGGAGGCACGGAGGAAGTTCGCTGTCGCAATGCAGCAGCCGCTGCTTCTTGACACAACCGTTTTTCAAAACGTGGCAATCGGCTTGAAGCTTAGAAATCTTCCACTTACCGAAGTAAAACAAAAGGTTGCATACTGGCTTGATAAATTCCAGATCAGCCATCTCGCAAAAAAGCAGGCCGTCCATCTGTCCGGCGGCGAAGCCCAGCGCGTCAATCTCGCCCGGGCCATGGTCCTCGAGCCGGAGGTCCTGTTTTTGGATGAACCATTCTCAGCACTGGACTTCCCCACAAAGATCCAGTTGTTGAAGGATATCAAATCGATCATCCAGCAGACGAAAACAACGACCGTTTTTGTCAGCCATGATCTTATGGAACTGAAATACCTTGCCGGAACGCTGGCGATCCTAATGGATGGCGAGCTGAAACAGACCGGTCCCACAGAGGAAGTGTTGTCATCCCCCAACGCATCTGCTTCCACTTTTATAAATGAATGGAAAAGCCTTCTCAATTAGTTGCAAACAGCATGGCAATAACGCCATGCTGTTTTTTCTGGCTGGAATAGCCTTTTCAATTGGCTTGTTGCATGGCTGAAGAAGCCATGCTGTTTTTTTATAAAAAGGAATTTCCACTCTTTTGGCTAATTACTTCCTTATAAAACCCTAAAAGGAGTCTGTCACAGTGGAAATGAATATGGATTTTACAACTCACAAGCAAATGGCGATTGATTTGTTCAACCTGACCTGGGATCTGATTGAAAAACAGGATCGGACTGAAAGTGATGATGATACGATGCTTTATGCGGCGATGGCTTCCCGCTATCATTGGGCCGTTGTCGGCACGCCGCTGAATTTTGCCCGCGGAGAATGGCAGATTTCAAGAGTATATGCGATACTTGGGAGAAGTGAGGCTGCTCTCCATCATGCAAGGAAGTCGGAGAAACTCTGTCTGGAGCATGACCTTGAGGAATTTGATCTTGGTTTTGCCTATGAGGCGATCGCGCGTGCATATGCCCTTTCAGGAGAAGCTGCCGATCAGGAACGATATATGAGTCTCGCGCTTGAAACTGCTGAAAAGGTTCAGATGGAAGCAAATAGAGACTGGCTTTTGAAGAATATCCATTCAGTCAGCACAGGGTTCATACCAGTGTGAAGCAAAATGAAGAATTGTAAGTTTACATAAAGGAGAAATGCAATGAACTACGCTATCGTAACCGGTGCCTCAAAGGGACTTGGAGCATCTGCAGCACAACGGTTCATCTCAGAAGGAATTCCTGTCATTTCGGTTTCCAGAAATGAAAATAGTGCTTTGAAACAGGCTGCAGAGAGTGCTGGGGTCAGCTATACACACTATAGCTGCGACCTTTCTTCTGCACAACAGGTTCAAAGCGTCTTCGCGCAAATCTGTGATGATGTTTTTCAACATGCGGAAAATGTGTATGTAATCAATAATGCTGGAGTGATTGAACCGATTGATGTAACCGGAGAATTAGATCCTGTTTTAGTTCAGAGAAATATCCAGGTTAATTTGTCGTCACCGATCCTGATCAGTAATTTATTTTTACAAAAAGCGAAGGAAACCGGGTCCAGAGTCATCATCGCAAATGTGACCTCCGGTGCAGGCGAGCGGCCGATCCAGGGCTGGAGCATTTATTGCAGCACAAAGGCCGCTGTGAATATGTTCACGATGACAACAGGCCTTGAGCTTCAGAATAGCGGAAGCAGCAGCAAGGTCATTGCCTTCAGCCCAGGAATCATGGATACTGACATGCAGGTGACAATCCGTTCTTCATCGGAGGAGGCATTCGCCGATGTGAATACCTTCAGGAACTACAAAGAAAGCGGCAGTCTCCGCAGTCCCGATACTGTTGCAAGTGCGCTTGTCAAACTTGTATTGGCTGATCACCTCGATAACGGGAAGATCTATAATGTGAATAATTTATTATGATCAGGCTGTTTTCGTAAACTATCAATGGAAAACCGCCTGATGAACAAAGGCGAAGGTCTCCTCCTCCGCCTTTTTTTCATTCTGCTCTGTTTCTCGATACTTTTTTAGTATCATGAGAATAAGACTGACCAGGAGAGTGGCATACATGGATCGGATTTCTTTTAAGATCGGGACAGTTTTTTTCATAACAATCCTGCTGGTCGAAGGTGTTCTATTTTACTACCTTCATTCTTCTATCATCCATTCAAGGATTGACGAGGAACTGGCTTCCCTGCAGACGCGGGGCAATAATCATCGTGATATTCTTGAAACCTCCTATAGCCAGGAAACCATCCACCATATCACGGCAATGGAGTCCAAGACAGACACCCATGTGATTATCACTGACCAAACAGGCGAAGTCGTATCTTCTTCGGTTCCAACCGATCATTCAATGCAAGAAATCATCACAGGTACGCCAGAAGATGTTCCGCGGGCTGGCTTGGTCTTGGAAAATGACTGGAAGGATAAGCAATATATAGCGTCTGTCAGCCCTTTGGAGAACAGCGGGGCAGTTTATATGTTCAAGAACACCGAGCGTGTCCAGAGCCTGATTGCCAAACTGAATAAGCACTTCTGGCTTGCCGGAATCCTCTTGTTGACTTCAATGGCGGTGATTATCCTTTTCCTGTCCAGGTTTATCACCAAGCCTGTCATCAAAATGAATGAAGCGACTTCAAAGATCCGTCAGGGCGACTATTCTGTTACTCTTCCCCGAGGCGGCAAAGATGAATTGGGCGAGCTTGCAGAGTCGATTCAGGTACTGGCTGATGACCTTAACCATATGAAAAGGCAGCGCAATGAGTTCCTCGCGAGCATTTCCCATGAATTAAGGACACCCCTTACTTATATAAAAGGATATGCAGACATCGCGGCAAAAGCAGGAACAACACCTGAGGACAGAAGTCACTATCTGCAAATTATCCATGAAGAGGCAACAAAGCTTTCCGGTCTCGTCAAAGGGTTATTTGACCTTGCAAAAATGGACGAGAACACTTTTACCATCCAAAAAGAAACGGTAGAGCTTTGTGAATTCATGCGTGGAATCCACTCAAGGATGGCACCCTCTTTTAATGAAAAAAATATCGCGCTTAATTTTGTCTGTCATGGGGAAGTCTATATCGAGGCTGACCCGACACGATTTGAACAAATCATAATCAATCTGCTGGACAATGCAAGGAAGTATTCGGAAGCTGGTACTGCGACTTCGATGCAGGTTTTTAAAAAGAGCAGCACAGTTCATATCATCGTGAAGGATGAAGGAAAGGGCATCCCTGAAGAGGACCAGGCCTGGGTTTTTGACCGCTTTTACCGGGTGGACAAATCCCGATCAAAGGCTTTAGGCGGTTCAGGACTCGGACTTGCAATCGTAAAAGAGCTCGTGGAAGCGCACGGCGGAAAAATCACGCTCAGCAGCAAGAATGGCAAGGGCACAACTTTCGAAATTATTATTTGATTGGGTTTTAAAATCCTGAAACATGGAATACATAACTAGAGGGGTGATGTCATTGAAACAAGTTAATTCACTTGTGGAAATTGTTGAAGCTGTAAAGAAAGGCAGCACTGATCATAAAATTTTGCTCAATCAGCACGAAACCTCGCGCTCCGCGGTTACATTGGGTGACGAAGACACAGAATCAGGAACGAGGCTCCACGTAAAAGCCGTGCTGGACAATTCACTCTACTACTCAGAAGTATTCACAGACGACACGCTGTATGAAGAAGCAAACGAACTGATACAGGAACTGAAAAGTCTCGCACAGGTTGAACTAGTGGGCGAGGAAGAGATTGATGTGTTAATCGAAAAGTGATTCAAAGGGCAGCCGCATGCGGACTGCCTTTTTTACATGGAGCTTTCTAATGTTAAAAATTTTTACATATTGCCACCCTTTTGCCGGGAAAACTAGCTTTGTACTCACTTTTAAGGAGGGCTTGCAATGACGAAAAAGTTCAATAAAGGCAGCAAGAATCAAAATTCACCCAAGCTTGGGAATCAGATGGCCGAGTTTTCTGGTGAATTGACGAGCGGCGACAACAGCAAGGGGAACAAGCGCAACAAAGACCAGAGCGATAAAACAGACCGACATCATTAGATTGGCTTTCGCAATGAGAAGCCTCCAAAAGGAAAAGCCGGCATATGAATGCCGGCTTAGTCCATTTCAGTCAGGATGGCTGTCTGGTTATTCAGGTTTGCAGGGTCAATTCCTTTGCTTTTGTTTTCATCGTAAAAAGCATCCTGGAGCTTCATGTTCGCTTCCGCTGTTTCCAGTTGTTCTTTTTCAGAGCCTGGATTGGCAGGCTTTGCGTGTGGATCAATATTTACATACTTGTCCTTATCCATGTTGAATCCCTCCTGATGTTAGTATCAGCCTTTGACTTTACTTTTACCCGAATAATGGCTGAAGTGAACTTGAAAAATCAGGAATTATCTGCGGACAGAGGCTGCCATCCGGACATAAGTATGCCGTTTGCCGCGGACGACGATCGAATAGGCCATGATGTTCTCCGGCAAAGCGATTCCCGCTGCTCCGGCGTCCCCGATATGGTAGAGGTCAGCACCGGCCATTTTGCTGTTCAGCGCGATTAGTTTGATGGTTTGTTCATCCGCCCCCTCCTGGCTTGTACCTGTCGTCAGGATTGCGAGCGCTCCTTTTTGGTGGACGAGATCAACCAGCTTTGCCGTCTTTTCAACCGTAAAACCTGATACTGTGCCTGGAGACGGAATCAGGATAATGTCAGCGCCGGCCTCGACAAAGCTATGCACGGTTTCTTCCGTCATCATCGAGCTTCCCGTCTCACCTGCCACCCCTGCACCATGCATTTTTCCCGCTATGATCAATCCATCAGGACCGAATGCTGTCCGGGCTTTCTCAATCGCCTTCGTTATCTCTGCATTCGTCACGCCTGTTTTGGGATTGCCTGTCAAGCAGACGAAATCAAAGCCAAGCTCCTTCGCTCTTGTTAGGGAAGCATCAGTAGCAATCCTTCCTTCGGGCAGCTGCTGGAGTGCCTCAAGCTTGTCCGCCTGGAGGTCGACAGGCTCAAGGTTCAAGCCAACAGGACGGCCAACCAGCTTTTTTAACTGGGTGATCACTTCCGACGGATCTGCATCCGGCAAACTTTCAATCGCTGGGTTCATCACATCGAAGAAGTTAAGCAATATCAGGTCTGCCCCGAATGCCGCAGCCAGTTCCGCATTCGTCACTGCAGGATAATATGGTGAAAACGCTCCGATCACCTCTGATAAAATCGTCCGTCCCTCCGAAGCAATGATTGCCTTTTTCAAATCCTGTCCTGTCATTTGTTCAAAGTCTGATGCCGTGCAGTCAAGCAGTCGTTTCATGACTATATCCCTCCATTATGTAAGCATCCGTTTTTTAGCTGATTGCTCTAAAACATATCTGTGTAAAAAAGACCTGGCGGTAAAATGCCGCCAAGTCTGCCTAGCTTATTTAAAAGTATAAATTCTTACACTTAGATTAGTGTCTAGCTGCGGCTCCTAACTCCTCGAGACGTTTGTCTAGTGTCGCCTCCGCTTTTCTATTTCCGCTTCATTTCATTTGCCAAAAACTCTACATCTGTTCCAACAATGACTTGAAGGTCTGTTTTATTCAGTTTCAATACGCCTTTTGCACCGAGGCGTTTCAGTTCTGCTTCATTTACTTTTGCCATATCATCGACTTTTAAACGAAGGCGTGTTACGCAATTGTCGAGATCCTTGAGATTGCTTTTGCCTCCTAATGCAGCTAGGTAGTGGTCCGCAAGCTCGGCGTAATTGCCTTTTGAAGAACCGCTTTCCGTAAATTCGCCCTCTACCTCTTCTTCCCGGCCTGGCGTCTTGAGGTCAAGCTTGATGATCAGGAAGTAGAAAATCACGAAATACAGTACGGCGTAAACAAGTCCGACACCAAGCAGCAGCAATGGCTTTTGGGCGATTCCGTAGTTCAGGACATAGTCGATTGCACCGGCTGAGAATCCAAATCCGTGGTGGATATCGAGCATATAGGTAATCGACATTGCTAGACCAGTCAATACGGCATGAATTCCGTAAAGCACAGGTGAAAGGAACATGAACAAGAATTCGATTGGTTCGGTAATCCCTGTCAGGAATGATGTGAAGGCTAATCCGATAAGCGCCCCTGCAGTAGCCTTCTTGCGTTCCTTTTTCGCTGCGGCAATCATCGCGAATGCTGCGGCTGGAAGTCCGAACATCATGACTGGGAAGAAACCGTTCATGAAGATTCCTGCTTTAGGATCGCCTGCGAAGAAACGGTTCAGGTCACCTTTTACAATTTCCCCGGCCGCATTCGTGAATTCACCAAATTCAAACCAGACAAGCGTGTTCAGAACATGGTGAAGACCCATTGGAATCAATAAACGATTCAGGAAACCGAATACTCCTACTCCAACTGCACCAGCGCCAACAATCCATTCACCGACACTATTGATGCCTGTCTGGATTGGCGGCCAAACATAACCGAAAATCCCTGCTAAGACAATCATCACCAATGAAGTGATGATTGGAACGAAACGCTTGCCGCCGAAGAAACCGAGCCAGTCCGGCAGCTTGATATCATGGAAACGGTTGTAGAGCAAACCGGCAATTACCCCTGATAAAATCCCGCCAAGCACCGCCATATTGATTTCTTCATTGACAGCACCTGCACCCTTTGTCAAAACAAAGTAACCAATCGCACCAGCGAGCCCGGCAGCGCCGTGTCCATCCTTCGAGATTCCGACTGCCACACCAATGGCGAATAATAATGCAAGATTGGCAAAAATCGCGTCACCTGCCGCAGAAATAAAAGCAATATCCAATAAGTCCGGCTGCCCAAGACGCAGCAATAACGCAGCTGCAGGTAAAACAGCGATGGGAAGCATCAGCGCCTTCCCGATTCTTTGTAAAAATCCTAGCACCTTCAACACCTCTTCCGTTAAGATTGTAAATGCTTACATTTTTCAAGAACCTTGTAGAAATTTGTAAACATACACCCAGCATAACACTTCGGTTTTCTAAATAACATCCTGAAAATAGACTATTTTCACTATTCCGACTTTAAAAACCGGCGCTCCCTTCTTAAGCTGTCACCCTCACAATCGGACAGGGCTGATAATTATAGCTTATTCGGCTTTTTTTATAAAAATTCCTTTCAACATCGGAGCGCGTTGAAGAAAGAAAAAACCCGCAGGAATGCGGGTTTACATAATTTATAGGGCATTTGCCTTTGTATTTCGTGAGCAGCGGTCCAGCCGTGAATATCTGACAACACCCATGACGGCTCCGGCAATCTCCACTACCTCGCCATTGTTCATCAGAGGCATGAGCGAAATACCATACGTATTTCCGCCAATTTCGATTTCAAAGACGATCTTCTCATTATTTTTCCATACACAGTCATAGTATCTTTCAATTCTCACCGCCTTTTCGGGCAGGAATTCCGCAATCGTCTTGCCATTGATTTCATTCGGGCTGAAGCCAAGGTCATCCAGCAGCCCGCCTCCGACAATGTGGTGGATGAAATCATTTCCCTGCTTTGACAGCTTGAAGATGATACCATAATGACTTTGGATCATCTCCTCGGTCTGTCTCCATATCTTTTCGGAGGGATCCTTCTGGAAGCTGTCGTCCGCGAGTGTCGAGAAGTAGAAGCCTCTCATGATGAAAAAGTAGCCGAGCGCCTTGTATAAATGCCCAGTGAAATTATCGATATCATAAACGCTCTGGTAGATCGTGAACACAAGCTCGGACAGGAAAAGGAATGTGAATGCCAATCCTACGTATAAGTGCTGGCCGTTCTTCCCCTCATTATAAAAGTAAAGCGATATGACAATTGAGATGAAATGAAGGAAACTGACACCGTATTCAATGAGATTTTTCAGGATGGTGGTCCCTTTGCCTTCAATGACAAGCAGCGGCAGGCTTTGTTCATACTTGAAAATCACGAACATCAGGACAGCTATTATCGCCATGCAAATGGCAAGACAGCTCCGCCTGCGATCCGTTAGAAGATTGCGTTCCGGCAGGATGAGGACAAGCACCATCAGCAATGATTCAATGATACGAGCAGAAACCCAGAACCATGTTGCCTTCGCGATCGAGCTCTCAGTAATAAAAAAGGGCATACCATCGAATGTAAGTGTATGCAGTAAATCGAGCGTCCCGACAATGAAGAATAAAAAGCTCAGCATCAGGATTCTTCGCGATTTTGAGAAACCGAATACTTTCCATCCGTATGAAAAAATCGAAAAAGAAACAGCAATACTGAAAAATTCCAAAATCATATGGATGGCCAGATAGTTTTCAGGATTCAAATAGGACGAAAGGTCAGCATGATAGAGATGGATCAGCATCAAAAGCAAGACTGCAGCTACAATATAGACGAGAAACCTTCCCTCCGACATGCTCTTCTCCATTTTACTCACCTGCTTAGGGAGGATATAGTTATCTCTATTATAAGCACGTTCGACTACTCCTGGTCCGCGTACATATAGCTGTTTTGTGAATATTGACAATTCTGTTCAAATACATATATGGGTTTTGCTATTTTTCTTTTATTCGGTAAAGTGGTAGTTAGACAGATTTGAAGGACGTGTAAACATGAAACTGAAAGAACTTTTGCCCCGTTTTAGCGTGCCAGTCTTCAAAGGCATTGCTTTAACACTGGTTCTGGCACTGGCTGCCCGCTTGATTGCAGGCCTCCCTTTCTTCGTGATCATGGGACAGCTTGTCATTGCCATCATGCTGGGAATGATATGGCGGGCGTCTGTCGGAGTGAACAGCGGACTGTTGGAGGGTGCTTCCTATTCCAGCAAAAAACTGCTTCGCCTCGGAATCATCCTGCTTGGATTCAGGCTGAATCTCTATGATATATACAATGCCGGAACGACGGTATTTTTTATCGCATTCGCGAATCTGACCTTTGCTTTGCTGGTCGTCTATTTGCTGAGCCGGCTCTTTAAGGTCGAAAAAAGGCTTGGCATCCTGACTGCCTGCGGCACTGCGATTTGCGGAGCGGCCGCTGTCGTCGCCATCGCACCAGTCATCAAGGCAAACGAAAAAGAGACCGCTGTCGGTGCGGCCAATGTTGCCGTGCTCGGAACGATATTCACCATTCTTTATACCCTGATCTTCTCGTATCTTGACTTGAACGCGCTGAATTATGGTGTATTTGCGGGCGGCACCCTGCACGAAATCGCTCATGTCGTCGCCGCTGCCGATCCGGCTGGACAGGCCGCACTCGACCTTGCCATTATCGTAAAATTGACAAGGGTAGCCTTGCTGGTCCCGGTTGCAATTTTAATAGGTTTCCTGATCCAGAGAAAGGAATCCGGTGACGCCAGTCAAAAAATGACGCTCGCAAACCTTCCGATTCCCTGGTTCATCCTTGGATTCCTGGCAGTGAGTGCATTCAACACTTTAGGTGTTGTCAGCGATGTCGTCGCGTCTGCCATCGTCAGCCTCGCCTATTTGCTGATCGGCATGGCCATGGCTGGGCTCGGTTTGAATGTCGATTTTAAATCGTTCAGGCAAATGGGCGGAAAAGCATTATCGGCAGGACTTGCAGGATCTGTCCTGCTTTCGGTGTTTGGGTATATTTTAGTTAGGGTTTTTGTTTAATAAAATTAGACCATCAGCGATGATGGTTTATTTTTTGAAATATTCGCTGCAGCTTGCGGTGATCTTCCATTATTTTGGAAAAAGTGGAGATTATCGTGTGAATGTGAGTGATACAAGCATGGATGTGAGAGATTATCGTGTGAATCGGAGAGATTATCGTGTGGACCGGAGAGATTCTCGCGTGAATCGGAGTGATTATCGTAAGAATCGGAGAGATTCCAAAAAAATAAAGCGGCGCATCGGCCGCTTTATTGTTATTAATCTACAAAAATCTTCCCAGGATTCAGGATACCGTTCGGGTCGAGGGTTTTCTTGATGGATTTCATGACATTGTAGGCAGCGCCATGCTCAAGTCGCTGGTACTTTGCTTTCCCGAGGCCGACACCGTGTTCTCCGGTGCACGTCCCGCCACGCTTCAGTGCATAGTGGACGATTTCTTCATTGATTCGTTCGCCTTCTTTTACTTCTCCAGGATTCTCCTTGTCTATCAACAGCAGAACGTGATAGTTACCGTCCCCAACATGGCCGACGATTGAGCCTTCAATTGAAGATGCATCAATCAGCTCGCGGGTATGGAGGATGGCTCCCGTCAATTCTGAAACCGGGACACTGACATCTGTCAGCATGATGCTTTTCTTGCCGGCTGTATGTTTATAGGCGTAAAGCAGATTATGCCTTGCTTCCCACAGCTGGTTGCGTGCTTTTGAGTCTGCCTCGAACTGGAAAGTAGAGCATCCGTGATCCTTCAAGATTTCAGTAGCAAACTCCACATCCTGCGCCAGTCCTGCCTCGTTGCCGTGGAATTCCATGAACAGCGTCGTACTTTCCTCGTACTGTGTTTCCATGAATTCATTCACTTTTTTCACCGACTCAGCATCGACGAATTCAATCCGGGCCACCGGTATGCCTCCAGCTAAAATGCCAACCACGGCATCGACGGCATTTTTAACAGATGGAAAAACGGCCCGGGCGGCGGTAATCGCCTCTGGAATGCCATATACCTTCAGCGTAAGCTCCGTGATGACTCCAAGCGTTCCTTCCGAGCCGACAAACATCCCATTCAGGTGGATTCCTGAAGAAGACTTCGCAGCCAGACTGCCGGTATGGATGATGTCACCGTTCGCAAGCACCACCTCAAGATCCCTGACCTGATCGCGCATGATGCCGTAGCGCACTGAAGTTGTGCCGCTCGCATTCGTTGCGGCCATCCCGCCAAGCGTCGCATCCGCTCCAGGATCGACGGTAAAAAACAAGCCATACTTTTTCAGTTCTTTATTCAGGGCCGACCTTGTGACCCCCGGCTGGACTTTCACCAGGAAGTCGCTTTCCTTTACTTCAACAATTGCATTCATCTGCGAAAGATCAAGCGATATCCCGCCATTCACGGGAATGACATGCCCTTCCAGGCTCGTTCCCAAGCCAAATGGAACAACAGGGATTTTCCGCTCGTTGGCGAACTTCAGGACCTTGCTGACATCTCCTTTATTCCGAGGAAAAACCACGACATCTGGCAGACGTGGCTCATGATAAGACTCATCCCGGCCGTGAAGCTCCAAAACCGTTTCATTTATCGATACCAGTTCCTCATCTATGACTCTCTTCAATTCATCTATGTAGCCTGCCATGTCAATCTCCCCTTTTAAAAAATGGTTGTGAACCTTGAAATCTATCTTTATAAAGCATAATCGATCTTGGCTTTTGCACTACCATTTGTCAGGAACCCAGGTATTTTACGTATTAGGATTTTGCTTTACACTATCATCGTTAAGAACCCAGGTATCTAGCATAATACGTTTTTGCTTTTACAGTATCATCCGTACCATGGACGAGTACCCTTCCGTCCTGGAAAATGACCATTGTGATTTCCTTGTCCGGCATAAAGCGGAGCAAGAATGGATTGCCTTTGACCTCACCATTATTTTTCAGGCGGCCGGCGAGTTTCTCCAAATCTTGTTTCGTTTTTTGCCGCGGGTTGATCTGGATGGTGTCCCGTCCGCATAAGGATGCATAGTTAATTTGCTGTTGTGATGAGCGATCCAGGAATTCGTAATTGTGGTGGACGCATGCCGGGCATTCTGGATTGCGCCCCTGGCTGACGTCCATCTGCAAAAAGGAGTTGTACCAGATATCCATCTGCTCAAGATTCGGGTTCGACTCTGCCCCCACCAGCAGCTTGAGTGCCTCGACTGCTTCGAAGGATCCAATGATATCTGTAATCGGCGAAAGCACCCCGATGCTGTCGCATGTCTCACCCAGTCCAGCAGGAACCGATGGGAACAAGCACCGATAGCAAGGGGTTTCTCCCGGTTTGATGGCGGCGAACATCCCACGTGAACTGACTGCCCCTCCGTAAACCCACGGAATGCCATGCTTGACGGCAACATCATTGATGAGATAGCGGGCCATGAAGTTATCGGTTCCATCAACAATCACATCAAAACCTGCAAGCAGATCCTCTGCGTTGTCGAGCGTTAAATCTGCGATGACAGCCTCGACTTTCACTTCTGAATTGATCTTTTTCAGTTTTTTTTCAGCGGCAATGACCTTCGGCAGGTTTTCGCGCGCATCATCCTCATCATAAAGAGTCTGGCGCTGGAGGTTGGAAAGCTCCACAAGGTCACGGTCGATGATTCGCACATGCCCGACACCTGACCGGACCAGATGATTCGAAATTACCGTTCCCAGTGCGCCCATGCCGACGATGACGGCAGAGCTTTTCAACAGTTTCTCCTGGCCTCCACTTCCAATTGGCTGGAATAAAATCTGCCTTGAATAACGCTCCATATCTTTCATTCAGATCCCCTCATTTCTATTTCATTATATCTTGAAATAAAGCTTTTTTTTAGGCTGAATTTTCACTATACTTAAGATTAAGAGGATAATAGGCCTCTTGTATTATTTTTTATCCATACTAAATGAAAGAGGTGGATTAGTTAAGATGAATTTTGGGGGATTTAAAAACAAAGAAGTATTAGTTGACTTGTCAAACGGTACTGTCGATTACAGAGGCATCAATGAAGACGATGTGAAAAAGTATATCGGCGGCCGCGGTCTTGGGGTTAAGTATGTTCTTGACAACGGACCTGAGGTTGAGCCTCTATCAGAAGAAAATATCCTGTGTATCATGACAGGTCCTGTAACAGGTTCACGGTCATCGATGAGCGGACGTCTGGCAGTCGTGACGAAGTCTCCATTGACTGGCACGGTTACTGACTCACATATGGGCGGATGGACTGCAGCTCGTCTGAAGTGGGCTGGCATTGACAACGTGATTTTCAAAGGCAAGAGCGACAAGCCTGTGTACCTTTATATCGAAGATGGCAAGGCAGAGATCCGCGACGCTTCTCAATTGTGGGGATTGAGCACTCGCGCGACAGTCCAAGCTTTGAAAGGTGTTCACGGCGAAGAAAACCTAAGTGTTATGACAATCGGCCAGGCTGGCGAAAACGGCGTACGTTTTGCTGGTTTCATGAACGAGCATGACCGCGCTGCAGGACGCGGCGGCACTGGTGCGGTTGCTGGCTACAAAAAGCTTAAGGCAATCGTCATCAAGGCAGCACAAAAGGGCAATATGCCTGAGCCTGCTCAGAAGGATGATTACAACCAGGCCAACAAGAAAGCGGTTAAGGCTATTCTTGAAGGCGGCTTGACTGCTCCAAACAAAGGCGGATTGTCCGTATATGGAACAAACGTCCTTACTAACTTGATCAATGAAGTGGGAGCGCTTCCAACACGCAACTCTCAATTGACACACTGGGATGAAGCTGAAAAGCACTCAGGCGAGTGGGTAAACGAGCATATTCTCGTTGCCAACAACACATGCCACGCTTGCCCGGTTGGCTGTAAAATCGAGGTTGAAGTCAAGGAAGGCAAATATAAGACTCGCGTTGAGAGCTTTGAGTTTGAATCTGCATGGGCACTTGGTGCGAACAGCGGATTGAGCGACTCTGAAGCAATCGCATACTTAATCGACATCTGTAATGAATATGGCATGGACACCATTGAGCTTGGCCACGCTATCTCTGTCACAATGGAAGCTTATGAAAAAGGCATCGTTGAAGAGAAGCTTGACTGGGGCGACGCTGACGGCATGATCGAAATCGCTCGCAAAATCGCATTCCGTGAAGGATTTGGCGGCATCCTGGCTGAAGGTCCTGCACGCGCGACAGCTGCATGGGGCGTTCCTGAACTGTCTATGTCAGTAAAAGGCCAGTCCATCCCAGCTTACGATCCACGCGGAATCCAGGGTATCGGCCTTGGCTATGCGACAAGTAACCGTGGTGCCTGCCACCTTCGCGGCTACACAATCGCATCTGAAATTGCCGGCATTCCTGAGCCAACTGACCGTACAGTAGCAGAAGGAAAAGCGGAGCTTCTGAATGTATTCCAGAACCTGCTTTCATTCTCTGACTCTATGAATATCTGTAAATTCTCTTCTTTCTCTGAAAATGCAGAGCACTATGCTGAGCAATACAGCACAATGACTGGCATTCCAATGACAGCAGACGATGTCATGCTTGCAGGGGAAAGAATTTACAACCTAGAGCGTTACTACAACAACCTAGCTGGCTTCAACAAGCGTGAGGATGACTTCCTGCCAAAACGCTTTACTGAAGAAGGCGCATCAGGCAACAGTGAAGGCCTCGTTTCTCGCATGGATATCATGCTTGATGACTACTATAATGTCCGCGGCTGGAAAGATGGCGTCGTTACAGAAGAAAAACTTCGCGAACTGGGTATCATTGGCGAAGAAACAGCTCCAGCTACAGAAGAAGTTTAATATTATTGAAGAGAACCAGGCGATTTTGCCTGGTTTTTGTTTTTTGATCGACTTGAATAAAAGAGGATGGAGCAACTTGTTCGAAATAATTGGAAATGTGGTCAATATATTTTAAAATCCGCTGATAAAAGTGAAAATGTGGTCGATATATTTCAAAATTCGCCAATAAAACTTAAAATGGGGTCGATATTTTCTAAAGCGGCCTCTTTTGTGGTGTAATTTCCCTTTCCTATTAGCGGGAAACGACCCCTAATCGAAAAAATTCACAATTTCAGCCTAATATTAGAAGTTTTCAAGCTAAAAATCAAAAGGCTCCGGCATTAATCTGCCGAAACCTTCGCTACCCGCCAACCCGGGTTGTTTTATAACGGTAATTTTTAATCAGCTGCTCGAGCGCTTCCTCATTTTCAGCCGCAAAGCGGATATGTACGGCATTGACGATGAATGTTTTCGTAAAAGCCAGCTCATCCTCGCTTAAAATTTCCGCTCCCCAGCTGGCTGCTTCATAGACGAACGGAAAGGAATCTGTCACGAGCGTGCCGCCCAGCTCCTCAAAATACATGCCGAGGTGATCACGATTGATTCCGCGGAATTCTAGTATTCTATCAACCATATCAGCCACCGGCAACCGGAGGGAACAGCGCGAACTGGTCGCTTTCTTTTACATGCGTTTCAAGGTCCTGATCATGGACGATGTTACGGCCATTGATATAGACGTGCACAAATGGCTTGAGCGTCTTTTCTTCTGTGTAAATTTCTTCGTGCAAATCCGGGAACATTTCGCACATTTTATCAAGCACATCCATAACCCGGTCTCCATCAGGCTTCACTTCGACTGTTACGCCTCCGCAAATATCCCTGAGATTAGCAAATACCTTAACCTGCATCCAAAACGCCCCTTTCTCCTTACATTAATAATAAATTGAAAAATGAAAATTGTCATTATCTCTTTCGATACGGTCGGTTCATTCTTGTTTATGGTTTTCCTCAATAATTTCCGAGAACTGTCTGATCATCGGAGTATTTTCAGCATCTGTATGGGTCACGAGATAAAATTCCCGTTCATATGGCTCAAAAGTATCGATAATCTTAATGCGGCCAGCTCGTTGTGCGGGCATAGCTGCCAGCCTTGAAATAAAACTGATGCCCAATCCCGCTTCAACGGCGGCGATTACAGATTCTGTACTTCCGATGGATACGGCAACTGTCAAATCTTCTAATGACAGGCCTTTTTCAGCCAAGAAATGCTCCATCATTTTGCGAGTGCCTGATCCTTCTTCGCGGAGGACAAAATCATATTGTTGAATTTGCGAAAACTTTGCTGATGCCGTTTGAACCAATGGGTGCTCAACAGGCGAAACTAATACCAGAGAATCCAGGGCAACCGGTTTGCTTTTTAACAGTCGGGATTCGACCTTCATCCCGATGATCGCAGCATCAATTTGGTGATTCTGCAGTTTTTCAAGTATTTTTTTCGAATCGCCGATTTCGATTTTGACATCCACCTTTGGAAAAAGGCTGCGGAAATTTTTAACCCAGCCGGGAAGCAAATAGGTTCCAGGTATCGTACTGGCCCCAATCGTCAGTGTTCCTGTCAGGGTTCCCTGGAATTCACCCAATTGGCCCTCCAGCATCCTCCACCGGTTGGCGATGTCCTTTGCGGCTGTATAAACAACCATTCCTGCAGGCGTCGGCCTGATTCCTGACACTCCCCTGTCAAGCAGTTCAAACCCGAGCTCATCTTCCAGGCTTTTGATTTTCAGGCTGACAGAAGGCTGTGAGCTTTTAAGTACGGCAGCAGCCTCGGAGAAACTATTCTTTTCGACAACCATTATGAAAGCTTCTAGCTTTTTTAGATTCATACGATAGGCTCCATTTATTTTCCGACTTTATATATAACCATTTTAATATATGAATGGGCTGAATTGGGCAAGATATTTACTATCCTGTATTTTACTTTTAAAATAGTGTTGACATATTATTATCTGAATATTAATATAGTTCTTGTAAATATATTTTACAATAATAAAAATCGATGACGAGAACACGTCCTTTATGGAACCTGATCCCCAGAGAGCCGGTGATTTGCTGCAAGCCGGTGTTCAGATTATAGAGGAACATCATCTCTGAGATGCAATGCTGAAACCTAGTTGCAGTAAGTGTTGCCGGCTAGTCCGCCGTTAAATGGAACACGTATGATGGTACGTTGATGAGAGCCGCATGTTTGTGCGGAATCAGGGTGGTAACGCGAGCGCAACTCGTCCCTTTTTCAGGGACGAGTTTTTTGTTTTTTATTGTATAACATTCCGTTCCGAATTTCCTATACTCTCAGTGCCAGAACATTATATTAGGAGGAGAAAAAGGATGGGAAGCTTAAGGAGTAAAGAAACACTCACAATCGGTCTGATGTTATTTGCATTATTTTTTGGAGCAGGGAATCTGATTTTCCCGCCGTTTTTGGGACAGGAAGCTGGTGCTAACTTCTGGCCAGCGATGCTTGGCTTTGTTGTAACAGGAGTAGGGCTGCCATTATTGACTGTAGTTGTCATTTCAATGGCTAAGGATGGCATAAAAGAAATCGGTTCAAAGGTTCACCCAGTATTTGCCGTCATTTTCAGCGCTGCTGTTTATCTATCGATTGGGCCTTTCTTCGGCATTCCTAGAAGCGCCAACGTTGCTTTTGAAATGTCCGTTAAGCCGTTCCTTGGGGAATCCGGATCAAGTTCCCTTGCACTTTTACTGTTTACATTAATCTTTTTCGCACTAGTTTACTGGGTTACGTTAAACCCTTCAAAAATGGTTGAACGGATTGGGAGCATCCTGACGCCTGTTTTGCTTGCAGCCATCGTCGTGCTTGTGATTGGCAGCTTTTTCAAACTGGATGGATCCTTTGGAGAGGTATCTGAAAAATATGCGTCAGCACCATTTGCTAAAGGATTCCTTGAAGGGTACCTGACGATGGATACCATTGCCGCATTGGCCTTTGGAATCATTGTTGTTGGAGCTGTACAGCAGAAAAAAGCACTGGAACGCAAGCAGGTTGTAAGGGAAACATTGAAAGCTGGCGTAATCGCTGGCATCGGATTAACTTTTGTATATGTAACTGTCGGCCTTCTTGGTGCAAAAATGGCCTCGGTTGGAGAATACGAAAATGGCGGTGCAATTTTAACTGAATCTGCTAAGCTGATGTTCGGTGAACCTGGCATGCTGCTGCTCGGCTTGATTGTTACGCTCGCCTGCTTCACAACGGCAGTTGGCCTTGTAGCGGCGACAAGCCAATTTTTCGCAAAAATGATGCCAAAGACTTCATATAAGGCTTACACACTCGTTGTAACATTGGTCAGCTTATTAATCGCGAATCTTGGCCTGAACCAGATCATTTCGATTTCGGTACCGGTGTTGATCGTTCTTTATCCGATCACAATCGTGCTTGTCATTCTGTCCTTCCTTGACCGTTTCTTCAAGGGAGCACGCGGAGTCTATGTTGGAGCAGTGTTTGCAACATCACTTGTTAGCGTAGTAGACGGTTTTAAGACCTTCGGAGTGGAGTCAGACGCACTCGGAGCACTACTAACATCCTTGCCGCTATATGCAGAGGGTTTGGGCTGGCTTCTGCCTGCACTTGTTGGTGCCATTATCGGTTGGGCTTTTGACAGGCTTGTTCCTACTAAGGGGTTAAAGACGGCTTCGGAGTAATAGGAACAAGTCGGACCGGGCATGAAGAATGCCCGGTCCATTTTTTTATAAGAAGAGTTCTTCCCACTCCGACCGTAAAATTCCCATATTGATTCGGTCAAAAACTTTCCCATCACGATGGACCGCTTGCCTCACCCTGCCTTCAATTTGAAAGCCGCGTGCAAGTATGAGAATTCATAAGCGGAGTATTTCCTGCTATTGTATATAAAGAGAGCTTATGAGGTCCTAATAAGCGGAGATATTCCGTTTACCTGCAAAAAACAAGGCAAAATTTAATGATTTGGAAGAAATAAACGGAAAAACGACCCTTATTTTCAAGGAAATAAGGGTCGTTTCTAATTTTACCGGAATTTTTCCGTTTATTTTTTAAAAAATGTGATGACACCATTCAGTTATCACAGAAAGTAGCTGCAAGCGCCTATCCGCTTCGGTCTGGATAGAAGGCTTACGCGTGCTCTAACTATGCTCTTTTAAACGGCCACCAGTTTGCTTCGCCGAAGTTCTTCACCAATACCGGGATGAACAGCGGCAGCATGATGAATGCGTACAGGAACAATCCTACAAGGAGGATCGATGCAATTTGCAGCAATGACATCATTCCGGATGGCATCATCGCTGCGAATGTTCCGCCTAGGATGACGGCTGCCGAGATGATGACTGTTCCCATCTTTTTCATCGAAAGGAGCATCGCTTCAGAGATGGATAGGTTCTTATATTCATTGAATCGGTCCATCAGGAAGATGCTGTAGTCAACCCCCAGGGCAACGAGGATGACAAAGGCGAAGAACGGAACCGCCCAGCTGATGCCTGAGTAGCCAAGGATATCAACATAAATGACCTCGTTGACTGCCATTGCTGTATAATACGTTAAAATCAATGACCCGATGATATAAATCGGCATGATGATGGAGCGGAACAAGAACACAAGGATGATGCCGATCCCAAGCAGCATCAAGATGACCGTACGGGAATAGTCCTGACCGGACATCGTATCAAGGTCCGCGTTGGTGCTCGTGATGCCGCCAATGGCTAAATCGGCATTTTCAAGCTTTGTTCCTTTCGTCGCGCGCTCGACCGCTTCTTCGATTTCAGCCACCTTCGCCATTGCCTCATTTGAATAAGGGTTAGCTTCGAAAATGACATCCATTGTCATGACTTTGCGGTCGTTTGACATATAGACATCAAATACCTGTGCGAAATCCTCGCTCTCAAGAACATCAGCAGGCAAATAAAATCCGTTGGAATCCGATTCAGCCAATCCATCCAGGTATTCCTGCGCAGAGCCAAGACCTTCCGACACCTGGTTCAACCCATCCGTACTCTGGTTGAGTCCATCCGTAAGCTGTTCCAACTGGCCTCCAAGACCGCCAAAACCAGCAAGCAGCTGCTCCTGTCCGGCGTTGATTCCAGTCAATCCATTTGTCAGCTTAGGGAAATTATCGACGATTTTCCCCTGGCCGTCAGCAAGCTGATTCAATCCTGCCTGCTGCTGCTCGATTCCGTCGATGAGCTGTTCAAGCCCCGGGCCGAATTCAGCCTGCTTGGTAAGTGCACCTGCAAAGGCTTCGTTTGCCTTTGCCATGCCACCGGTAAGCTGCGGCATTATCTCATTAAGTTGATTCAGACCTGCAGATGCTGTTGCAAGTTCATTCTGCATATAAGTGAGCTGACCTTTTATTTCCTGGTAGTTTTGGTCTCCTTTTAACGTTTCATCTCTATTTTCTAAATAGCCAAAAAGCTGACCATTTGCCTGAGTGATACCACCTGATAGCTTAGCAATACCATCGCCAGCCTGCTTGTATCCCGCTTCAAGCTCTGTCAAGCCCTTCTGCATCTCTACATACTTACCCTGAAGCTCCTGATAACCAGCCAACAATGCCTCGGCTCCCGCCTTGGCTTCTGCTAACCCGTCCTGTATCTGATCTGAACCGGCAGATCCCTGGCGGATGCCGTTTTCGATTTTAGCCAGATTGGTCTGGATTTCACCAAGACCGGACTTTATCTCGGTCGTGCCATCAATCAGCTGGTTGATTCCATCAGCTGCACCATCCAATTCCGGTGCTGACTTTGACAGTTCAGATTCAGCCTCTTGAAGACCTTCACTTATTTTATCCAGCCCGTCTTTTCCTTCTCCAAGTCCAGAACCTAGCGTTTCAGCCTGTTTGGACACCAAGAAGTCTTTGATAGGTTCACCGGTCGGCCTTGTCACCGAGCGCACTGTGTCAACCAGGTCGACCTTTTCCAACTCAGAGCTGATTCTCTCAGCCAGCTCGATGTATTCAGCCGAATCCATTCTTTCGTCATTTTTCAGGATGACCTGGGTTGGCATCGATTCACCAGGTCCGAAACTGTCTGCAATCGCATTGAAGGCTTTGATGGAATTTACATCGCCGCTGATTTCATCCAGTGAGTTGTAGCTTAACTCCCCATCATAAGCCACGAGGAACGGTACACACACAGCTGCAACAATCAGCAGACTCAGGAATGGGCGCGCCAGCGAGAAACTTCCGACCGTGCCCCATAATTTGCTTTCACCATGTTCGGCACTTTGCTTTGAAGGCCAGAAAATCTTTGTCCCTAATACCGCCATAAAAAATGGGACAATAGTGAATAATCCTAGCAAAAGCATGGCCACGCCAATCGCAACCGCTGCAGCGGACTGGTATAAAATGAACTGCGAGAATCCAATAGCCGCGAAGCCGATCATAACCGCTATGCCACTGAAAAACACGGTGCGCCCTGCATTTTTATAGGTAGCGACAATCGCATCTGCCACATTTTCATGTTGGGCAAGCTCTTCCTTAAATCGGCTGAGCAATAAAATACAGTAATCGGTTCCGATTCCGAACAATACAGCCACGAGGAATATCTGTGTATAGTTCGAGAGCGGGAAATCCAATCGATCAACGAGCATTCCTACAATGGATTGTGATACAAGATACGCCATCCCTACTGTCAACAATGGAATGACAGGAGCGATGACCGACCTGAACACAAGCAAAAGCACCACGAGGATAAAGACGACCGTAATTCCTTCCGTCTTTTTCAAGCCTTCTTCAGAGCTTGTCATCAAATCTTCATTGATCAGCCACTGACTGGTGTAATAATGGTCGACTTCGACATCTTCAATCGTTTCATAAAGAAGCTTGCTTACCTCAGAAGGTTCGCGGTCATTCCAGCTGACCGTCACAGATGTCAAAATTGACTTTCCATCTTCTGAGACAAGCTGTTCCTTCAGGCTCTCCTCATTGAAATGAGTCAGGATGTCGGTGATCTCGATTTCCTCCTTGTTAGCCTCAAGTTCGCGGATTGCTTTCTCCGCCTCCTTGATTTCTGCCTGAGTCAATTTTTTCTCACTATGGAAGACGAGAGCAACCTGGGTTTCATCGCCTCCGCCTTCCTGTTCCCTGACTTCATCCATGATCTTGCCTGCCAAGGTCGATGAATATTCGTCAGGTACGGTGATTTGCCCTTTTTCCCGGACAAGCTCCGCCATATTCGGTGCAGCCATGAACAGACCTGCAGCCACAAGAATCCACGCAATAATAACAAACCATTTCTGTTTAATAATGAATTTCACGTTATTCCACCCTGCTCTTTCTTTCTGCTAAAATATCATTCAGCTTGTCGTACGTCTTAAGGAACTGGACGATTTCATCCTGGTCGAACTGTGTAATAAACGATTCAACAAGTGACTGAATCCGCTCCTCCGTTTTTTGGAACATTTCGTTTCCTTTATCCGTCAAAGCCAGATACACCAAACGCCTGTCATCCTCATCCCTCGTTCTCTGGATGAAGCCTTTTTCCCATAAGCGCGTAATGATTGCGGTGATTGCACTCTTTTTCACATCAAAGACTTCTGCCAGCTCGGAGGATGTGCATGTACCCACTTTGTTGATATAGCGCAATGTATAATGTTGATCATTCGTAAGGTCTGATCCGATTTCTTCCTTGATCATCCCCTCGGCGATCTTGTTGACTGAAAAGGAAACATGGATATAGTGATCAACCAATTCCTTAATTGATTTATCGCACATGATTATGTATTCACCTCGCCTGGATTTCATTCTACCTTTTAACTGTTAAACAGTTTAACTATTAACCTATTTAACTTTAATCCTTATCAATTTTGATGTCAAGATAAAAAGAGACTGCCAAACGATTTGGCAGTCCATCAGAATGTATTATAGATATTCTCGCATTCTTGCCCTGTCGGCTCATAGAAACAGTGCAGTTTGAAACGCCCTGCCAGCGGCTGATTGTACCAGGTTGGCGGGCAATCACCCGGCGGCCGGAAGTACCATAGAGCGAATTTCGAAGGCCATACACGTTCACCTTTTACGGCCCGCCTTGCCAGCCTTTTTTCCACTTCCCTGGCCCTCTGGTAAAAATAGCCCTTCTGCACAGCTTCAAAGGCGTGTTCCTGGTAAATCATCTGTGGAATTGTCCTCAATCCTTTAAAGTCAGAACAATTGCCTCTGATCCGGTTGATGCCAACATTGCCGACCATCAACATTCCTTGCTGGCCTTCCCCTTCCGCCTCTGCCCTCAGGAGTCTGGCCAACAAATCTATATCCGACTCTGTATGCTTTACAACTGCCATGTTAAAACCTCCACCATCGGATTCTCGGTACATGGGTGAGTAACCCACCTGTTCCCGGGCTACACTCCTTCACTTTAATTCCTATTTTTCAAAAGCTTGGGCTATACGGATTTCTTCTTATTTGCATAACAAATCCCTTTAAAATTGTATAAGATGTAGGAGTATGAAGGCGGCGAACTTGATGATGGAAAATGAGCAAAAGGAAGTTTTTGGTGCGTGGGTACAGGCAGCCGGTACCACTCTGGCCGCAATCGGAAGCACACCATTAAAGGGGTTTACCGAAAGCCATATGGAAAGCCTCAATCTGTGGGGGAATGAGCTTCAGGCATTAGGCAATGCATTGATTGCAGATAGCGAGCCACATTTTACAATGGAGAAGTTCGGAAACATGCTTCAGTCGGCAGGGAATCTTACGGTGATTGCGGGCATTCTTCTTCCTGTGGATAATGAAACGAAACAGGAACTGGATATCAAAGGCAATCTGATGCAGGCACTTGGAGGCAGCGCAGCCCTCAAAGATACTTTAACAGAAGAGCATTCCATGGAATCACTTTACCATCTATATGGAAACCTGCTTCAAATCATCGGGAATTCAATGCAAGCGATCTCAGGCATCATCGAGCTTCGGGGCGGGGAAGGGGAAAATATCAATACAGCCGGGAGTTGGATTCAGGCTACAGGCTCCATTATTGAGGCGGTTGGTTCTACAATAGATTTTTTGGATGAAACTGGTTGAATAGCAGAAATATTCTTGTTTCCTTCAAAACAACGAGGGTAAATTCATAATACCTTTTACAGGTAATCCAGCAATCCAGGAGGTAATGAACATGGCAAAAAATAATGACAACCGTATGGAACGTGAAGATTACTTTAAGGACCGGGCTGGAACAGATGATGCCAGATTCCATGCCGTGCCTCATGATGAAGAAGGATGGGCTGTCAAAAGAGAAGGACAGGATGACCCGGAATTTACTACTGATTCTAGATCCGAGGCTGTGAGCGAAGCTAAACGGATGGCTGAAGAAGCTGGCACGATGGCCTATATTCACGATGAAGATGGGAAGATTGAGGATCAGGTCAATTACAGCAGCTGATAATTTCAAAAGGATATTACTAATGTTAAAGCCTTGCAGATTGCTGCAAGGCTTTAACAAATTATGCTTTTAAAACATCATGGTCTACATAACGCTCGCCATTCAGTTCACTGATGACATTGATGGCTACCTTCGCACCGTCTCCAGCTGTTATGATTGTGTGCATGCTGACGCCTGCGCAAGTACCTGCAGCCCAAACGCCTTCAACATTTGTCTTACCGGCAGCATCTACATCAAAGATTGTCTTGATTCTTGGCTCTGTGCCATCTTTTGTCGCAAGACCTGATGCTTCAGCTACATCTGTCATCATGCCTGAAGCGATGATGACATGCTTTGCTTCATACTCGCCATTTTCAGTCACGACTTTAACGCCGCTGTCTGTTTTGCTGACAGAAGTAACTGTCGTTTCAACGAACTCGGCACCGAATTTCTTCGCCTGCTTGATTCCAGTCTCGACCAGGTCTGGGCCTGCGATTTCAGGAGCACCATAGTGGTTCTCCATCCAAGCACGCTTCGTTACACTTTTATTGTTGTCCAGCACGATTGTTTTCTTGCCAGCCTTTGCTGCGAAAATCGCTGCGCTTCCGCCTGCAGGTCCAGCTCCGATAATTGCTACATCATACATAGGAAAAATCCTCCTTTTTCTATTTCAATATAATCATAACAAATTCCTTTCCATAAGCGAATATTTTAAACCTAGGAGTTTTTTCACAAAAAAAGAACCCAGCCAATAGGATGAGTTCTCCATTACTCTAACTTTATGCGCGGATCCACCACTCCATATAGGATATCTGCAATCATATTGCCAACGATCATAATCGTCGAAAAAATCATCGTCAGGTTCATCACCATCGCATGGTCCCTCATATCAATAGCCTTGATAAATAGCTGGCCAATGCCAGGATAAGTGAAAATCGTTTCAACAATGATCGCTCCGTTCACTAGATTGACCATATCAAATCCAAGAAAAGTCACTATCGGGATTAAGGAATTTTTCAGAATATGCACATTGTAGATCCTTTTTTCGGAAACACCGATAGCTCTCGCCGTCCTCACAAAATCCTTGGTGCTGTTATCGATGATGTCATCCCGTAAAAATTGTGTATATGTCGCCGTGGCCACGATTCCGAGGACTGTAGCCGGCAAAATAAGATGATGAAGCTTGTCAAGCCAGTATTCAAGAGTCCCTTCAGGAACAGTAATATCAACAGATCCATTCGAAGGAAACCAGTTCAGTTCGAATGAGAAAAAATAGATGGAATAGACAGCAACGACAATCATCGGAAATGAAAGGCCAGTATAATTTATTCCGCTGATCAACCGGTCACCTAATGTGTTAGGATGACGGCCAGCATACCTTCCCATGAAGAAAGAAAGAACATAGGTGATCAGTAAAGATGCAACTCCCAAAATAAGCGTATTTTTCATTTTCTCCTTAAGAATCAAGGTAACGGGGACACGGTAGTAGGAGGATATCCCGAGATCACCTGAAATGTAACTCATGATCCATTTTTTATACTCCATCCAAATAATAGCCAAATCATAGTCAGTGCCCATCACCCTTGGCATCATCATGTATAAAAAGAAGACGACCATGGAGGTCAGGAGCAAGTTGGGAATGGCAATCAGTACTCTTTTAATAGAAAACATTAATAGTTTCATATTCTACCCTCTCAAATATCAATCTGATTTTTGTTCATTGACCAACCGAAAAGAAGCAGCAGATATTTCCTTTTCCTGGTCAACATGTTTGATTTCCTTCTTTTTCTTCATTTTATTGATGAAGTCGATATTCTCATAGGCCAAACTTCTTTCAAGTTCTTTTTTCATCATGTTCGTGACTCCGATCAGGAAAAAGAAGAATATCATTGTACTCAATACAATCCATGGATACTGCATCATGACCTTGAAGTTTTGGCCAATCAGCCCGCCCCATTCATTTGATAGAGTCTCTGCCACAGGCCGTTCCCCGGGCGGTGTAAAGATGCCGCCTTTCGTCCTTCCTCCCATGAAATATTCAAAAAGGCCCAGATGCATGATCATGATCAAAGTACTTAACATCTGCTGAACAAACATCAGCAGTCCCGTTGATTTTAAAAATGGCCAGATATGTTTGGTTAGCACATGAGACCGGCTGCCTCCCATTAAATAGGAAGACAGTACAAATGATTTTTTTTGCATGACTTCAATGAAGTCAATCGTGATCAGCACGATAGCCGGATAGGCAATCAATGTTAGCACACCGATCTGATAGGCTGCGGCGGTCCATACGGGGATTCCCGTATACTGGCCTGTAACTGGCCTCATTAAAAACAGGACAATGATCAAACCCGGCACATAGCGGAATCCCAGGAAGAAATCCTTAAAGTAGACTTTTACTTTTGGCAGCCAGAGGGCAACCATTATTCCAGTTGTGACCCCAAATACAATCCTCGTTGCTGTTATAACGAACACAGCAGCAATCGTGAACTTAGCACCGTATAGATGGATATAGACCATGTCCTGCCCGTTCCGGTCCGTTCCCAATGGGTGGTCAAGCGTGGGCGGGGTTGGCGCCTTGCCTATAACGGTTCCATTTGAATCGTACAGGAAAAACTCTTCATTATATTCTTTGTCGCCATACAAAGGATACATCAGGCTGACAATGAACAGTCCGAGTATCAATAGGAAGCCAGTAATTGTTTTCTTGTAATTGCTCATAGATGGACCTCATCTTTTCCGCGATAGACATGGGCAGTGATTCTTGCCAGCAAATCAACGAAAAGAATTGGCACTGCGATCAGGACGCAAAAAACAATCACTGACGGAGCATCTTTCGTGAAAATAGTATCCATATCTTTTGTGAACCCCTGGAGAGCAAATAAGTATTCAATCAAAACGAGATTGGACAGAAGGATCCAGATTAAAGTCCTTAACTGGATGACCGCCATTGGCAATACATTGCGAAGGATATGCTTGAAATATATGGTCAGGTTATGCAGCCCCTTCGATTTCGCAAAAATGACATAATCCTTTTCCCATTCGCTTTCGATTTCTTTGATCAGAAACTGTGCCATAAAGAAGGATGGCAAAAGCGACACAACCAAAACAGGCATCAAATAGGATTTTTCGCTCAATCCATAAAGCCTGAACAGCTTGATCCCCGTTTCCTTATACATGTAGATCACCACGAATTGAAGGATGAAAATGATCAATAAATCAGGAACAGCTTCACTAAAATTGATCAAGTCCTTCATCTTTGATTGGATTTTTTTCGGAGTGATGATAAAAAGCCCTGTAAGGATGATGCCTCCCGTGACCATCGCCAGCAAGGAAAGACCGAGAAGCTGCAGGGTATAAAAATAACGTTCTGCAATATTTGTTGTCATCCATTGATGGATAAGCAGAGAAGGATTGAACCGAAATATTTGTCCAGTTACGTCCTGCAGAGAACCTAGAAAAAACTCCGGTCCAAACATCAGCCTCTTTTCTTCAACATAAAAAAGCCGAGGAATGGATAGGAATAATACGGTTCCCGCTAAAATACACAATCCTCTGAACAGGTAATGAACAAACAACTTCATTCCATGGCCCTCCAGGAATATTTTTATGTTAAACGATGCTTGTGGAGAGAAAGTTTCACTAACTGAAGAATTTTGCTTAATACTAAAAATCAGCCTGTAATATGTTAAAGTAAGAATGTGATTTGGAAGAATTAAACTTATCTGTGATTGGGGGGAAGAGCTTATGAGGGAACTCTTTGAGCCGGGTACAGAGGATGTCTTTCAGCTATTTTCCAGTGTCCATATGTTTACGCTTGCGGCTTTCCTGCTTATGGCTATCCTGCTCTTCTTGTTCCGTAAGCCGCTGAGAAATCCCCGTGCCAACCGTATTGCGCGGTTCGGATTATTTTTTGTGCTGATTATTTCTGAAATCAGCCTGCAAGTCTGGCTTTGGTGGAGCGGCCATTGGAGCTACCAATACTCGCTGCCCCTTCATCTGAGCAGCATCTCACTCATCCTCTCCGCCATTTTACTTTTAGCAAGAAACTATGCATTATTCGAGTTCACCTATTTTGTCGGTGTCGGCAGCGCCCTGCAGGCGATGATCACGCCGGACATCAGCCTGTATACCTTCCCACACTACCGCTATGTCCATTTCTTCATTTCCCATGGAGGAACCGTAATCGCCAACCTGTTCATGGTATTTGTGGCCGGATACAGACCGACCGGGAAATCTATTTTGAAAGCATTTCTCTGGCTCAACGTCTATACACTGATCGTCTTTATCACCAACTCCCTGATTGAAGGAAACTATATGTACATCTCTGAAAAACCAGTCAATCCATCGCTGATTGACTATCTTGGACCATGGCCGTGGTATATCCTGTCACTGGAGGTTATCGCACTGATCACCTTCGTGCTCTTGTATCTTCCCTTCTGGGTAGCCACCAAGATACATCGGGAAAAACAGCATGATTAACCTACAAAAAGCCCAGAGGTCTCTGGGCTTCTCTCCATCTTCAAATGTTAGCTAACTACCAAGTCAAACGCTGGAGTTTTATATTATCAGCAGCTACCGGATATCCAGAGCCGAACGAATCTAATCCTGGATTGCCGTAAAATGGATAGCCATCTTCCTGATATCCTCCGGGTCCTATTGGGTAGCCGCTTCCCGCCGGACCTGGATATCCTCCTGTCCCCACTCCCGGATAACCGCCTATATTGCCATCCGGGTAACCTCCGAAGCCTGGTCCCGGATAACCGCCTATATTGCCACCCGGGTAACCACCGAATCCTGGTCCAGGGTAACCACCGAATCCTGCACCAGGATAACCGCCAGGAGGAAAATAAGGTACTCCTGGGAAACCTGCTCCCGGATATCCGAAAGGCGGCGGTGGCAATGGACGGGGATTTGCCAGAGCACCGCCAAGAAAACCACCCGCTAAACCGCCCAAAAACGGCAACCAGCCAAGACCAGCGCCAAATCTATAATCATTTCGTTGATAACCATTCACGTATCGATACATATTTTAAGAACCTCCTCTTCTCCCATACTTATGCATGTTCCGCCAATTTTGTCTGGGCCCCACTTCATGCAAACAGCTCAGCTTAATAAACCGGAACAAGCGGAGATCCTGTGACCAGATAAGGTTGTTATTGGATATCTAATTCCATTACCGTTGAGACAGGTTTAAAGCCCAATTTTTCACAAAGGATTCTTGAAGGATTGCCGTCGAACACATTAATCTGGATTGTCCTGATTCCCAGCGCCTTCAACTCATTAATCGCCGCTGTCGCAAGATCCAAAGCGACACCTGACCTCCTGAATTTTGGGAATACATATGCACTAAGCAGATTCCCCATGACCTGGCCCTTTACAGCGTTCCAATCTGTAGCCAGCAAGATCCATCCCCTCACCCGTCCGTTTTCTATATCGATGAGAAAATAGCCCCCATTTTGGATTATAGGCATAAAAAGGTTATATGCATTCTGCACACCATTTTCAGCGTATCCCATCGAGCTCTCCTTCATCACTTTGCCAGACAACTGAACAATATAGTTTGCCTCTGCCTGGGTTGCTCTCCTGATCGCCATACTACATACCTCGATTCAAAACTAATATGTACTAATATATAGAAAGTCTCCGATATGAGTGCTTGTATTAAAGTATGGAAATCATATTCCTTTATCGTTTACTGAAAAACGCCTTCAGAAACACTTAATCAGGAGCAAGTCACTGCAATAAACAGGTCCATAAATCTGTTTTATATTTAACTTTTGCCAACAGAAGGTTATAATAAGAACAAGAACATACGTTCCTATACGGAGGAGAAGGTTTATGGAAAGTTGGGAAGCAAGCTACATTGCAGGAGTTATTGACGGTGAAGGAAGTATTACCTTAACGAGAATGCATAATAAGGAACACCGCAGACCAATGATTTCTATTGCTTCAACAGATAAAGAACTATTGCTTTATGTTCAGACTTTAACTGGAGGAGCCATTACAAACAAAAAGAATTATAAGCCTAACATACATAAGAATTCTTATACTTTGACCATAAAGAATAAAGATGAAGTCCTAACTACTCTACACCATATTCAACCCTTTTTAAGAATTGAACGGAAGCGTCTGCGGGCATTATGGATAATAAATCACTACGAGTCAGTTACTCCACGCAATGGTAAATATAGACCTGAAATGTTATAAGCAAAAGTAGAATTTGAAGAATCATTCTTTAAGTTTTAAGAAAGCTCTTTTTTACAATAAAAAAAGCATAAGCCTGCCATCTGGCAAACTTATGCTTTAGTTCACATGTGACGTAAGCCATATAATTTCTACTTAATCAAGCATATGGTTTCCATCCATTGATACTAAAGAGCTAAGCCATTTTTAGTTTTTAGATTCATCTTGAACCTATAAATAAAAATAAAATTCCCACTAAAAAAGGCCTTATTTTTTATACTTTCGGAAACGTTATGGTTTATTTTTATATCTTAGGAAATTTTATGATTTACCGCCTTTTTGACAATTCATACCCTAATTCAATAGCAGTGGTTTTTCGAAAATCATTAAAAACCTTTTGACGGAATATGTTTGGGTCAATACCTGGATTTCTTTGGGTTATTTTTGCTACACTAGGGTAAATTCCTTCTTCATTTAATTCATAAATGACTTTTAAAATCTGGGACTGAGTTTGTTCTAGACGTTTTCTTTTATTTTCGCTAATATAATTTGAGAACCTAGTTGATATTTCCTGACATAAAGTTGGATGATGCCTTTTTGCAATTTTATATGATATATCATTATCATCTAAACATTTGATTAGACTTTCTGGCTCATCTTTTTTTAAGCTTTTTTCTAAAACTTCTTTAATTTTATTGTGCACCTGTATATCTTGTTGGTTTTTGAAAGATAAGTACTTATCACTTATTTTCTTACCCAGAATTGGGTAATTCCAGTATACGTATTTAGAAGTAACCCCTAATTCATTGCAAATTTGTCCCAGACTCCTTGGTTTATCTTTTTTTATCTCGTTTAGTAAAGAGCTATAAACCTTTTCTTTTGTAACCTTTTTTCGAAGTACACCTTGATCAGTTATACACTTGTGGTTCAATATGTCATTTTCCATTGATAACGATAATAGTTCGTCAATCGTGCAATCTAGTTTTTGACAAATGGAAACAAGTGCTTCCGGACTTGGAATATGACGATTCTTCATCCAATCAATTAACTTATGATAACGTACGTCCAAAAACTGAGCAAAATCTAAAACCCTACCGATTTTTAAACTTTCTTTTATCTGCGGAAGTACCAAACAGATGAAACTTTTACTTGGAAATGAAGTTTGTTTAGAACCAGATTCTAATAATTTCTTATAGTACTCTATTAGAAAAAGTTCTTCTTTAGATAAATATTCTTTTTTATTAGATGATTCACTTTCTCCTAACCATTGATAACAATACTGACAGTGCCCTACTAATGAGTGTCTATGAATAAAAGCCAATTTTTTGCCACAGTTATGACAATGTTCCTTTAGTCTTGAATAATGGATCTCGCATTTTTCTATATCTGATACCAACCAAATCAATGGTTCATAAACGGGTTTTGATTCTTTTCTCCATTCTTCTAGACAAACCGGACACCACCTCTTGTGTTTTACAACAATATTCTTTGAAAATATCCCTTCCCAATTTTTAAAGGTTAAATGTTCGATATCATTCCTCCCAGTCAATTTTTCTAGTACATTTATAAACTCTCGATTTATTGAACTTATGCCATTAATTAGATAATAACGATTAGGTGCAAGCCTCTTAGCAAACTTATCTGTCAGATAAGTAGATTCTAAACGTGGTCCAATAGTTTCATTTAAAAGAATTGTAATAGGTACATTATGATATATTGCTAGTCTGGATATATAACTAGATAAACTCTCTACATATGATGTGCCGAGACCAATAGGCTCTATTCCAAAAAAAACACTTCTCGGTTTAACCTCATTTATTTTTCTCTTGATCAACTGATCAATCATGATTTATTCCCCTCATATTAACTTTTTTAAGGGTTAAGACCATAAAAGCCTTAACCCTTCTATCTATGCCTTACCTACTTTATTTCGAACCGGATTTGGTATACCTGGTTTTTTACTATTTGTCTTACGCTTTTTGGATGAATCTTTGGAAGACTGAGTATCACTTGAATCTTCTTCAAGTTCACCTCTGTATAAACTTCTAATCATTTCCCTGAGTTCTCCATTATCTAAAAATTGCATTTCTCCATGAACCGCTTCTGAAGCTAGCCGAAAAACTTTCTTTAGACTTAATGCATTTTGTTTCAGATGAGCCAAAGTCACTGTATCAGCATTTTCTCTTAATGCTTGATTTAAACTGCGTTGTAACCACTGCTTTAAAATTCCAACACATCCAATGCTATTCTCATAAAGATATTGTGTATGTTGCACTAACTGAGGTTCAATTGAAACTGGGATTAATTTTTGAAACGAATTTATGCAACCTTTAAAAAAATTCATATCAGTTTTGTCCTGATTATCATAGCGGGGAAAGTGAATCTCCTTTACTCGACTTGTCAGTTGACCATCAAGATTAATCATAGTATTCAAATCATAAGTACCAAACATAACAAATACAGTTCCTGCCATATTAGAGAGGGATTTAATTGAATTAAATTGTGTTATTAACGCATCTGATCCCCCTCCAATTTTGAAGAAGTGCTGGGCTTCATCAATTAAAAAAGCTTTTGTTTCACGGTGGTAAAAAACTCTCTCAATAGATTGTCTCAACTCTGGTGAAGTGTTACTGTCAAAAGGACTAATGCTTTTTGATTTCTTTTTGTTCATCAAGTCATTAAGGTTGACTTTATATTCAACCATTTCTTCACTCATTGCTAATAAAACTCTCTTATAAAAGTCCTTCCAGTTAAATTTACGACTATCAGGATTAGGCAACTCCATACCAGAAACAGGAATAATAGATTGATTTTCGGACATTTCTTTATTCATCTCTTTATTGATCTCATCTATTATCTCAAGTATCATTCTTGACTTCCCAATTCTTGATGGCCCGATCACCATTATAATGTTATAATTTTGTTCTTTTATTTCTTTTATTACCTCATTTTTTACTTTCATGAAATGGGGATGTGCTAAGGTATACTCTTCAAAGAATTTTGTTTTTTCATCATTTGAAGCATTTAACAATTCTAAATCGAACATTCTTTCATCTTTACTCATCCCCTACCCTCCCAAAGAGTAACAAATCTGTATCTTCACTTTCATCAATTTCAGATTCTGGTTCTATTTCATATCCATTGGTTTCAACAGACGGCTTAATTTCCTCGAAATGAGACCCTTGTTCCTTGTTCCTATTGCTTATTTTATCTTCCCACAGTGACTTTTCGATTTCTTCGGTTTCGGAGATGAATTCTGCAATCATTTTATCCGTAAGTTGGTTGCCTTTTTCATATTGTTTTCTCTTTTCAAGTAACTCCTCAGTAATTTGCTTAAGCTCCTTCTCTGTTTTATTCTTTATAAATGCGTAATAGCTCGAGTAACACTTCACCCAACGCTTATTCACAAAAGCATAAGCAATACCAATATTAAAAGGATCGTAACGAACTTCGACCTTTTTATTTTCAACTCTTGGGTCCTTTAATTCTTCGCAAAAGTAATAGAAATAATTTAACTTAAATCCTTTTCCAGGATACACTTTTCTTTCTGGTATAACAGGATTAGGAAGTGTCATAAGAATAAAATCGTCATTATAAGGAATATAAGTATCTGGCCGTTTTCCAGTCTTAGCAAGCGACTGATTAAATACATTCTTTGGTGTATCAAATAACGCTGAATGTTCCTTATTGTCATAAATCTCATCAATCCACTTTTCTAATCTCTCTACTAATAATTCCAATTTCCAAACCGCATGGTTTTCTGGATTAACAGATTTCGTAACTTGACGAACATTTTTCATTATTTGAGTATTTCCCTGCAAGTTATGAAAGAAGGCTTTATTTGCAACCCCAAACAACCGCTCTATTATGTTTCCATATCGTGCTTTAGCAGGAGGCCTAACCTTCTTAGTGACTTCATATCTCATTAAAAGAGCGTCAAAATAAGTGCTCTGGAAGTCTTTCCCTCCATCGACTACTACCAATTGTGGCAACCTATTATATTTCTTCACACATTCTCTGATAATCATCATTTCCGTTTTTTTACTAGGTGCATCAAATGACAAGTAGAAAGCAAGTATTCTTCTTGAAAATGCATCAATCAGAAAAGTACACCACGGCTTTTTTGTTTTCCCATTTCCTATATCAAGCCTTACATCAACTTGCGTGTGGTCAATATGAGCTATTTCAAAAGCTCTGTCCCCATGACTTGGTGTGGTCTCATCAATAACCCAATGAAACTCTTCATACTCATATGCTGCTCTACTTCCCTCTCTATTATTTTTAAGTTCATACTGGCTTCTACGGTTAATTTCCTTGCAAAAAGTTTGGTAGGTTGCAGGGTTTCTAATACCACTCTCTTTGCAAAGTTTTTTATATTCTTGATGTACAATTTTTGCTGTTTTTAATTTTATTGTTTTATAACTTTCATCAATTACTTTATTCATTAGTTCAATTGATTTAACTGGGATTTTCCTTTTATGATTCCCTCTACCTTTGTTATTGGGTACTAACCCTAAAAATCCGTTTCCATAGAGTTCTTTGGCCTTGTTGAAATCCCGTTTCCAGTTTCGAATAGTTCTATCGGTTACTTTAATGTCGCTTATGTCTTCCCCTCGTTCTAGCTTTTTCAAAATCTCATACCTTCTGTTGGCTATTTCGTAATCTTCTTCAGTCGTAGCTTCAATTATCTCTTTAACTTTCGGATTATCCATTGCATTTTTAATATCTATTCCAACTATATACCCTTCAGATATATAAGTCTCAAATACATCACGAGGAATAGAGTTATGCTCTCCTTGTTCTGAGGCTAAGAAGATCGTATTATGATCATGATTTATTATTTTCCACGGTTTATCTCCCCACATTAACATTGACCCAAATGATACCGTAATTTTTTGAGTTTTCTTTTGCTTTGCTTGTTCTCTCATATTAATAAAACTTATTTTTTGCTCTTTTGATAAATAAACCCTAACAGTCTCAGGTTCAATCAATAATGAATCAAATAGGTCAACATATATTATGCCTAATGCAATTAACGAATTGATATGATCTATTGTAAACTCATTACCAGCCAAATCACTTAGAGCTTGCAATGTAATTCCAGGACATGACATAATTTTTTTTCTGATTTCTTTCATACTTACTGGATCTGGCTCCTTACCTTTTAAGTAATCCTTCAAATAGACCAAATTTCTTTGTAGTCTCGGACTTAACTCTTTGGAGGATACCACGAAAAAGTTTAATCCTAATTCTTTGCTGTATTCTTCACCTGGCGTATAATGCCATGTCCTTTCTTTATCCATATAATACTTGGGGTTCTGTTTCTGTGAGAGCTTTATTAGCTCCTCCTCTGTCTTGCATTCAACCCAATAAGCCTTGTCCTTTTCAATAACAAAATAATCTGGAGTCCTCCATCCCACCTTTTTTAATTTTAAGCTCGGTGGTTGATCATAAAATTCCAGCACATTTTCATCAAACTCTAACATATAAACTGTCGGTAATTCGACGTGCGAGCTTTCATATTGAATGGAAACTCCCATTTTTTTGCTTGGAAAAATACCAGAAGAATTTTTTGTTCCACCCCCGACACGTCTAGAAGGATCGGAACTCCTTATTATTTGAATCTCTTCTGTAGCTTCCCTTGACAAATTCAATTTCTCAGCCCACTGATTAAATTCCTCAGATTTCATAGCCACACCTATCACCTTTCTTTAACTGTATTTTCCCTTCATTAAAGCTAGATTGCTTCTCCATTAGCCATATTAGTCCATGTATAATAAGCACTTCTCTTTATTTCTTTCATTTTCCAAATTAATTTTGCTCTTCTGTTGGTTATATATCTAAAGATTCTTATTACCTCCTACATCTGCTCTAAAAAATGGATTACATAAACAATTTTGCATCAGTCAAACATATTTCATTTTTAATCAATTAAAGCATTGATTTCCCCTTTAAAATCGCCAAATTGCATCGGAATGAAAAAAATGAAATTTGTTTCATGAAATTTTCACAAAAGAAAACTCCCCCTTATTTATAAGGAGGAGTTTAAAAAGCGATATATAATTGATGAATTAGCTAAACAATACATTTTCATCACCACTGTATATTTTTTATATTCTATATAGATTAATCCATATTATATAATCGAAATTTAATTTATATGTCAGTACACTAAAGAAATCCAAAATGGACTTTCAAAAATTATATACTAAAGCTTTTATTAAAACAACATATTTCCTAGAAAGTAATTATAATTTCACCTTATGTTTGATAAATAAATCCTGCCAATGTTTTTGCAATATCCTTTCTTTCAATACACCTTGCTTATTCATGAAAAATTCCATTTTTCTTCTGCTTGGATAGATTCCTTGTTGATACAAATTTATAAAAGTTTTCTCCAACAGGTCTTTTAGTTCGACTATTCTTTGATGTTTTCGCTCCTCAAGGTAATGCTTATATTGATTCGATATTTGAATACAAAGATTACCAAAGTTTCTATAGAGTGTTCTTTTATTTATACCTACCCTTTTTGCGGCAACTTCCATTGAAATAGTTTCTTCTCCTTGTATTATTTCTTCTAGTTGCTTTTGAATATATATATTGTCTAACTGTTTTCTGACCTTTACTAAAGCGGCAACTTCTCTTTTCTCGTTATTCAAAGTTTCAATTTTTCCAACATCGACATTTTTAAATAACAATTGCTCAATTCCGATGGTTAACTGATAACATATATACAGTTGATTATCTATTGTTGGCTTAACGTCACCTTTTAACCAACCACTAATTGTGTTTCGAGCAAATTTTAGTTTCTGGCTAAATTGATTAATAGCTCCATTAAATACTTTATCATTTATAAGATTGAGGTTTTCAACCAGCTTTAAATCTAATGGTAAAGGCACTTTATCCTCATTAGTTAACAATGTACTAATATTCAAGAAAACAAAGTTTTGCCACTCTAAACTCTCCTGATCACATAGCTTTATTTGATCCCCTCCCCCTAAACTTTGATTACAATGTTGGCAAAGTCCCACTATCGATTGCCTACGTAGAATATCCTGTCTTTCATGGCATGATGGACACGTATTAACTAAATAACAAGAGTGAATGTGGCATACTTTTATAGGTTCTAGATACCAAATTAGGGGGTAGTATATCGTCTTTCTGTTATCTACCCATTCTTTAATACAACATGAACACCAAAACAACGCTTTTTTAAATAGTCCTCTTAAAGGTATGACATTTTTATATTTCAATAAAGTTAACTCTTGTAAGTCAATTCTTCTTGTCAGTTTCTTTAAGCAATAAACCATGTCATAGGAATTTTCCATATATCCGTTTAAAGTTTTGGCTCCCTCATAGAAACGATTACCACCAAAATCACTGCTTCTGAGTAAATAATCCTTATCCATAGTCGGTACTAAAAGCTTATTCACCAAATGGCCAACCGTAGTGGTATGCTCAAAGGCGATTCTGGTTAGATAACTTGTTAAGCTTTCAACAAATTCTGTCCCGATTCCAATCGGCTTTAAGTTGTAAAGGATACTTCTTGGAGTTCCTGATAAATTTTCATGCATGGAAGCCACCTCATTTTAGAGGTATTATTCCGCCTATTATGAAATTTATTCCAATTGATTTTAAGAAAGCACCCATTATCCTACCTACAATTATAGGTTTTGAATTTCCAATTTTATATTGAACAGTATATTTGCACTGCCCAGCAAGAGATCCATAAAAAACATAAGCGCTTCTTCAACATAAACCAGCTAATAGGAGTCAAGAACTTCTTATTAAAATATTTGTTCTTCCGTGTTATACTTTTGGAGGCACGCCAAATAACCCTCCAAATACTGTTTGGAAGGTTTTTCATTAACTGTTTTATCTTGTTCATTAAGCCATATCTAGGAACTGCTCATTCCTTTTTAGGATTGCATAAATCCAGTGTAAAAGCTTGTTTACACAAGCTATCAGTGCTACTTTTGAAGGCTTTCCTTCATTTCGTTTCCGATCATAATACTCTTTTAGCTTCTTGTTCCTGGAGCTTCTTATACCGCATAAAACGGCCATATACAAAGCGTGCCGTAAACGGCTTGAACCTCGTTTAGTAATATGATTTATAGTAGCTGTAAACTTACCTGATGAATGGACACTTGGATCAATTCCAGCGTAAGCCACAAGTTTTTTAGGGTGATTAAACCGGTCAATTTCTCCGATTTCGGAAATGATCGTTGCCGCGATCTTTCCTCCTATACCGGGAATTGATTGGATTATCTTACATTCTTCAATTTCTTCTGCCAGGACATCTATCTCTGCCTCTATATTGGATAGGTGTTCTTGGTACTGAAGAAGCATAGAGATATACATATCCAAACTGAACAACTGACTTTGATACACACCTTGTTGGAAAGGATTTCGCTCAGCCGAAGCTATTAATTTAGCTACCCTCTCCCTGGCCCAACCTTCAGACCGTTTTATACGCATTCCCACAATTCGCTCCAGTATCTTTACTTCACCAGTCCTCAGAACATCTTCAGATGTAGGAAACTCCTTTAAAATCTGTAGAGAAACTTTTGAAAATAGATCTCCAAAGACTCCCCTATATTCCGGAAATACCTGGTCAAGAATTGTGTGGAATTGAAGTTTTGCCTGAATGTAAAGGTTCGAAACGGCTTCGTATTGCCTTGACAGTGTTCTTAAATTTAGTAGCCTTAGTCCTCGTTTCTTATAAGGCTCAAATTCTTCCTTGTAATACAAAACACAAAGTTGATATGCATCCACGGCATCCGTCTTTACCTTTCTAAGACTGGTTTTCTTGGCCTGATGAGAAATGATGGGGTTTACCAAGATATATAGATATTGACTCTCCTCCAGACATTGAATAATTGGTGTATGGTAATGACCTGTAGATTCAAGAATTACTGCTGGTCTAACGCCAGTCTTTCTTTCTATCTCTTTCAAAAAAGAGATGAAGGTATCTAAATCCTCCTTGATATGTTTTATCCTGAAGCTCTTTCCAAATGGCTTGTCTTTATCTAGAAATGCCTGAGCTTCACTTTCTCCTTTGGCCACATCCAGGCCAACTACTGGATTCAATGATTATCTCTCCCTTTGTTTACTCGCCAGTAACCCCAATACCTTCCTGTAGTTCCATAGCTTCGCTTGTTATACGAGATCAAAATTGTCCCAACCAGCCTCAAACATCATTCTACAAGTAGGGGGCGAACAGTTTATATTACGAGATCTAACTCCCACGCACCCGTACGTTCTACCCTGGCTACTGAAATAATAGGTCCTATAAAAAAAAGAGCCAACCAGTAAATACTGGTTAACTCTATAATACGAAGGCACCCGTTACTTCAATAGAGATTGGGACTTGTATTCTTTCGTTATGTAGTCCATTAAAAAATCTCTATCTTCTGGAAATGATAATTCGAAAGTCTTTATTTCATCAACGTTTTTCCAAGCAATATCATAAATCAGATTATCTGGATTGTTTTTGACGCCATTAATTATCCGAAAGTTGACGGTATTGCCTGTCCAGAATTAGTCGATTATAATGTCCGTATATAATTCGAAACATTTCGACATTTATTCTGGAGAAAGGAAAAGACGTCCCCCATAAATGTATAACTGCGCCAACAGTTATACAGGAGACGTCCCACCAAAAAGTATATGGTTATTGTATCAGATTATCAGCTGATTGAAAACACTCATACTGGAGTTTTTAGTTAGGGGTGCGGGGAGGATTCCTTCCCCATGCTGTGGTAAAGACATGTTGGTTAGAGGTACAAAGAATCGAAAAGCCAAGGATCATACAGGTCAGAGTAAAACATATAACATCCGAAGATTGCAGTGCACCAATTGTCAGACCATCCATCATGAACTTCCAGATTTATTGATTCCTTATAAACGCTATGAGGCTGAATGTATCGAAGACGTTCTTACGAACCCGTCCGCCCATATTGTTGCTGCCGATGATTCCACTCTTTCGAGATGGCACGGCTGGTTTCATCAATTTGTGGATTATTGGATTGGCTGTTTGAATTCCATCATGATCAGGACCAACCAGGGAAATATCCCCCAGGATGTCACGTCCAAATGTTCAGGGACCGCACTTCAAAGGATAGGACGCTTGGCAGGAGATGCCAATGGATGGCTGACAAGAATTGTCCGGCCCATCGTAAATATTAATTTATGGATACATACCCGTTCCGCATTCATTGTCCAATAGCACCTGATTTACACTCGTGATAGACACAGAGAGGAGAGTGTATCATGAGTGATCATAAGAAATCAGAAGAATTGGCAGTGCATCGTTTTCAGCTAATATCCCCTTTATTAGCAGAGGGGCTTGACGCTGGGAAAGTAAAGGAATTAAGAGACCAGATAGCGAAGGCCAGCGGTCTTTCAGAAAGAACCATCAGGCGATATTTGGCTCAATTTCAGGAAGATGGGTTTGGGGGACTAAAGCCACAAGGAAGAAAAGGTGCTCGAAAGTCTGAGGCTATCCCTCCTCATTTATTGGAACAGGCAATCCTTCTGCGTAAGGAAGTGCCGAGCCGGAGCGTGGCTCAAATCATACAGATACTCGAATGGGAAGGGTTGGCTGAACCAGGGCAGATCAAAAGATCAACGCTCCAGGAAAAGCTCGCTGAAAAAGGTTACAGCACCCGGCATATGCGACTCTATTCCCAGACAGGAGTAGCTGCCAGAAGATTTCAGAAGCGACATCGCAACCAACTCTGGCAGTCAGATATCAAGTATGGTCCCTACTTGCCGATTGGTCCGAATGGAATAAAGAAACAAGTGTATCTTGTCGCCTTTATCGATGACGCCACCAGGTTTGTGCTTCACGCAGCTTTCTATCCTACCTTGGATTCAAGGATCATCGAGGATGCCTTCCGCCAGGCTATCCAGAAGTATGGTGTTCCAGAGGCTGTTTATTTTGATAATGGAAAGCAATATCGAACCAAATGGATGTCGCGTACCTGCTCAAAAATAGGCACCCGCCTTACTTACACACGGCCGTACTCAGCTGAATCAAAAGGGAAAATTGAACGCTTCAATAGAATCATAGATTCATTCATTAGTGAGGCTGTCATCGAAAAGCCCAATACACTTGATCGTCTGAATGAGCTTTTCCAAGTGTGGCTCACAGAGTGTTATCAGAATAAGCCTCATTCTGCACTTGGGGAGAAAATCAGCCCGGAAACGGCATTTCGTTCAGATAAAAAAGCGATTAGGTTCATCGATCCTGATACCTTGAGTAATGCATTCCTCCATTGTGAAACAAGGAAAGTCGATAAATCAGGATGCATAAGTTTCATGGATCAAAAATATGAGGTCGGCCTGGCTTTCATTGGACGACAGGTTGAGGTGGTTTATGATCCTGCGAATATCGAGGAGCTTACCATTGAGTTCGAGGATCATACTCCTTGGAAAGCCAAGAAACTTGTCATTGGGGAAAGAGCTGGGAAGCGTCCTGCATTACCTGAGCACCTGCAGGTGCAGGGTGTAGAATCTTCAAGACTATTAAAGGCAGCTGAACGAAAGAACCAGGAACGCCTAACCGAACAGAAACCTGCCGTGACCTTCCGTGCCGTTTGGAAGGAGGAAGATTCCCGTGTTTGAAGCATTCTATGAAATGGACAACACTCCTTTCGCCAGAGATCTTCCGACTGATCAATTGTATGATTCCTCCATGGTGCAAGAAATCCTTGGTAGGCTGAAGTACACAGCTGAAAGACAGCTTTTTGCCGTTCTGAGTGGGGATAGTGGTACTGGAAAGACCACAACCATCCGTAAGTTTGTGGACAAATTGGATAAAGGGAAATTCCATATCCTTTACCTGTCCGACTCTAAGTTAACGCCTCGTCATTTTTACAAAGGTCTTTTGGAACAGTTAGGCTCTGAAGCGAAGTTTTATCGAGGAGATGCAAAACGGCAGCTTCATCGTGAGATTGAATTAATGAAAGGCATACGAGGGCTACAACCTGTAGTGGTAGTGGATGAAGCTCATCTTCTGGACCGGGAAATGCTTGAAGAGGTTCGTTTCCTACTGAACTTCAAAATGGATTCGCAAAGCCCGATGGCGCTTATCCTGGTCGGTCAAAGTGAATTATGGGATCGGCTTCGACTCCAATCATACGCAGCCATACGCCAAAGAATCGATATCCAGTTTCAGCTAGGACATCTCGACCGTGCCCAGGTTGAAGAATATGTTTCTAGGCACCTTCGATATGCCGGTGTTGATCAACCAATATTCTCTGATGGAGCACTTGACGAGATTCATCGCTTCTCTGGTGGTGCCGCAAGGCTCATTAATAAGCTCTGTACACATAGTCTTCTCTATGGTTCACAAAATGGCCGAAGGATCATTGATGATCATATGATCAAGCAAGTCATCCAGGGGGAACTTTCATGAAAACCCGCTGGAAAGAGATGAATTATAATGAAGAATTGGATTGTTGGGTTGTGTTTTGGGGAGAGAACTCCGGCTATAAGATGCGATGTGGTGAATGGTTTGATTTACATCTAGGAAATGGTCGGACCCTTTCCTGCCGCCTGGAGCTGGGCAGAGATTGGTATATTCTTACCGGCCGAAATGACGTTAGATTCTATCTTAAGAAAAATGAGACCTATCAAGTTGATTTGTAAAAACTTTTGGGAAGCATGTGAACTGCTTCCCTTTCAATTTTGGACAGTAGTTCCGTCAGTTTTAGGACAATTAACATCGTCAAGTTCTGGACATTGTAGAACGTCATTAACACTGGATCTTGGAAATTTCTTTTTCCACCGACTGTCTTTACTAAAAAATAATGGACTTCAAATGAAATATTAAGGTGTTCATAAATTCCTCTTTTAACCTTAATTTCTTCAACTATTTCGGCAATATAACCTGTTTCTTCCTCAATTTCTCTAACACAACATTCTCGAAATGATTCGTTGTGTTCCTTTCCTCCCGATGGAATAGACCACGTTTTTTTCTCTTCGGGTTTTCCTTGCAAAACCATTAACAAATGACCATTTTCATTAATACATACGCCTGAAGAACCAAACCATTTTTGCATTTATAATACCTCTTTATTTAATATAAAAACTGTTTAACTAATAATATTCTACCTCTTCAACCTAGTCCCTTCTTAATACAGATAGGTAAGCCTTTGAAGTTATCGCTGGCTTTTCCCCCTGTTCACACCGTACGTGCGACTTTCACCGCATACGGCGTTCCAACTAATCCAATTTATTCTTTCTATGTATTAAAGCAGACGAGTGCTGTTTTTCCAACGTTAGAATATTTCATTCTGACATCTTAATCGCAAATTATTAACTTTTTCTTTCTGCTTATTAGTAAGCTTTAAAGATTGTAGAAGAATTTCTATTTTGACTTTATCTTTCAGATGAATTAACTGATGGATTGCTTTATGGACAATTATCAAGTTTGAATAACTATCATCCTTCGAAAGATAATGAGGGATTATGTGATGACAATGCCATTCATGTATCCCTAACTCTTCTCCCAATATTGCACATTTGCCGTACTGGGCAATAAATTTACTGATTCGATTGTCGTTGTATTCAATGGATCTATTTGGAATGTAGTTTCTCATGATGTAAGATAGCGTAATCTTATCAATAGCCTTTAGGCTATTATGAATCTTTGCTCTACCTTCGGCAGTAAAGTTACATATTACCTGGGAGAATCCAAGTGTCTTTCTCCACCGTTGTCCGTGGATGGGGACAAAGACCATCTTTTGTATCATATACAACTTTGCCTTATATCCCTTGTATCTTTTCTGTAAGGTTTTAGTCATCTCATGGAAACTTGCCTCGGTTCTAATGTTCCTTAATTGATTATATAACGTTCTGCGTAGATGAGCGTTTAACTCATTCAGATTGATAGTGATGTTAGTAGCGACAGAGTAATAGTTTTGAATTCCCATGACAACAGTGTTGAAATTCCAAACTGTCTGAATGCAAGGCTTTTTCTTGACTACTTTTATAGCTTCCTTAATCTTTTGAAAGGCGTTCTCTTTGGCCTTTTTTGACATATCGGACCTTGCTACATAGCCAAATCTTGTTTTTCCTTTCCTTACGACTTTCATTGAAAATCCAAGGAACTCGGAAGAGTTTTTCTTTAGATTAATAACCCTCGATTTCTCCTCACTTGTTTCCAAATGAAGTCTTTTACTCAAGAAGTCTTTCAATGCGTAATTCATTTTTATAGCGTGTGACCTAGTTCGGCACATAACCTTGAAATCATCCGCATAGCGAACGATGAAGCACTCTTTCAGAGTTGTTTTCTTTAGATGTTGATATTTACTTCCATTTGTAGAGTAAGTATATCTACTCTCAAACGTTTCCCATTGGTCACTTATCCACCAATCCAATTCATTCAATACAATATTTGAAAGTAAAGGCGATAAGATACCTCCTTGCGGAGTGCCTTTTGTTGGAACTCCTTCTCCTTCAATCTCAGCTTTTATAAGCCTAGAAATAATAGATAGAAGCGCTTTATCCCTTATACCCAGTGACCACATTTGTTTCAAAAGTTTGCTATGATTAACATTATCGAAGAAACCTTTTATATCAACATCCACACAATGATGGAGTCCAGACTGATTAATAAGAAATTCAAGCCTGGCTTTGGCATGATGAGTGCTGCGATTTGGTCTAAATCCATAACTGTGTTTATGGAATCTTGCCTCACAGATTGGCTCTAAAATTTGAAGTATGCATTGTTGAAAGATTCTATCCCATATCGTGGGGATCCCCAAAGGTCTGGTTTTTCCTTTTCCTTTTGGAATGAATACCCGCCTTACTGGTTTCGGTTCATACCATTTGAACATGGCTTGAACCTTTGCTATTACATCGTCCACTTTTAAGTGCAGAATATCATTAATTGTCAGTTTATCTGTTCCCGCAGTTTTGCTGCCTGTATTTCTTTTGATGTTTCGGTAGGCAAGTCGTATATTATCTTTAGAACTCATTAATTCTGTTAAATCATAGAAGTGATGACCACCGACACTTTGAGCATATAGTCTGTCAAAACACTCTTGCATACTATAATATTCGCTGTGCCTCAGTTTCTTCCGTTTCAATAAGTCGGTGACTCCTTTCGGAGTTAAACCTCTTTTATTCTCACAAGAACCTTATTAACCGTTAAAGAACTGCCTTACTTGGTTGAATAAATCTTTATTAGTCTAGTGGCTATCCCTCCAGGCTGATTAGACCTTTCATTGGTACTATGCCACCACTTTCACTGATATAAAGGCAAGTTATACAGCAACTAGTGTCATTAATGCTTTCTTTGCCAACGCTTCATAAGAAGTAAGTCCTCCACGTTATCAGCTTACAACGTTGAGTTATATCTATTATGGAATGAACTTAGGTGCTTCCTTTAAGCCTGTTAACCGTCATACGCCTGTAACGTATCATGGATTTTCATATTAGTTATTCTTACTCACCCACAGCTAACCTCACAATTTGGTGATATACACATTTCTATGTATCGCAGGTCTAGACCCGTATATTCAGAAGTTCGCCAGCTTAACCTTTTCTTTTAGGTTTATTCGCATTCTCACCATATTCATTCAACTCAAGCATCATGATTTACAACACCCCATCGGGTAGGCTTTCGTCAGCTTAACCTGTTACGGTAAATTCTCACGCCTTTTCACCGAGCTTATAACACTATCATTCTTACTAAATCTAGTGCTATTCGACTAAGAGAGAACCCTTCAGGGCGTTACCCCATCATTTGATTCTTCGATATAACCCTTCAGTTCCGTAAGGAACTGCCTGACCTTTATCTGATGATTGTGGCCAATCTCAATTTTAGCCAGAAACATTTCGCACAACTATCCTGCTCCTATAGTTGAATAAACAAAAAGTGCAGCCGAACACTACCTATTTAACACTCGCACCCTTTAGTTTACTTAGTTCTTGATGACTTATAAGGTGCTGCCTCAAATGTGACAGATTCAGCCTTATACATTTTTCCATCCCAAGCATATTTAACGGTTAAACCACCAATATTTGCTTCTGGAATCGTTACAAAAACGTTTGCTGTGCCATAAAGTATTCCTTCTTTAGGTATATACTCTTCAATTGACCCTGCTCCAGGACGGTCAACTGGAGTGTAGTAGCCAAATTTTGAATAGTATACTACATAATTCTTTTTACCAAATGAAATCGTAATTTCATTACCTTTCTGCTCCATTTTTACTAGTCGTTTAATGGCATCCTTTATAGGCTCAACTGGTACCTCTTGAAAATTATAAAAACCAACATCACCTTGATGTAAAATGTGAATAGCTTTTGTTGATACTCCTGTACCCGAACCTGTTACTAATTCAATGATAATGTCCTCTAGCTTATCGGCATTTAAATCTTCCTTATATAAATTTGGATCATAACTATAATTTATCCATTTAGGAAAGTTATAAAGTCCTCTCCCAAAGTCACCAACTTGGACAGTAAAATTCTTATAGTCCATCCCATCCTTATCTGCGATTAAGTAAATATTTTCATACCATCTATCGGGATCATCTACTGTAATACTCCTAATTACAACTCGATCTATCGCATAAACTTTTTCCAAATTCCCAAATAACATCATAAAAATAACACTGATTATAAAAAATTTATTGAACATATTTACACCCCTTTTGTACTTAAATTCTCCAAAATGAATTTTAAAAAACATAAGTACAGAGAGTAAATTAATTTATTTCCTTAAGCATACAGATAGGTAAGGGTTTGAAGTTATCGCTCCCTTTTCCCCCTGTTCACACCGTACGTGCGACTTTCACCGCATACGGCGTTCCAACTAATCCAATTCAATTTAATCATCAACACCTCAGAAACCTTAGCCCCTTCATGTCTCAATTCTTCCGTTTCAATAAGTCGGTGCCTCCCGTAGGAGGTAAACCTCTATTAGTCTCACAAGAACCTTATTAACCGATAAAGACTTGCCTTACATGATTAAATGATTCTTCATTAGTCTAGTGGCTATCCCTCCAGGCTGATTAGGCCTTTCGTTGGTACTGTGCCACCACTTTCACTGACATAAAGACAAGTTATACAGTAACTAATGTCATTACTGCTTTCCTTGCCAACGCTTCTTCGGGAGTAAGCCCTCCACGTTATCAGCTTACAACGTTGAATTATATCTATTATAGAATGAACTTAGGTGCTTCCTGTAAGCCTGTTAGCATTCATACGCCTGTAACGTATCATGGATTTTCATATTAGTTATTCTTACTTACCCACAGCTAACCTCACAATTTGGTGATATACACATTTCTATGTATCGCAGGTCTAGACCCGTACATTCAGAAGTTCGCCAGCTTAACCTTTTCTTTTAGGTTTATTTGCATTCTCACCATATTCATTCAACTCAAGCATCATGATCTACACCACCCCATCGGGTAGGCTTTCGTCAGCTTAACCTGTTACGGTAAATTCTCACGCCTTTTCACCGAGCTTATAACACTTTCATTCTTACTCAATCCAGTGCTACTCGACTAAGAGAGAACCCTTCGGGGCGTTACCCCTTCATTTGATTCTTCGATATAATCCTTCAGTTCCGAAAGGAACTGCCTAGCCTTTACCAGAGTGATGTTACCATCCTCCATTTTAACTAGGAACATTTCGCACAACTATCCTGCTTCGTTAGCACAATAAGAAAACGGTATAGCCGCAGCCATCCCATTTTTAACATAGCCCCCGTTTACATCTCTTCACAAACTCGGTTTATTACAGGAATGCTACATCGCTTGTTAAATAAGGGATTCAATAAAAAAAGGGATTAAGCCTTCCTTGTTAAATCTCCCTTTTGTTAAATAAGAAGTGGAATTATTCTGTTGGGATTAGCGACTGTGGTTTTTCATTCAGTTGGCCCTTCGTTTACCTCAATATATTCCCTCTAATAGTCACTAGTTTTCTTACCAAATATATTCAAATTTGGTTCATTTGATGAAAGAAGATTAATATCTATATTCATCCTCTAGCTTTGGAGTAGAATCATTTGTTGTATCCCTTATAGCACTTAAAATATTTAACCCAGTAACAAGTAAGCAGGATTTTGATATGACCTTCATTTTATGGCACAAAAAAACTCATGAAGGAATAAGAATTTAATCCTACAATGAGTTTTTGTACCATAAAAGAAGATTCTCTACCTAGAGAATTTATATTAAAACATTATCTATCTCTATTTTAAAACAGTCCTTGCAATTGGTATATATACTCCGTAATATTGAGCATTTTATCCATAAGATAAATTATTCATATCTAACTGCGTCGTCATAACCTTTTCTGACAGGGGCTTTATCATCCTCTCCATCTAAAGAAGCTTTAAATTGACCTTTTTGAATATTACTCATAAAAGTAGTTATGATAGAAACTCCATCACCTGCTGCCAGAAGTGTACTTTTCGTAAAGAGAAGTTCTCCGGTATATCCGTAATTGTAATTACCGATGTAGGCTGAGGTAACATATCGGTAGCCATCAAAAAATAAGCCTCTCCATTCTTTATACCAAGGTGCATAACCTGATACTACTTTATAGTCCCAAGATCCCCCTGGTTTAACTCTTCCTACCCACCAACCTACTGTCGCGCTAAAGGCGTTTGCTCCGCCATATTTTTGCAAAGTTTTATTAGTATTATAAACTTTTTCAAGTTCTGCCCTATTTGCCAATACTAACGATTTGACATTTTTATACGGGGGTTGATCAGCAATTGCGTAAGTCGTGATTCCTCCTGTGGACTTTAATGGAGAAGTCAAGAGTACATCGTTCTCAGATAACTCAGATTCATATATAATTCTGTCTTCCGGATTGTCTAATGATTCTTGGTAAACAATTTCAGTTACTTCTTCAGGAGTGACTGCAACCACTTCAAAATTGGCATCAAACTCCATAAAACCCTCTGCTACACTCCAGTTTAATTGTTCCATTTCCTTAATATAGGCATTTACCAGTTCTTCGTCAGCATTTAAAGTCTTAATTCCTTCTAGATCTAACACTATTTGGCCTGATTCATTCAAACTTGCCATGCCATTTTGTACAACTAATTCATGTAAGTCGTTGGTTGTTTCGATAATTTCGTTTGCAAAAGTCGAGGAAGGAAGACAAAGGCTGAAAAGTAAAACAGTTATTAGAATGATTGATGAATATATTTTTTTTATCATTTTCTCCTCCGAATTTAACCCTTGATTTATTAATCATATCTAAAATCAAAGGTATCTTTTTCTACATTTAAGGTTTTTTCCTGTATTTCGATAGTTTTCTGTCCCTTCCAACTAATTTGTAATGGACCATCTACAAAACTATAAAAAACAGTTTTTTCTTTTTGGGTTTCATTATTAAAAACTTCAACTCTAACATTTTTGTGATCTATGAAACCGGTATAGTTATAGACTCTTGCGCTGTATTGTCCACCAGGAGATTCAAGTTCTTGAGATAAATATCCCTTTGGCAAGAAGTTAGGATTATACATCCAATTTAAAATGAAAGCTAAAGCCATAATACCAAAAACTGTTGTTGAACCAATTAGCCCTCGTTTGACGTTTTTCTTGCTTGTAACCCTATCCTTTACAGTCAATATCAATAAGACCAAGATTAAAATTACAAATACAACGACTGAAGTCAAACCAATAAAGAATACAGCATTAAATAGTGTGTTATTCATATTACCACCTCGTTATAAGTTACTAATTAAGATAATTATACACACCACAGAGACAATTGAAATAATTACATATTCCTACGCACCTTTCCACTAAATGGCAATATTATTACACTATCTTGAAAATAATAGCATATATTGTCAATTTTGTAAATAAAATTCACTATTTTTTGAATTTAGTATTAATTCATATTGTTAAAGATGCTTATAAAAAAATAAGGGTGGTTATTAACCAGCCCTAGCATCCTTTTTTGACTATTCATCTTTAAGTAAAAAAACCTAATTCAATTCATACAGCTTCTTTGGTCTAAATCTTTTCATCCTATAACTAATAATAATATTCCTACTTGTTTGTTTCCGTGGAGCTTTTTATTAAACATTACTGCACCGTTTCTTTAATAAAGAATGTACAAAAAGAGACCAGCGCAGCATTTAAGTGAAACAATTTCATAAGCGTATGATCAACATTACTGCTTCTATAGTTCAATAAGAAACCTTTTCTTTTAAGTAATTTGAGATGACTTGTTTAAACAACATTTTTTCTTCAAGGAAAGGGTAATGATTGCTTTCATTAAAAACAACTAGTTGTGATTTTGGTATTAACTCATTCAATTCTACGGAGAAAGAATGTGGACATTGTACATCGTATTGGCCACTCAATATTAAAGTATTAGTTGAGATTTTTCCTAACTCACGGGTTACATCAAAGATCATTTCTTCCCTAATAAAAAAGTTCATTCTTGGAGCAGACATCTTTTTATGTATGCCTAAAGAAAAGTATTCATCATACTTATCCGGGTGAAATAGAGACAGTTTCGTTCTCTCTTTTGAGAAACGCTCCCTTTCGCTAGGTGTTAAATCAGAGCGTTTTAAAGTCTCAATAAGTTGCTGCATTCGATCAAAGTGTGGATGGTCTGGATGATAGATGCATTCAGAGGATGAATTGGCATATTTCCTGGCAGCTGCCCCCACAATTATTAGTGAAGTAAGAGACATAGAAAAATGAATACCGTAGATGACTCCTATCATACCTCCTGTCGAGTGCCCGGCAAATGTCCATTTGGCATACCCCAACGCCTCTCGGATTGCTTCAAGGTCATAAACAGCATCAAACATACTCAACTCATGAGCCTCATGTGCCTTACTTGAATTTCCAGCTTCCTTTAAATTCACAAGGTAGACCGTATTATTCTCTGTCAAAGAATCTGCAAAGTAATCACCTGTATGATTAAACTCTGAATAATGATGAGTGACGCAAATTGGACTACCTTCTCCTTTTACAAAGACCTCAAAGTTTCCTCGTGCTGTATTAATTGTTTTCGTTTCCCAGTAGGTCATTACTAAATCTCCTTATCTATCTAGTTATCTTTACACTAATAGTCTTGGAATAAATCTTTCTATACTTTTGAATACCTTGAGTCTTAATTTCTACAAAACAGGCAATAATTCCTTTTAGTATTCCAATTAAATGGGAGGGATTAGTTTGTTATTATCAACTGCGTGGAAATCCTATGAAGCTGATAAAAGTATAGAAGGCTTTTCACCTTATACTTTAAAGGCATATGGAATCCAAGCGAAGTTGCTCATTGGTTATTTTAATGATCAGAAAATCGATAGTGTCGACACAGAAGGATTAAAGAAATATCTTGTTACTCAAGGCAAGGACTTAAAACCCTCAAGTTTGGCCCACAGAATCCGGTTTATGAAGTCATTGTTTCGCTGGTGTCACGAGGAAGGACATTTACCCAGTAATCCCGCAGCAAAGATCAAGGAACCTAAAGCCGGCAAGAGAATTCCAAAGTTTCTATCAGAAAGGGAGATTGAACTTTTACGTGAAGCCTGTATCAGTCCTATGGAAAAGGCACTATTCGAATTGATGTTTTCTACTGGGTGCAGAATTGGAGAAATCGCTGCACTTGACCGCAATTGCATTAATTGGTCTAACCGCTCTGCCATCGTCAGGGGAAAGGGTGACAAGGAACGTGAGGTGTATTTTAATATTCGGGCTGAATTATGGCTTAAGCGATACATTGATAGCCGCCAGGATAAAGATCCGGCCATTTTTGTAACAGAGAGACAGCCACACAGGATGAGTATTGCACAGATGAGGTATTACATTAAGAAAATCTCAGCGCGTGCCGGCATAGATAAGGAAATTCATCCCCACCAACTCAGACACAGCTATGCCACCCATTTATTGAATAATGGAGCCCCAGTTGAAGTTATCCAAAGCCTTTTGGGCCACGAGAAAAGTGAAACCACTCGAATATATGCCCAATTAAGCGGAAGGCTGAGACAGGAGTTTTATCAGAAATATTTCTAAGAAAGCGAAGAAGCAACGCAAATTATGCGTTGCTTCTTACTCTTGCACCCTTTACTTGAAGATTGTTTATTATTTTTCTTCTAAATCATAAATCCTCTTTTCAAGTTCTTTTACTTTGTTACTATTAGTCAACGCCGTAGTAAAAGCAATAAGTCCAAAAATAAATCCCGTTGCTCCGAAAGTGAATCCCATAATTCCAAATACCTCCACATAATTCCCCCTAGTCTGCGATTTCTATGTTTATTTATTTTTCAACTGTCCTGCCCTAAATTTCAACAAAAAGGGTGCAATCTCCTTCCTAAAGAAACGCACCCGTTACTATAAGTGTATTTATCCACAAAACTTTTATATATTATTGATTAAGTTCATCAATCGTCTTGAATATTCTCGAATATACATCTTTTATATGTTCATCTGTTTTTTTATCATTATACAATCCGTATTTCCAACTTTTTAACGACTCATCATCTTTTGAATTAAGAACTCCAACAGCATAGCTTTGACCAGCAGTCCAATTCCAAGACTCATTATATGCTGTTTCTTTTACGGTAAAAGGAATATGATTATTAGCTGATATAAAAAAGAATGGAATTAATGAATTTAGGTAAACATCTGCATATTGGCTTTCAGAAGCCTCTGAAAGACTATTTTCCGTGATAAATACTGCGTCATAAGACTTCAGTTCTTTACTAGCCATTGAATCAAATGAGATTTTTGTAAATATCACTTGTTCCTCTTTAACTTCTGGTGGTTCTCCAACCACCGCTATTTTTAAAGGTTTTCCTTTGTACAACTCAAAATCAGGACTTTGAGTGCAAGCTGTTAGTGCGAATAATAGTATTAGCAATATAAAAGATAAATAGTTTATTCCTTTTTTTCTATACATATGCAAACCCCCTATACACTAAATTATACCATATATATCCATATTCCTTATTGAAGTATTCTGCATTAGTTTGAAGCCACTTTTTCTGCTTCTTTTTTCTTCTTCTCTTCTATTTCTTCCTCGGTTTTTTGTTGTATTAATCCAACAAATAAATCCTCATAATCCTGTTCAGCATTTATTCTAAGAAAACCAATATCCAAAGTTTTCTCTTCATCATGGTTTATTATTTGTTGATATAAATTCTGTACTATCCTCCTAGGTTTAGCAAACTCATCTGTATCAGAGGTTCCATGTAAAATTTCATAAATTGTTTGGGTTTTTTTATTATTTGGTACGTCTCCAATACCTATAGCATTTTCAAAGTTTGATATTGAACAGAAAATTCTTATGTTATCATTATCTTTTAACTCAAGAATGTTTTTACAATTCGTTAATTGACCTTTTAATGTGGAAGAATTGTGTTTAGTATGGTTGTCCACATCATGTAAAATATCATAACTTGAGTTAAACTGATTAAGAATTTTCATTAAGGTGCAAATAGTAGCTTTACCTCTTGCACGAATTATGTGAACGTTCTCATTCTTTAATTTAGCAAGGTGTTTAAAAGCAATGTACTCGGTATCCCCTTCCACAACCACTACTTTGTCAGCAAAGAAAAATTCGTTCACATACGAATCTACATAATTTAGGATCTTCATATTTTTAATATCATCTTCATCAAATTGTTCACTAATAGATTTATATAATTGAATTGCTGTTTTCTCACCGACACGAAAAACTTGAATGGAAGTATGTCTCTCAGATAAATCTATAAGTATTGGCGAATGTGTTGAAATCATGAGTGGCATTTTTTCACCAATCTTATATAGAGAACGACTTAGCGCTCGAACCGCTTCTGGATGCAAGAAAGCTTCTGGCTCATCAATCAATAATAATTTATTGTCACTTTCACCCATAAGTTTTTTCTCTATCATGTTTTGAATAAGATATATCAAACTCATTCGTTGTAAACCAGTTCCTTGATTTGCTAATGGCATTTTGGATTGCTTATTACTATCTATATGAACGCTAGAACTTGTAGTTTTTAATAATTCTGTTGATGAAAAGCCTTCGCTCTCCCCACCTACTACATTTAAAGATAAATGATCATTAGAAAATAAAGTTCGCAAGTTATCAGAAACCTCACCACTAACTTCTTCAAGTAGTCTATCCGTATTTAACTTAAGTTTTCTTAAAAACTCAGGGTACGACTTTTTGAGCTGAGCATACTCTGCAGCTAATTCATTTTCTTCAACGTTGCCTTCATCGCTTTCAAGTTTTTCTAAATTATTTTTAAGGATCTCTGTATATATATTTTGAATTAAACCATTAATATCATCTGGTAACATAGAAGGGGTTATGTAAAATGGTTTATTGTTTAAAATTTCATCTAGTTTATCTTTCAGTTCGTGACTTGCTTTAATTTCAACATCATTTTCATCATAAAAACTAGGAGAAGACTCCTCTTTGTATTTCTTCACGATAGTAATTTTGTCTTTATCAGTTTCAAATACTGCTTTCAAAATTATTTTCGCATTTCGTACAGAAAAGCAATCATTAGGAATAGTTTTTGCTTTAGACTCTTTTTGAAAAAAGCAGTTTATTGCTTCTAATATAGTTGATTTCCCTGTGTTATTTCTTCCCGTTAAAATAGCAATTGAGTCTTTTGAAAAGTCAATGGTAAAGGTATCTTTAAAAACCTTATAATTAGTAACAGTAAACTTTGTTAATCTCATATAATTCCCCTCCTATATGTATTAGTTAAATTCTACCATATATATCCTGCATATTCTAAGGTGACAAAATAAAGAGAGCCAGCAGCAAGCCAGCTCTTTAAATGTTACCGTTAGGTCATATATAATTTATCGGACTATTATTTAAGTAATTCACCCGTTGCTGGGAAAAATAAAAAGTATGGAAAGCAAAAAAAAATGTAAACCTTTTTAAAGATCTACATTTTTTATAATAGGACTCAATAAGATGCTTCAAGCATAATATTGTCACAAGCTACTTTAAGCATAATGATGTAATAGTGACATTTTCATGCTTAATGTCACAGAAATCAAGCATAAAATTTCCGAAAAAAAAATAAAGCATAAAGTTTCCAAACGGAAATTTTATGCTTTACGTCACATCACAAAAAATAAAAATCCACCAACATATGTATTGGTGGAGACGGTGGGACGTGCTATTCCATGCTTTCGTCATGGCACTGACTATATCTTGAACCTGCTTCAGCAGGTCCTCCGGCGTATTATGCGAGATGTAGTTTTATCCGGACTCCCGGATAGATCAAGCATCCTAGTACTGCCATTGCTGGCAGCCTATAAGTCGATACATGGCTGTTGGATTGCTCCACATACCACTCGGCATTGCCCTATCGCTATCCGCGACTTAGGTTTCACCGATAAAGCCGGATTTTCACTTGCATGTTGCCACGCAAGGCGACTAATTACTAATCGAACCCACGTCCAAAGATATTGGCACTTAAGCTTCTACGAGTGTAGTCGGCATATTGGCGATTCGCTGGTCCTTTTGCCTACCGACAGGCGGCCGGCCAGCTAGCCTGGTTGTTCTCTTCCTTCATCCTCAGGCGGTGGAATCCGGCGTAGCCCACTTAGAGTGAGTCCGCTACCCTACCACATGGGCGATGGAGGGGCGAACCGCTATGCAGTATTAAGCTGCGAAAGCGAAGTTGTTGTTTTCTTTGCCAGTTATAGGCGTTGACGTTTTTACGAGGCCGATCCCCTCGACTCGCCACTTAAGCTCAAACTACCCCTGTCGAATCCGTAACGTCCCCATATAAAAGGTTGCTGTATCTGTGATACAGACGTTAGGAGAACTCGGTTAAGCCGAGCAAAAGTTATGTTGTCACTCGCTGGTGACAGTTATTATTATAACACACTGAGTACTTTTTTCAACTGGTACACTCTTCCTCAGCTGACAAGCTTACATTTTCTGGCGCTCACGGAATGCACGCTCGATATCGCGGCTTGCTTCCTTCTTCTTCAGCGTCTCACGCTTGTCATAGTTCTTTTTACCCTTACCAAGACCGATTAAAACCTTTGCGTAACCGTTCTTCAGGTAAATCTTCAATGGCACAAGCGCATAACCTGCTTCCTTCGTTTCACCAATCAACTGATTGATTTGGCGTTTATGAAGCAAAAGCTTCCTTGTGCGCAGAGGATCATGGTTATAACGGTTTCCCTGTTCATAGGGGCTGATGTGCAGATTATATAAGAACAATTCTCCATTATGGACTTTTGCGTATGAATCTTTTAGCTGGACACGTCCGTTACGGATCGATTTAATCTCTGTTCCCTGAAGGACCACTCCGGCTTCATAAGTTTCTTCGATGAAATAGTCGTGATTTGCTTTTTTATTCTGCGCGACGACTTTTCCCTCACCTTTTGGCATAAAAACTTCCCCCTTCTATTTCTCTCATTTTAGCAAATATCCCATTCTCCCACAATGAAAAGCGCAAGCGCCTTGGTCAGCACAGATTAACGTGCCAGCAATAGAGGACAACAGAGAGCCCCTGATCAGGAGCTCTCAATGAGTTGCCTATTTTCTTTTCTTAGATTTGCGCTTTGCGGCCGGGGCGTTCTCAAAGAACTTTTTCTTCTTGCTCTTTGGTTTTGGACCGGAGCCGGAGCCTGAACTGGAGCCATTTCTGCCTCCTCCTGATCCTCTTCCGCCGCCCGAACCTCTGCCGCCTCGCTTGCCTTCTTCTTCTTTACCGCGGCGCGGCTTTTTATCACTGCTGCCCGTCTTGAAGATCTTTGGCTGGGCTGGACGCTCACGCCTTGGCGTGCCCTTCATGCCGACGATTTCAAAATCAATGGAGCGCTCATCTTTGTTAACCTTGATGACTCGGACTGTAATTTCATCGCCGATTCTGAAGACATTGCCTGTTCGCTCGCCAATCATCGCCAGATGGCGTTCGTCATAGCGGTAATAATCATCCGTCATGTAGCTGACATGTACCAGGCCTTCGATTGTGTTCGGAAGCTCGACGAACATCCCGAAGTTCGTAACAGAGCTGATGATGCCATCGTATTCCGTTCCAACCTTGTCTTCCATGTATTCCGCTTTCTTCAGTTCATCTGTTTCACGTTCAGCTTCAACTGCACGGCGTTCCATGTTGGATGAATGCTCGGCAATATCAGGCAGCATCGCATTCCATTTTTCCTTTGTTGCCTGGTCGAGCTTGCCCTCGATCAAGTAAGTCCTGATCAAGCGGTGGACAATCAAGTCAGGATAGCGTCGGATTGGTGATGTAAAGTGCGTGTAGAACTCTGTTGAAAGACCGAAGTGCCCGAGGCTCTCAGGATAGTATTTCGCCTGCTGCATCGAACGGAGCATGACAGTTGAAACGACCATTTCCTCCGGCTTGCCTTGGACTTCCTCGATGATTTCCTGCAGTGCTCTTGGATGCACTCCGTTTGCGGAGCCTCTGACAAGATATCCGAAGTTTGTAATGAAATCAAAGAACTTTCTCAGCTTATCCTCTTTCGGATCTTCGTGAATACGATAGATGAATGGCACATCCAGCCAGTGGAAATGCTCGGCGACTGTTTCGTTTGCCGCTAGCATGAATTCTTCGATCAGTTTTTCAGCGACAGACCGCTCACGCAGAACAACATCTGTTGGGTGGCCTTCCTCATCAACCAGTACTTTTGATTCTTTAAAATCAAAGTCGATGGCGCCTCTTTCCATCCTTTTTTTACGAAGGATAGCAGCAAGCTCTTCCATCAATTCAAACATTGGCACAAGAGATTCATAATTTGAGCGGGTTTCCTCGTCTTTATCAACAAGAATCCTGTTGACATCGAAATATGTCATTCGCTCAGTAGTCTTGATGACGCTCTGGTAGATTTCATGGTCTACCACTTGCCCATCTGGAGTGATCTCCATATTACAAGACAGCGTAAGGCGGTCGACCTTAGGATTCAACGAGCAAATTCCGTTTGATAAGCGGTGCGGAATCATCGGGATCACCCGGTCAACCAAATAAACACTCGTCGCACGGTCTTCTGCTTCGCGGTCAATCGGTGAGTCCTCGGTTACATAGTACGTAACATCCGCGATATGGACACCAAGCTTATAATTGCCGTTTTCAAGTCTTATTACCTGGACGGCATCATCCAAGTCCTTCGCATCTGCACCGTCAATCGTGACGATGACTTCATTACGCAGGTCGCGGCGGTTTGCCAACTCGCTCTCATCGATTTGATCCGGGGCATTATTCGCCTGCTCCATGACTTCATCAGGGAATTCCATCGGCAGTCCGTGCTTGTGGATGACAGACAGGATATCGACTCCAGGATCATTTTTATGGCCAAGGATGGCAACAACCTCTCCCTCGGCACTCTTGCGGCCCTCAGGATAGCTTGTCAGTTTGACGACGACCTTATGACCTTCGACTGCACCCATCCCGGCTTCTTTTGGAATGAATATGTCGCTCGTGAACTTTTTATCATCAGGAATCACGAAACCGAAATGCTTGCTTTCGGTATAAGTGCCGACAATCTGCGACACTCCTCTTTCAAGGATGCGCACGACTGTTCCTTCACGGCGCTGCCCCGAGCTGTCTGACGATACGCGGACAAGGACGGTATCACCGTTCATCGCATTGCTCGTTTCATTCGGCGGAATGAAGACATCATCCATTCCCTGTTCTTCTGTAATGACAAAAGCGAACCCCTTCGCATGCGCACTGTATCGTCCACGCACGAGATTCATTTTTTCCGGAAGGCCGTATCGGTCACTTCGGGTCCTGACGACCAGCCCCTTCTCTTCCATGACCACCAGTGCTTTGACGAAATCCTTGAATGTCGATGAATCCTCAATTCCAAAGGCACTTTCCAGCTCTTGGACGGTAAGCGGCTTGTAAGCTTCATCCTTCATATAATTCAACAGCCTGTCTATATGGCCTTTAATATTCTCATCCATTAAAAATCCCTCCTTTATTATGCTATTTTCGAAATCATGTTGAGTTCATGGTGTAAAAAACAACACAATAAATTTTCTATGTTTTTATTCTTTCCAATTTAATGACTGTAGAAACTCGTAAACATCTTCGTGCAGCTGATCACGTTCTTTATCAAGCGTGATGACATGGCCTGACTCTTCATACCATTTGAGTTTCTTATGCTCAGATTCGATATTGTCATGAATGATATTCGCGCTGTCAGGGTCGATGATGACGTCGTTCCTTGCCTGGACCACAAAGGTTGGCGTATAGATCAGGTCGATGCTGCCACGGACCTCCTTGATCAGCTCCTGAAGGTCTTTGAGCGTAGCCATCGATTTCTGCTCGAGCTCTTTTACCTCTGCCTCGATCTGCTCCTCTTGCTTGCCTTCCATCCTCTTATACTCGCGCGCATACTCGAGTACACCGCGGTACATCAATTCTTCCGTCTTAAGATGCATCGGCGCGCACATTGGCACGATTCCCTTGAGTGGCTTGGTATATCCCAGCTTAAGCGAAAGGACTCCGCCCAGCGATAAACCTGCCACAGCAATCTCCTCATAGCCCTCGCTCTTGAGGAATTCGTAGCCATCAAGCGCATCCTGCCACCAATCCTCAGGACCCGTATGTATCAGTTCTTCAGGCGGCACTCCATGTCCTTTAAATACAGGTGCATGGCATGTATATCCTTTCCCTTCTAAAAAACGGCCCATCATCCTGACATCCGCAGAATTGCCGGTAAATCCATGCAATAGCAATACCGCTCTTTTTCCAGCTTTAAATGTAAATGGTCTTGGCACTAACTTTCTCATTTTCCTACTCCCTCTATCAGATATCTTCCTTAGTTTTAACAAACATGCTTGTAACATTCAATTAAAAGCCTTTATATATGTAAATACCCATATTCAACAGAATTATGTGAGGATTTTGCTTATGTAAACACAATAAAACCCGGCCTCTATTGAAGCCGGGTCATTGTGTGTATTATAGTTCGAAATAAGTAACGGCAATAGTCAAGACAAAGAATAAAACAGACAACACGATCGTAACACGGTGCAGCACAAGGTCAAGACCTCTTGCCTTCTGCTTGCCGAACAATTGCTCAGCGCCGCCGGAAATCGCACCGGACAGACCAGCACTCTTGCCTGATTGAAGAAGAACAACTCCAATAAGAGCAATGCTGACGATCACTAAAAGAACAACTAACAATGTATGCATGACGTACCTCCCGATAAAACTGCTAACAGTATTTTAAATTTATCACATTTTCAGGAATAGAACAATACTTGTCCGAATTGTTATGAATTTTATTGGGCAGGTACTTTAATTTCTCGCAGTTGTTAACGCAATGGTGCAGGAAGCAGCGAATTTGATCTGTACAGCAGGTCCGAAATAGTCGTGCATTGATATCCGTTCTTGTATAAAATTTCCAGGATGTCTTCCACCGCCTTCACCGTTTGCGAACGGTCTCCACCAGCATCATGGAAAATGATCACGTCGCCTGGTCGAGTATCGGATATAACATTTTGCGTGATCTTTGCCGCACCCGGCCTGCTCCAGTCCCGAGTTTCCTGATGCCATGACCAGAGGATGACATTGTAGCCCCCTTCAATCGCTGTATCGACAATTTCCTTATCATAATAACCTGCGATCGGCCGGAATAGCGAAAGCTTGATGCCGGTCAGATCATGAATGACCTCAGCGTTCTTATCTAGTTCCTTTCTGAGCATCGCTGGGGAATAGCCGTCCCGGAAACGATGCCTGTAGGTGTGATTCCCGATTTCATGCCCTTCTGCTACCTGCCGTTTAACGATTTCCGGGTATCTTTCCGCCTCCTCGCCAATGACAAAAAAAGTAGCTTTCGCATCATACTTCTTCAGAGCGTCAAGGATTTGCGGAGTGAACGTCGGATCAGGCCCGTCATCAAACGTAAACGCCACAAGCTTTTCTTCCACGGGAAGATCCCAGAACACATGGCCAGTCTTTTCGTATTTCGCTCGTTTCACCGAGGAAGGAGCTTCTTGCTTAGGCTTTTTTGCTGATGACGACACCTCTGCAGGGTTTTGACTGGTTACTGAAAGAGCAGTACCAGAAGCGGATGAGGATAGGGTAAAGGTTATAAGGATTGCGGCAAGAAGATATTTTTTCATATTTCAACCGGCTCCCATCTAAGTTGAGTTTAGCTATAGTATTGTGGATTAACAGCCAGTTTATATCATGGATATATGGTGGGCTATTTTTACTAGTGGGGTGGTTGGCGTAGTAATACTTATTAGGGAATGGGGATTGGACATGATGATGGACGTCAGAAATCTCTTTTAGACATTTTGACTAGCTCGTCCTCCTGAAATGTCTATTAAACCCTTTTTATTAGACATTTTGATCGGCTCGTCCTCCTGAAATGTCTATTAAACCCCTTTTGTTAGACATTTTGACTAGCTCGTCCTCCTGAAATGTCTATTAAACCCTTTTTATTAGACATTTTGATCGGATTGTCCTCCTGAAATGTCTATTAAACCCCTTTTTTTAGACATTTTGACTAGCTCGTCCTCCTGAAATGTCTATTAAACCCTTTTTATTAGACATTTTGATCGGATTGTCCTCCTGAAATGTCTATAACTGCCCTTTTACAAGAAACATTAAAGATTTCTTCAACTCGAATTGTCCTTCTGCCCACAAAAAAAACACCGGCAGCATCGTCATGCTACCGGTGTCCTTATGTTACGGGTTCAATCGCCACATTAGGCGATTCACCTCGCAAAATTACTTCTTAAGGTTGTAGAAAGATTTGATTCCGTTGAAGCGAGCTGTTTCGCCAAGCTGGTCTTCGATGCGAAGAAGCTGGTTATACTTCGCTACGCGGTCTGTACGTGATGGTGCACCAGTCTTGATTTGGCCAGCGTTCGTTGCAACAGCGATGTCAGCGATTGTTGAATCTTCTGTTTCACCAGAACGGTGAGAGATGACAGCAGTGTAACCTGCGCGCTTCGCCATTTCGATTGCGTCGAATGTTTCAGTCAAAGTACCGATTTGGTTAACCTTGATCAGGATTGAGTTGCCAACGCCTTGCTCGATACCTTGAGCAAGCTTCTTCGTGTTTGTAACGAACAAGTCGTCACCAACAAGCTGGACTTTGCCGCCAAGGCGCTCAGTCAATAGCTTGTGGCCTTCCCAGTCGTTTTCATCCAAACCGTCTTCGATTGAGATGATTGGGTACTTGGAAGCCATTTCTTCGTACCAGTCAACCATTTCTACAGATGTCTTCACAACGCCTTCTCCAGAAAGGTGATACTTGCCGTCTTCTTTGTTGTAGAACTCAGAAGATGCAGCATCCATAGCCAGCATGACTTGCTCGCCTGGCTTGTAGCCTGCTTTTTCGATTGCCGTAACGATTGTTTGAAGTGCTTCTTCGTTTGAACCTAGGTTTGGAGCGAATCCGCCTTCGTCACCTACAGCTGTGTTCAAGCCTTTTTCTTTTAAAACTGCCTTCAAGCTGTGGAAGATTTCCGCACCCATGCGAAGTGCTTCACGGAAGTTCTCAGCGCCAACAGGCATGACCATGAATTCCTGGATGTCCACGTTGTTATCAGCGTGCTCGCCGCCGTTCACGATGTTCATCATTGGAACTGGAAGCTGCTTGGAGTTGAATCCGCCAAGGTATTGGTATAAAGGTAGGTCAAGATAGTCTGCCGCAGCGTGTGCAACAGCCATAGAAACGCCTAGGATTGCGTTAGCGCCAAGCTTGCCTTTGTTTTCAGTACCATCTAATTCGATTAGTGCCTGGTCGATGCCGTTTTGGTCAAGAACGTTGAACTCTTCGCCAACCAAGAATGGTGCGATGATTTCGTTCACGTTTTCAACTGCTTTTAAAACACCTTTTCCAAGGTAGCGGCCTTTGTCGCCGTCACGAAGTTCAACTGCTTCGTATTCACCAGTAGAAGCACCACTTGGAACTAATGCGCGTCCGAAAGCGCCTGATTCTGTGAAAACTTCTACCTCAACTGTTGGGTTACCGCGGGAATCTAATACTTCGCGTGCGTATACGTCTGTAATGAATGGCATAGGTATCTCTCCTTATAATTAAGTTTATTTTTTAATCAATGATTTTCCAGTCATTTCTGCTGGCTGGTTCAGTCCCAGTAATTCAAGCATTGTCGGTGCAAGGTCGCCAAGGATTCCGTCTTCACGGAGCTCCACGCCCTCTTTCGTTACAATGACAGGTACCGGGTTTGTTGTGTGTGCGGTCATCGGGTTTCCTTCAAGGGTAACAACCTCATCCGCATTTCCGTGGTCAGCAGTGATAATGGCTGTTCCACCCTTAGAAACGATCAGGTCAACGATACGACCAAGACATTCGTCAACTGTTTCAATTGCCTGAATTGTTGGCTCAAGCATACCTGAGTGTCCAACCATATCAGGGTTAGCAAAGTTCAATAAAATCGCGTCGAAGTTATCTGCTTCGATTTCCTTGAGCAATGCCTCCGTAACCTCATTAGCGCTCATTTCAGGCTGCAAGTCATAAGTCGCAACCTTTGGCGAGTTGATCAGGATCCGCTTTTCACCAGGGAATTCCTGCTCACGGCCCCCGCTCATGAAGAATGTCACGTGCGGATATTTTTCCGTTTCAGCGATGCGAAGCTGAGTCATTCCAGCCTGTGAAATCACTTCACCGACAGTATTATCAAGGTTTGATGGTTCGAATGCCACGTAACCGTCAACTGTTTCACTGAAGTGAGTCAGGCACACGAAGTGAAGGTTTTCAGGATGGCCTTCTCCTCGATCGAATGAACGGAAGTCTTTATTGGTAAAAGTGTTTGAAATCTGGATTGCGCGGTCAGGACGGAAGTTGTAGAAAATCACAGCATCGTCGTTCTGGATCGTCGCAACCGGTGAACCATCAGTACGCACTAGCACCGATGGAACAACGAATTCGTCAAAGATTCCATTATTATAGTTATCTTCGATCAACTCCATTGGGTTTGAATACGTAGGTCCGTCTCCATACACCATGGAACGGTAGGATTTCTCCACACGCTCCCAGCGCTTGTCGCGGTCCATAGAATAGTATCGCCCAGAAATCGTCGCAAATTCACCGACACCGATTTCACTCATTTTCTCTAGCGTTTGTTTGATGTATCCTGGCGCAGTTTGCGGTCCGACATCGCGTCCATCAAGGAATCCGTGTACATACACTTTTTCCAGACCTTCGCTGGCAGCCAGCTTCAATAGAGCAAACATATGCTCAATATGGCTGTGAACGCCGCCGTCAGACAGCAAGCCCATCAGATGAAGGGCAGTGCCTTTTTCTTTCGCATGCTTGATTGCGGCAAGGAATGTTTCATTTTTTTCAAACTCGCCTTCACGGATCGAAATGTTCACGCGTGTCAGGCTCTGGTACACAATGCGGCCGGCACCGATGTTCAGGTGTCCTACCTCAGAGTTGCCCATTTGGCCCTCTGGCAGGCCGACCGCTTCCCCACTCGCAATTAACTGTGCATGCGGATAATGGTTCCAGTAACGGTCAAAATTCGGCTTTTTCGCCTGGGCTACGGCATTTCCCATCCGTTCGCCGCGCAATGCGAAACCGTCCAGAATGATCAAAGCTGTTGGTGACGTCTTACTCATTGGAACCTGCCTCCAATAGCTGTAAGAAAGAATCTGTCTCAAGGCTTGCTCCGCCGACTAATGCGCCGTCGATGTCAGATTGCGACATGTATTCCTTGATGTTAGCTGGCTTTACGCTTCCGCCATACTGGATGCGGACTGCTTCAGCCACTTCTGGTGAAAATTGCTCTGCAACCACCTTGCGGATGTGCGCGCAAGTTTCATTTGCATCTTCTGCTGTAGAAGATTTACCTGTTCCGATCGCCCAGATTGGCTCATAAGCGATGACAGTTTGCTTCACTTGTTCATCTGTCAGGCCGTTAAGCGCCGCTTTGATCTGTCCGCCGACAAACTCGTTTGTTTCGCCGTTTTCGCGCTGTTCAAGCGTTTCGCCACAGCAAACGATCGGAGTCAAATTGTATTTGAATGCTGACAAAGTCTTTTTATTGACAGTGTCATCTGTTTCATTGAACATTTCGCGGCGTTCAGAGTGACCAATGATCACGTATTTTGCACCGATGTCCTGCAATGCTTTTGGGCTCACTTCGCCTGTAAAAGCACCGCTTTCTTCAAAGTGCATGTTTTGAGCGCCAATTTCTACGTCTGAATTCTGTGTAAGCTCGACAAGCTGTCCTAGGAACAATGCCGGAGCACAAACTACTGATTCAACCTTGTCGTTTGACGGAACAAGTCCGCTTACTTTTTCGATAAAATCTTTGGCTTCAGGCAGCGTTTTATGCATTTTCCAGTTTCCTGCAATGATCGGTTTACGCATGCTGACACTTCCTTTCAATGTTTGCTGCGTATGCAGCGTTTTAATGCTATAAAAATGTTCCCACTGGATGTTGGGCTGAATGTATCTTTTAATAGGAACGGCTAAAAACAATGGTCAGGATCCGCACCCTTACATTGCTGCGGCACCGCTCCTGTGTATAAATCTTACTTATCGTTCAATGCCACTACACCTGGGAGCTGCTTGCCTTCCATGAATTCCAGGGAAGCGCCGCCTCCTGTGGAGATGTGGCTCATTTTTTCAGCTAGGCCGAATTTTTCGACTGCTGCTGCAGAGTCGCCTCCGCCGATGACTGAGTATGTATCGTTAGCATCGGCTAATGCTTGTGCGACAGCTTTTGTTCCTTCAGCGAATTTGTCGATTTCGAAGACGCCCATTGGTCCGTTCCAGATGACCAATTTGGACTTCTGAATCACATCGCGGTAGGTTTCAGCTGTTTTTGGTCCGATATCGAGAGCTTCCCAGTCTGATGGGATTTCTTCGATTGCTACGACCTTTGAATTTGCATCTGCAGAAAAATCATCAGCAACGATAGCATCTACAGGCATGTAGAAGTTAACGCCTTTTGCCTTTGCTTTTTCCATGAAGCTCTTAGCCAAATCAATTTTATCTTCTTCTAAAAGAGATTTTCCGATTTCGTGGCCCTGTGCTTTTACGAAAGTATAAGCAAGTCCGCCGCCGATGATCAGGTTATCTACTTTTTCCAATAGGTTGTCGATGACGCCGATCTTATCTTTAACCTTTGCACCGCCGATGATGGCTGTGAATGGGCGCTCAGGGTTTGATAAGGCTTTTCCAAGTACCTCAAGTTCTTTTTCCATCAGGAAGCCTGATACAGCCGGAATGTACTTGGCGATGCCTTCTGTTGAAGCGTGCGCGCGGTGTGCAGCTCCGAATGCATCGTTCACATAAACATCTGCAAGCTCTGCAAATGCCTTTGCAAGTTCAGGATCATTCTTCTCTTCGCCTGGATAGAAACGGACATTCTCAAGAAGCAGGACATCGCCCTCGTTCATGCTGTCGATTTCAGATTTCACAGAGTCGCCGTAAGCTTCATCTGTTTTCTTAACATCCTTGCCAAGCAGCTCAGACAAACGCTTCGCAACTGGAGTCAAACGCAATTCTTCAACAGCCTGTCCCTTCGGACGGCCAAGGTGGCTTGCAAGAAGGACTTTCGCACCCTGTTCAACAAGGTACTGGATTGTTGGCAGCGCTGCACGGATCCGTGTTTCATCCGTAATCTGTCCATCCTTCATCGGCACGTTGAAATCAACGCGGCAAAAAACTCGTTTTCCTTTTACATCCACATCTTTTACTGTCATTTTGTTCAAGGCTAGAGACCTCCTTTAAAATAGCGCCAAGGCGCGATTAAGCAGAAAAAGAGGAGAGGGAATTACCCCGCTCCCCTTTTCATCCTACTACATTATAGTCAATATTGGATTAGTTATCCAATCTTAGCTTACAGACCTTTTTTAGCGATGAAATCAACAAGGTCTACTACACGGTTAGAGTAACCAGACTCATTGTCATACCAAGAGATTACTTTTACCATGCTGCCTTCCATAACCATTGTTGAAAGTGCATCGATTGTAGAAGAGTATGCGTTGCCGTTGTAGTCGCTTGATACAAGCGGCTCTTCGCTGTATCCAAGGATTCCTTTAAGTTCGCCTTCAGAAGCTTTCTTGAAAGCTGCGTTGATTTCTTCTACTGTTACGTCTTTGTCAAGCTCTGCAACAAGGTCAACCAATGAAACGTTTGGAGTTGGTACACGCATTGCTCCACCGTTTAATTTGCCTTTAAGCTCAGGCAATACTAGAGAAACTGCTTTTGCAGCACCAGTAGTTGTAGGAATGATATTTTCCGCAGCTGCACGTGCACGACGGTAGTCTTTGTGCGGAAGGTCAAGAATTTGCTGGTCATTTGTGTATGAGTGAACTGTTGTCATCATACCGCGCTTGATTCCGAAATTGTCGTTCAAGACTTTCGCGAATGGAGCCAAGCAGTTTGTTGTACAAGATGCATTTGAAATTACGTGGTGGTTAGCTGCATCGTACTTGTCGTCGTTAACACCCATAACGATTGTGATATCTTCGTCAGATGCTGGAGCAGAAATGATAACTTTCTTTGCGCCTGCTTCAAGGTGTTTCGCAGCGTCAGCGCGCTTAGTGAAACGTCCTGTAGATTCTACGACTACTTCTACGCCAAGGTCGCCCCAGCCAAGTTGTGCTGGATCTCTTTCAGCTAAAACTTTAACCTTCTGTCCTGCAACTACAAGATAGTCGCCGTCAACAGTTACTTCTTCGTTCAAAGTTCCGTGAACTGTGTCATATTTTAAAAGGTGAGCAAGCATGTTTGCATCAGTTAAATCGTTAACTGCTACTACTTCCACATTAGGGTTCTTCAATGCTGCGCGGAAAACTACGCGTCCAATTCTTCCAAATCCGTTAATACCAACTTTTACTGCCATGTGTATTTCCTCCTTTGATTCCTATAAAGGTGTTGTTTATATTAAGGTGTTACCCTTGTAACAATGTTTTAGCGGCGCCCTCATCCGTGATCAGGATCGTTGAGGAAGGTGCCTGTTTCATATAGGCTCTGATTGCCTTTGCCTTTGACGCTCCGCCGGCAACTGCAATGACATCCCCTACACTTCTGAGATCGTCCATTTGGAGGCCGATCGTCAGCACTTTGTGGACGATTTCCCCGGCTTCATTGAAATAGTAGCCGAAAGCCTCGCCAACTGCTTTTCCATTGAGGATCTTATGTAAATCCTCCGGGCTGGTATTGCGGCGTTCCGCCATTGTAATAGCGTCTCCAATACCATGTAAAACCATGCTTGCTGATTTAACTAAATTCCAAACCTCATAAATCAGCGGTTCTTTGATGAAGGTTTTATAGACTTCGCTGCTGACCTGGTCGGGCACATAAAAGACCCTGTTGCGTGAATTCGTGTTGTCCGCCATGATCGCGCAAATCGTGTTTGCCTGATTCTTGACGTCCTCACCAATTCCGCCCCTTGCTGGTACGAACAGCAAATCCTTCTCGCCGAAATCGGGTGTCAACATTTCTGCCACAGCCGCCATAGTCGATCCCCCGGTCACAGCAATTATATTTTTGCTTTGAAGAAGATTTTTCATACTATGCGCTGTCGCTCGCCCCAGCTCACTTTTTACCCACGGCGACTGATCGCTGTCCCCTGGGACAACAATCACTTTCCTGATCCCCATGCGCTCCTGAAGCTGGCGCTCTAGTCTGTCTATACCCATAATGTCCCGCATTACACTATCAAGACTTTCCAGTATATCTTTTCCCTCTTTAGTCAGTGTCATTCCCTGACCCGACATCGAGATCAGATTCTGGTCTTTCAAAAACTCCACCTCTGAACGCAAAACCCGTTCAGTCAAATTGAGGCTGACTGAAAGATTTCTCCTGCCAACTGGCTGCATCACGTTTATGTATTGGAGGATGAGGTATCGTTTTTGCATAACTTGCAATAAATCGGGCAATATTCTTTTTTGAATATCAATGAGCGAAAAGTCCATTTTGATATTCTCCTTTTCCAGCGTTGGACTTAAAATGTCCCGCTAAGACATATTATGTCCCACTCGCGGTAAAAAAAATCACCCCTGCTACAAAATTCATTCTAACAGGAGTGAAACCCTTAATCAACTTATAAACTCTAGGTTTTTTCGTGAAAACGCTTCATCTATGAACTTTTTGTTAATGATTCCGTATTGCAGCTCTTCGCCGTCCAATTCGATGACTGGAATCATGATTCCGTACTTCTCGACGAGCGCATCATCGAGGTCGATATTGATCTCTTCTATTGTAAATCTCCATTTGGTTTGTAGGTCTTCGAGGATTTCCCTTGCCGTCTCACATAAATGGCAGCGTGGACGTGAGTATAGTTTGACTGTTTTTTGCATTTTTTGCTCCTTCGGCTGATCTCTAAAATTATTTTCTTATATTAATGTTCTGCTAATAAGTTGATTTCCACTCCAGGTTGCTTCGCTTTCCGCGGGGCGTGCGGTGAGCCTCCTCAGCGCTAAAGCGCTTGCGGGGTCTCACCTGTCCCGCTGATCCCGCAGGAGTCTCGCACCTTCCGTTCCAATCAACTTATTAATAATGTTTTGTGTTAAAACCATCTAGTTAAAGTAAATATTTAACTTTAAACACTTGATCATCTGCGCATTAATAAAACCGCTTCCGTTTCGATGACGATGGGATGCCTAGCTGGTCCCTGTATTTTGCGACGGTTCTTCTTGATACGACCATGCCTTCTTGGTCTTCGAGCAGTTCGACTAGTTTTTGGTCGGATATAGGTTTCTTTTTATCTTCTTCTTTTATGAATCTTTCAATGGCTGCTTTTACTTTTTGAGAAGATGCCTGGTTGTTCTCTGTGGTTGAAATCGCGCTTGTGAAAAATGATTTCAATTCATAAGTGCCCGCTGGTGTCTGCATGTATTTTTCGCGGACGGTTCGGCTGACCGTCGATTCGTGGATTTCGAGTTCGTCGGCCACCTCCCTCATCGTCATCGGTTTCAGATGGTCTGGCCCAATTAAAAAGAATTCCTGTTGTTTATCAATGATTTTCATCGATACCTTCAGCAGAGTTTCCTTCCGTTGTTCAAGGCTCCGCTGGATCCACTGGTAGTCTCCCTGCTTTTCTTGCAGGAATCTATTGACGTCCGGATCACTGTGCCCAGACAGCTGCTGAAAATACCCTTCATTAAAAGAAACTTTAGGAATCAGCGCATCGAACACACTAACCAAGAGTTCATTTCCTTCCCGTTTTACAACCACATCCGGAACAATGTAAGCAGGCTTTTCTCGCTGGAACGCTGCACCGGGTTTGGGGTTCAGCAGCTGGATATCATCATGTACCTTTTGGATATCCTTCAAATCGACATTCAGCATCTTCGCCACTGCTTTCCACTTTTTCTCGGCAAAAAGAAGGAAATGGTCACGGATAATCATAATTGCCAGTTCATTTTCAGGTGTGCGCTTCTGCCTTGTCAATTGAAGCAGCAGGCATTCCTGGAGATCTTTCGCGCCGATTCCCGCAGGATCAAGGGACTGAAGCTTAAAAAAAGCACAATCGACAATTTCATCATCAACACAAAACCTTCTAACAAGGTCTTCTTTTTGCAGATTCAAGTAACCGTTTTCATCTATGTTTTCAATCAATTCATGTAAAATCAATTTCTCTTCAGGTGTTGCTTTTAACAAGTTTAATTGGGATAGGAGATAGTCTTCAAGTGTATCACTTGTCCCCGCGCCAATCTGTTCAATCAAATTCTTCTGGTCCCGTTCGAACGTCTTTTTCCTCGTTTTTCGCGTACGGTCCATATTTGCATCAAAATGGGAGATGTTTTTAAAGTCCACTTGCATCAGGGGATTTTCCATTGATTTAGCTTCAAGAAACGCCGCAAGCTCCTGTGCGGAGTATTGCAAGAGCGCAATCGCCTGGGTCAGTTCCTGAGTCATCGCCAATTTTATTGTCTGCTTTTGCCATAAACCAGCCTTCAAATCCATCTCAATCACCCCTGCACTCATTTTACATGATAAACAGGCTTTGGTGTAGGGAAAGAATTTGGCATTACCAATTGGTTATCTGGTCAGGAAGATAGCAATTTAGGGGTAATAGTATGTTCATCACCCGGACATCCACCGAAAAAATTGCAAACGAGTCAATTAACCTAGCAATTTTTATATAATAACCAGCAAAGAAGCAACTGGAAAAATCATTCTCTTAATGAATCGCTATAATTGCACAGTCAGAGGATAGAATTTCGTAAATCAACCCAACAATTGCACAAAAACTGAGTGGAATTGCGTAAACATCAAGGATAATTGCACATTATCCCAAATTAATGGAAAACAAATCGAATAGGGGACAATAAAAAAGGCTTTTAAGGTAATCGGACAAAACTTGGACAGTTTTATCTGAGAACTCTCAAAAGCCATTGCATTAACTATTTACGCCCTCGGCAGGAATCGAACCCACATCTCAAGAACCGGAATCTTACGTGCTATCCGTTGCACCACGAGGGCATGTTTGTAGTTGGCGTTACGCTTACCTATTATAGGATATGTTCGGTCCCTTTGCAAGCAGGTTTTTTAGGATGCCAAGACTGCTATTTGTTTAAAAATGACAATCTTGGGTAAGATGGATACGGTACAGTAAATGAGAATATACATTATTGTCGAACAGTTTATGCAGGCATTACAAGCGATTCGTTTGACCTTTATTGACCATGCGTGTATCATTAAAACTACATAGGTGTTCTGGCAAGCGAACCAGTTTATGCCAGCCTGCAATCTGCCTTTTTAGGGCAGTGCACTGCTTTTATAAAGACTGTAATGCCTTTAGTAAATGCAGTGAAATGATCTTACGTTAAAGGAGGAAAACAAACATGAACTTGATTCCTACAGTTATTGAACAAACGAATCGGGGCGAAAGGGCATATGACATTTATTCCCGCCTTTTAAAGGATCGCATCATTATGCTTGGAAGCGGGATTGATGACAATGTTGCCAATTCCATCGTAGCCCAGCTGCTTTTCCTGGAAGCTGAAAATCCGGAAAAGGACATCTCCATCTACATCAATAGCCCGGGCGGCAGCATCACTGCCGGCATGGCAATCTACGATACAATGCAGTTCATTAGGCCGGATGTACAGACAATCTGTATCGGTATGGCTGCTTCAATGGGTGCATTCCTTCTTGCTGCTGGTACTAAAGGCAAGCGTTATGCCCTTCCGAACGCAGAAGTCATGATTCACCAGCCACTTGGTGGTGCTCAAGGACAGGCGACAGAAATCGAAATCGCTGCGAAGCGCATTCTTTTCCTTCGTGAAAAGCTGAATACCATCCTTTCCGAGCGCACTGGCCAGCCGCTTGATGTCATCGCGAAAGATACGGACCGCGATAACTTCATGACTGCTGAGCGCGCGAAGGAATACGGTCTGGTTGACCAGATTATCACTCGCAACATCTTGGAAGAAAAGAAGGATAAATAAGCTCAATGAAAAACTCGCTCCTGATCGGGAGCGAGTTTTTTGATTGTCGGAGCAAAGAATCAGTTTTCCTGCTGGATATATTCAGCCAGTTTCTCTACTGCTTCTTCTTCATCATTGCCTTCAGCGATTAGGTTCACGGATGCGCCAGCACTTACAGCCAGGCTCATCAATCCCATGATGCTTTTCGCGTTCACTTTTTTACCGTCTTTCTCGAGAAAAATATCGGATGAGAACCTGTTTGCTTCCTGCACGAACAATGCCGCTGGACGAGCCTGTAAACCTGTTTTCAATTTCACTTTCACCTGTTTTTCAACCATTGCGTTTTCCTCCTCTAGCCCTCTATTTATTTGTAATTTGTCCGGCACGCAGTTTATCTGCTATTTCATCGATCTTTCGCAGCCGGTGATTGATCCCTGATTTGCTGATTGATCCTCCGCTGACCATTTCGCCCAACTCTTTAAGGGTGACATCCTGGTAGTCGACACGGAGCTGAGCGATTTCCCTCAGTTTATCCGGCAGAATTTGCAGGCCGACGGTATCCCGGATATAGCGGATATTTTCCACCTGCCTTAATGCGGCACCAATTGTTTTATTCAAGTTAGCTGTTTCACAATTCACGAGACGATTGACCGAGTTTCTCATATCGCGGACAATCCGGATATCCTCAAATCGCAACAGTGCATTATGGGCGCCAACGATGTTCAGGAACTCGGTGATTTTTTCCGCTTCCTTCAAATAGGTGATGAAGCCTTTTTTACGCTCAAGCGTTTTGCTGTTCAACCCGAACGTATTCATCAGCTCACATAATGAGTCATTATGCTCCTGGTACATGGAAGCAATCTCCAAATGATAGGAAGATGTCTCCGGATTGTTCACAGAGCCTCCCGCGAGAAATGCACCTCTTAAATAAGAACGCTTACAACATTTCTTTTTCACTAGTTCAGGCGAAATTTCGTGGATTATTTCAAAGCCTTCTCCTAAAATCTTTAAATCCTCCAGAATTTCCCTGGCTGATTCCTTAAGGCGGACAATATAAACATTATTCTTTTTCAGCCGCATCTTTTTACGCACCAGCAGCTCCACCTGAACCTGATAACTCTTCTTGATCAAGGTGTAGATTCGTCTGGCGATCGCGGCATTTTCAGTCTGTATGTCTACGATGAGTTTGCGATTTGAGAAGGAAAGGGAACCATTCATCCGGATTAAAGCGGACAGTTCCGCATCAGCGCAGCAGCCCTTCACGTCGATATTTGTGAGTTCCTTTTTTGTTTCCGAAGCGAACGACACCTTCTCACCCCCCTGGTTATATAGCGCCGGCTTAAGCACAGCAGCTGATTTTGTCTTTTTCGCTGTGGCGCCTGAGAGATACCAGGACACCTATTGCCAAAGAGAGACAAACGCTTGCATCCTATATTTACGCGTTATATCTCTTTTTGGTTTCATCTATTATCATAGAATATAAAATTTCTGAAACTTTTTTTGTATCATGCCTGATGACATTGCCGTCGAGCTCAGCGATTTCTTCCTGGACGACTTCCACTCCCAATGACATCAGCATGTCAAGGTCAAAATGGACAGGCTGCGCCAACTCTTCCTTATAGCGCAGCTCGACATCGGGCGGGATGGTCTCACTGTTCACTAGAATCGTATCAATAAAAGCACAGTCCATATGGTCATAGATGGCCTTGATATGATCACTGGCGGCAAAATCATGAGTCTCTCCTGCCTGTGTCATCAGGTTGCAGATATACACCTTTCGTGCTTTCGCCTGGCATACTTCCTTGCCCAGCCTCTTTACGAGCAAGTTCGGCAGGATGCTTGTATACAAACTGCCAGGTCCGATTACAATCAAATCAGCTTCCCTGATGGCCTGGAGCGTTTCAGGCAATGGTTTTACACCTTCCGGATTCAAAAAGACTCTTTTGATCCGTTTTCCCGAGTAAGGGATCTTGGACTCTCCCCTGACAATGCTGTCATCCTCCATGACCGCATTCAGCATGACACTCCTGTTTGCTGCCGGCAGTACTTTCCCGCGCACATTCAGCACCTTGCTCATTTCCTGGATCGCATGGACAAAGTTTCCGGTGATCGATGTCATCGCGGCAAGGATCAGATTTCCGAGCGAGTGGCCGGACAACTCATTGCTTGTATTGAACCGGTGCTGGAACATCTCTTCGATCAGCGGCTCCACGTCAGATAGTGCTGCCAGGACATTCCGGATATCACCGGGCGGAGGAATATGCATATCCTCCCGCAATCGGCCCGAGCTGCCGCCATCATCTGCGACCGTGACGATCGCCGTAATGTCGACAGGATGCTTTTTCAAGCCCCGCAGCAGGACTGGGAGTCCGGTTCCACCCCCGATGATGACGATTCTTGGCAGACCATCATTCATCATTTCAGAAGTCCCTGCCTTTTATCGATATCACGGTGGGTCACACGGGTATGGTAGTCCTTCTCGAAAAACTTGGCGATATGTTCTGCCAATGCAACGGAACGGTGCTGGCCGCCTGTGCAGCCGATGGCGATGATAAGCTGCGCCTTTCCTTCCCGCTTATAGTGCGGAAGCATGAAACTCAGCAGATCGGTCACCTTTTCAAGGAACTTGGACGTCTCATTCCATTTTAAAACATATGTCGACACATCTTCATCAAGACCAGTTTTCGGTCGCATGTGCTCGATATAATGCGGATTCGGCAAAAAGCGGACGTCAAAAACAAGGTCAGCATCGATCGGAATTCCATGCTTGAAACCAAATGACATGACATTCACGGTGAAAATCGTCTTCTTATTCACGGAAAACTCTTCAAGGATCTTTTCGCGGAGATCCTTCGGCTTCATGCCCGTTGTTTTATAAATAAGCTGAGCCCTTCCCTTCAGCTCTTCCAAAAGCTCGCGCTCAAGCTGGATGCCTTCGAGCGGCAGCCCTGATGGAGCCAGCGGGTGCGAACGCCTTGTTTCTTTATATCGGCGCACTAGCGTGGAATCCTCCGCATCAAGGAACAATACTTGCGGTGTCACCCATGAAGTTTCCGCCAGATCATCAAGCGCTTTGAATAGAGAGTCGAAAAATTCGCGTCCTCTCAAATCCATGACAAGTGCCACTTTGTTCATTTTTGTGCCAGATTCCTTCATTAACTCCAGAAATTTCGGAAGCAATGTCGGCGGCAGGTTGTCAACGCAGAAAAAACCTAGGTCTTCGAAGCTCTGGATAGCGACGGTCTTACCTGCGCCAGACATACCTGTTATAATGACGAGCTGGGTATCAGTGCTTGAACCGGTACTCATTTCTCTTTCCCCCTGCAAATTATTTATGTGATCAGTTTGGATCGAGCCTGTAATTGATCAGCTCAAAATCCGGTGTATAAGTAAAGGTGCCATAGATAATTCCTTGTCCATGGACCATATATTCCAGGATGTGATAATCACCTGCAGCCATTGGAAGGTCCTTGATGTCATCAAGCTGGTGCCAGGAAATCGTGCCTTCCTCCGATTCATCGAGATTGATGCCATCTGCCTCAGTTGCGTAGAATGTGAACATCATCCACTCGGATACGACTTGACCATCTTCTTTGATGACAAATGTAAAAATCCCTTTGATTTGCGGATTGCGGAGATAAATCCCTGTTTCTTCACGGAATTCCCTTACACATGAATCCTTCACGGTCTCTCCGGGTTCCATTTTTCCGCCAGGAGCCACCCACCAATTTCGGCGCGGCTTTTGCAGCAGTAAAATTTTTTCATCTTTTACTAAAACACAATTCGTCACTCGCTGCATCAAATCCACCTCTTTATATGTGCGTGCATAAGGCACTTTAACGTTTTTATGATCAAAGCTGATTCAGAGTCCAAACAACATCGAAAATCAGCGGTTAGCCGAACTTTTATTCTTTCCATTATACTATTTTTAGTTTTTCGCCACAATGAATACAAAGATGATATTTTTGTTAAGGAATGATGAGGAACATCGATGGAGAAATCCAACATGAATATGGTGTTATAATCTTTTGAAAAAGCCTGTTTCATTTTTTCGCAAAAAAAAGAGCACAGGATAAACCTGTGCCGTCAAAGGATTATATTTTTAAAAGGGGGTCAATTTCTATTCCTATAATACCCCATGATTGTTTCACTACTGTTACAGGAGAATTAATAAATAATTACGTTTTGTTAATTTATGCCGTGACATGCTGTTTTTACCATCACGTTGGAAAAACCCGCTGAACGATCCAGCGGGTTTGGTGTTTATATTATGCCTTTGCTTTTAATTCTTCTTGCAATTCCTCGACAAAGTGCTGTGCGTTTTGTGCCGCGATACTGCCATCGCCTGTTGCTGTAACGATCTGGCGAAGCGTTTTTTCACGGATGTCGCCGGCTGCGAAGATGCCAGGCACTTTCGTTTCCATTCGCTCGTTCGTTTCGATATAGCCATTGCTGTTCGTGATGCCAAGGCTTTCGAATGGCTTTGTCAAAGGAACCATTCCGATGTAGATGAATACGCCATCTGCCGCGAATTCCTTTTCAGCGCCGTCCTGTGTAGAGACTAGGGTCACGCTGCCTACCTTGCCATCTTTATCATTGATTTGCTTGACTGTATGATTCCAGATGAAATCAATCTTGTCATTGGCAAATGCGCGGTCCTGAAGGATTTTTTGCGCACGAAGCTCGTCACGGCGGTGAACGATTGTCACTTTTGATGCGAAGCGAGTCAAGTACACGCCCTCTTCAACCGCTGAATCTCCGCCGCCGACAACAACAAGTTCTTTATTTTTGAAAAATGCGCCATCACAAACCGCACAGTAAGAAACACCGCGGCCGCCAAGTTCCTGCTCGCCGGGAACGCCAAGCTTTTTGTACTCCGCACCAGCAGAGATGATGATGGAACGTGCTTTGTATTCCTTGTTGCCAGCCTTGATCGTTTTATATTCTTTTCCGTCGATGATTTCTTTTACATCGCCGTAGGCATATTCTGCACCAAACTTTTTCGCGTGGTCGAACATTTTAGTAGAAAGTTCAGGTCCAAGAATGTGATCAAAGCCTGGATAGTTTTCCACTTCTTCTGTGTTCGCCATTTGTCCGCCCGGCACGCCGCGCTCGAGCATCAATGTCGACAAATTCGCACGTGAAGTATAAACAGCAGCCGTCATCCCAGCCGGTCCAGCTCCGATGATAATGACGTCATAAATTTTCTCTTCTGACATGGTGTACAACTCCTTTGAATATCATGATCCGTTATTTTTCGGTTTCATACCATAATTAGTATTTCCTGCCTAAACATATCCTATAAAACAAGTGAAGCATAGTCCAAAAATATGCTTAAGTTCACGGAATTGACATATAGTTTTTACATACCCTCTTTTGTATTTTTTAAAAATGAGAAAAGGGTAAACCTCGTCTCGATTTCTCGGACTTAGTTTACCCTCTTAAATGCTGTCTTCTTCCTGTAGAAACTCGTTTGCCAAATTTATATATTTGGAAAGCGTCGATACAGACAAACCGTATTTTTTCGCGACTGCCGCTTTTGACGTCTTGATATTTCTTAGTTTATCCCACAGATAATCCACCGCTGCAGCCCACGCCTTTTTGTTCTTGAAGTCATAGCCCGCTTCAGCTGCCTGCTCGAATACTGAGAACCACATAATGTAGACACCAGCTTCATTTTTGCCGATCGGCTGGTGGTGGTCATAAAGAAGCTTTGCCGTTTCATGCGCGCCCTTTACTTCATCTTCCTTGCTGTTCAGTTTGCCGGAACTCACATACGCAAGGTATGATTTTTCCATTTCGGTCATTTTATCTGTTGATGTATCGGCCGCAAGGATTTCTTTCTTTTTAGCAGACAGAGATGTAAGGAATAGCGCAAATAGCCGTTCCTCCGGATAATCGCTGTTCAGCTGGTTCAGGATCGCCGAAACCTGCGATTCAAATTTTACGTCACGTTTGTCAGCCCACGGCTCCATTCCCTCTTTTTCAGGACTGAACTCGAGCACCTTTTTCCAGGCTGATACTGCGGTATTTTCCCTGCCGGTAAAATAGGAAGCATGCGCCAGCCAGTAATAGAAGGCACCGTCGCCTTCAAAGCCTGTTTTTTGCAGCTTCTTCAGCCAGCGGTATGCCAGCTCGTACTCACCGACAAGCGCAAATGTAGCACCAAGCTTGAACTGATGTTCAACGTGGATCGGATGGATTTTTTCCAGAGAGTCCTTAAGATCCTGGCCTTCCTTCTCCTGACCCTGATAATGCGCAAAAACAAGGGCATTGCACAATGCATGCAGGTTGCCAGGGTTCCGCTCGAGCACATCATTCAGGATGTCACGTGCCTTCGTCGCTTCGCCGAGGTAAAAATACGCCAGCGCCAGATTATTGTAGGCTGACCAGTATTCCGGATACTCTTCGATGACCTCCTGGAAGATCTCAATCGCCTTCGGAAACTCGCCCGATTCAAGATGATTGCGCGCTTCCTCCTGCTTGACGATCAGGTCATCCTCTTCATAATAATCCTCATCCATCTCTTCCGCTTCCATTGTCAGAAGATCAAGCAGATCGTTCGCATCCTCGGCAAACTCGCCATCTTCATTCAATTCCAAATAAAGATTAGCATGCCTGAACGCATCGCGGAACAATCCCAGATGAGCATAGTTATTCGCTAAGAAATAATGGCACTCTGCCATGTTTTCATCGAGTTCTTCGAGGACCAAGTGCAATAGGCGGTTAGACTGCTGATATTCACCCATCTCCGACAGCACAATCGCCAGCTGGCAAACGATCATCGGCTCGCCAGGCTCAAGATGCATCGCTCGTCGGAAATACTTCTCAGCCTTTTTAAGGTCCCGCCTGTGAAAAGCCTTGACCCCTTTGGTGAAATAGTACTCACCAGTCGGAACGAATGACAGCAATTGGCCTTTTTGCTTCATTGCTTTAGAGTCTTTTCCCATGTGATCCTCCATTTGTATTTTAGTAAACCATATCCTTTGAACCTTTAGATTGTATAAGAATACACATACAGTGTTTTATCGAAGCAACTTTAACTAATGTAGTATAACATACGGACAGAGTGTTCGAGAAGGTGTGGATTTGAAAATGTGGGCTGCAGGGATGATCGGAATGTCATTGATGGAGGGCTGGTGCATTTCATTTTCCTTAATTTGGATAAATGTGCAATTATTGCAGTTATCCGTGCAATTCCGGCTTAGTTTTGTGCAATTATCGTGGATGAGTGTGCAATTCCAGTTGTTTTTGGTGCAATTATCTAGTTTTATTAACAGAATAATTTTTCCAGTTACCTATTTAACCCTATATCGGGTTTAAATTGATCTCAAGAGGGCGATTTTTTTGCAATATATCCTTATAATGGCTACCCAACGCTGATAGACATGCTAATATTGCATTTCAACTAACACAATTCAGTGCAAAAACCCAGCGCAATCTATTCTTCTGCGCTGGGCTTCTTCCTTTTATTCAATACTCCTAGTACTTCTTTAAGCGGCAGCTTTTGTTCTTGCAGCAGGACCATCAGGTGGTAAAGAAGGTCCGCGGCTTCCCACTTCAGTTCTTCGGGGTCGCGGTTTTTGGCGGCGATGATGACTTCGGCGGCTTCTTCACCGATTTTTTTCAGGATCTTGTCGACGCCTTTTTCAAATAGATAGGTAGTATAGGCGCCTTCCGGCATTTCCTGTTCGCGCTGGCGAATGGTTTTTTCTAACTCAAGCATTACAGCAAAATCACCCAATGATGTAAGCTCATCAGCAGATGGCTCTAGCAGGTTTTCCGAGAAACAGCTGACTGCGCCGGTGTGGCATGCCGGTCCGGCTGGGTCGACGAGCACCACGAGGGAATCTCCGTCACAGTCGTATTTTATCTCGACGATCTTCTGGGTGTTGCCGCTCGTTGCGCCTTTATGCCAGAGCTCCTGGCGGGAACGGCTGTAAAACCAGGTTTCCCGTGTTTCAAGCGACTTGGCAAGGGATTCTTCATTCATATAGGCAACGGTCAGGACTTCACGTGTCGCTGCATCCTGGACAACTGCAGGAATCAGACCCTTATCATCAAACTTCAATTCTTCTAAATTCATCGTACGGTCACTCCTTTTTCACGGAGATGTGATTTTACTTCTTTTACAGAGGTTTCGCGATAGTGGAAGATTGATGCAGCCAGTGCGGCATCTGCTTTTCCTTCGGTAAAAGCCTCAACAAAATGGCCGGCGTTTCCGGCACCGCCAGAGGCAATCACCGGGACAGTCACCGCTTCACTCACAGCACGGGTCAATCTCAGGTCAAAGCCTTTCTTTTCGCCATCACTGTCCATGCTTGTCAGCAGGATTTCTCCGGCTCCGAGGCGGACAGCCTCTTTTGCCCAGTCAATCACTTCCCAATCAGTCGGTGTGCGCCCGCCGTGGGTGTAAACACGCCATGAGCCAAGCTCTGGGTCGTATTTCGCATCGATGGCGACGACGATACACTGTGCGCCAAAGAAATCAGAGCCTTCTGCGATTAATTTTGGATTATTGACAGCAGCAGTATTCAAGGACACTTTGTCAGCTCCTGAACGAAGCATCTTTTTCATATCCTCGAGTGTGTTTATGCCGCCGCCGACAGTGAATGGGATGGCCAGCTCTGATGCGACTTCCCTGACGACGTCGACCATTGTCTTCCTTCCTTCAACAGATGCAGATATATCAAGGAATACGAGCTCATCTGCTCCCTGCTCATCGTAAACGCGCGCCAACTCGACAGGGTCGCCGGCATCGCGAAGCTGCACAAATTGCACTCCTTTTACGACGCGTCCTTCTTTTACATCAAGGCAGGGAATGATCCGTTTGCTCAACATCAGGATCCCCCCAATCCAAGCGCTGATTTTACTGAAAAGCGCCCTTCATAAATAGCTTTGCCGACAATTGCGCCGCTTACGCCATCTTCGCTTAGCTGACGGAGAGCACCTAGATCGTCAAGCGAGCTGACACCTCCAGATGCGATGACGCTTTTGCCTGTTTCCAGGGCAAGCTGGCGGGTTGCCTCGACATTTGGCCCTGTTAGCGTACCATCCGTCGCGATGTCGGTAAAAATAAAGGTCTCTGCTCCGGCGTCAGCGAATCTTTTACCAAGCTCGACAGCACTTACCTCTGAAGTGTTCAGCCAGCCGTGTGTAGCCACGAATCCATTTTTCGCGTCAAGACCAATTGCGATTTTTGCCCCGTACCTCCTGACCATCTCCTCTGCAAACTCCGGATTCGATACAGCAATGCTGCCAATGATGACACGGGTGACGCCATTTTCAAGATAGTGATTGATATCATCTTCGCTGCGGATTCCGCCGCCGATTTGGATGTTCACGCCAAGCTCCTTCGCTGACTGGATGACGAATTGATCGTTCACCCTCTTGCCATCCCTAGCTCCATCGAGGTCGACCATATGAATCCATTTTGCTCCTTCATCAGCGAATTTCTTCGCCATTTCAAAAGGAGAATCTCCATAAACTGTTTCCTTTTCATAATCGCCTTGCAGCAGCCGGACACATTTTCCGCCACGCATGTCGATCGCCGGGTAGATTGTGAATTTCATTAATCAGACATCCTTTCTGTTGCAAGGTTGGCAAAATTCCGGAGCAACGCCATTCCCATACCACTACTTTTTTCCGGATGGAATTGCATCCCGAATATATTTTCCCGGCCAACGATGGCAGGCACTTCAACATCATAATAATCTCCGACCGCGACCAGGACTCCAGGCTCGTTCGTTTTTACAAAATAAGAATGAACAAAGTAAACATAATCTTCTTCAAGAGAGTCCAGCAATGGCGAGGCACCCATAAAACGAAGCTTGTTCCAGCCCATATGCGGAACCTTATAAGGCTGGCCTTCTGCGGTCACTCCTGTAAAACGTTCCACTTTACCAGGGAGCAGGTTCAAACCCTTTGTCAGCCCATTTTCCGTGCTTTCTTCAAACAACAGCTGCATGCCGAGGCAGATTCCGAGCACAGGCTTGCCGGTCGATGCAAAATCACGGATCATTTGCGTCAAACCGGTTCGGTTCAATTCATCCATAGCATCTCGGAATGAACCGACACCAGGGACGAGCATCGCATCTGCATCCATTAAATTGCCTTTATGTTGTGAAATAAAATATGGCGCATCCAGCCGTTCGAGCGCTTTACTGACGCTGAACAGATTGCCCATGCCGTAATCGACGATGCCTATCATGAGTTTACTTCCTTCCTTTTTTCAAGTATTCCGGGGAAACTGGTTGTAAGTTCCCCTACAGCATTCCCTTCGATGAAGGTACTCCTTTTACCCGCGGGTCGATGGTCGTCGCTTCATCAAGCGCGCGGCCAAGGGCCTTGAACACTGCTTCGATCATGTGGTGAGTGTTTTTTCCGTAGTGGACGATGACATGCAGGTTCATTCTTGCTTCGAGTGCCAGCTTCCACAGGAATTCATGGACAAGCTCGACATCAAAAGTTCCCACCTGCTGGGCAGGGAATTCTGCGCGCATTTCGAGGTGCGGGCGGTTGCTAAGATCGATGACCACCTGCGCCAAGGCCTCATCCATTGGAACAAAGGCGTTGCCATAGCGCTTGATCCCTTTTTTATCGCCGAGTGCTTCGCGAAGCGCCTGTCCGATGCAGATGCCAATATCCTCGGTTGTATGGTGGCCATCCACCTCTACATCACCCTTCGCATCTACATTCAAATCAAATTGTCCATGCTTTGCAAACAAATCGAGCATATGCGAAAGAAAAGGGACACCAGTTTCCAGTTCCGTTTTCCCTTCGCCATCTATACTAAAATCAAGATCTATCTTTGTTTCATTTGTATATCGATTCACCGTTGCGGTGCGTTCCATCAGCTTTCCCTCCATCCACTTTCATTACGATTTAAGTCTTGTTTCCACTGCCCTGGCGTGGGCTTCCAACCCTTCAAGCCGGGCGAACTGTGCAATCTTTGCACCGTTGTCGGCCATCGCTTTCTCACTGTAAAGGATGATGCTCGATTTCTTTTGGAAATCCTCGACACTCAATGGGCTTGAGAAGCGCGCTGTCCCGTTCGTTGGCAGGACATGGTTCGGTCCGGCAAAGTAATCTCCGACAGGCTCTGAGCTGTATCTACCAAGGAAAATCGCGCCAGCGTGCTTGATTTTACCGAGCAGCTCCATCGGATTCTCTGTTATGATTTCAAGGTGCTCCGGCGCCAGCTGGTTGATGGCGCCGACTGCCTCATCCATATCAGCTGCCACATAAATCGCTCCAAAATTTTCGATTGCCTGTGTCGCGATTTCCTTTCTAGGCAATTGGGATAGCTGCTTGTATACCTCGTTTTGAACATCTTCAGCAAGAGTACGGGATGTTGTCACTAAAACCGCACATGCCCGCGGATCGTGCTCTGCCTGGGAAAGCAGATCCGCTGCAATTTCATTGGCATGCGCTGTATCGTCCGCCAAAATGCCGATTTCACTTGGACCTGCAATCATATCAATCGCAACGTCGCCAAAAACTTCACGCTTGGCGAGGGCGACATAAATGTTTCCCGGCCCTGTGATTTTATCGACTGGCTGAATCGTTTCAGTCCCGTATGCCAGAGCCGCGATCGCCTGGGCTCCGCCAATCTTATAGATTTCTTTTACCCCGGCAATATCTGCGGCAACGAGCACTCCTGCAGGGAGCTTACCGTCCTGTCCAGGCGGTGATACCATCACGATCCGCTGAACACCAGCGGTTTTTGCCGGGATGACATTCATTAAGACCGATGAAGGATAAGCCGCTGTCCCGCCAGGCACATATACACCGACAGAATCGAGCGGCGTCACCTTCTGCCCGAGCATCGTGCCATTTTCCTCGGTCGTCATCCATGACGGACGCAGCTGCTTTTCATGGTAGTTACGGATATTGTCTGCTGCCTCTGTGATAATGTCCACGAGCTGGCTGCTGACCGATTTATAGGCTTCTGAAATTTCATCGTCTGTTACCAGAAAATCGCCGAGCGCCACTCTATCGAACTTTTCGGTAAAAGTCCTGAGCGCCTGGTCACCGGAAGCCCTGACTTCCGCGATAATGCTCTGTACCGCTTTTCGTTGCTCTTCCGTTCCGCCATCTACTGTCCGTTTGAGCGACAAGCTTCCATCTATTTGTAAAATCTCCATGGAATTCAAATCCTTTCAGATTCACGATCTATATCATCTAAGCTGAATGATTGATTAGGGTTCGTTCAGCTTTTTATATAAAAGACTTCGGTTCAATAAATTCCAGACTCTGTTTATCTGGTCTAGATAACTTTATCCAAACGTTTGATCAGCTCGCTGATCCGCTCATCCTTTATCCGATAGCTTACTGGATTGACGATTAGCCTAGAGGTGACGTTTGTGATCGTTTCGTATTCGACCAGGCCATTTTCCTTTAATGTCCTTCCGGTTGAAACGATGTCGACGATCCTGTCGGCGAGCCCGATTAATGGCGCAAGTTCGATTGATCCATTCAGTTTGATGATTTCTACTTGCTCACCCTGTTCACGGAAATAGGCTGCGGCGATGTTCGGATATTTCGTCGCGATTTTCGGGGCGACATCATTCATTTTCGTATCCGGCAATCCCGCGACAGCAAGATAGCAGCCGCTTATTTTTAAATCCAGAAGTTCGTAGACGTCCCTTTCTTCCTCGAGCAGGACGTCCTTTCCGGCAATCCCGAGATCAGCAACGCCATGTTCGACGTATGTAGCGACATCCATCGGCTTTGCCAGGATAAAGCGGAAATTTTCTTCTTCCACGTCAATGATCAACTTGCGGGAATCATCAAATTCAGGAGGCAAATTAAAGCCGGCGTTCCGCAGCAGCTCAACCGCTTCGGTAAAAATCCTGCCCTTAGGCATCGCGATGGTCAACTGTCCATTCATTGCACTCCCTCCTTCCCAACAAGGTAAACGACATCAGCAAAAGCAGCGGAACAAGCATCAAGATTTCTAACGGCGCTGATGTCCTGGAGGATGATCCGTTCCCCGGCCTCCCTGCGCTGGGCAGCAAGCTGGTATGCTTCCTTTCTTCGTTCATGACTGAAAAGAATGCATGTGACAGGTTCAAATTCACCCAAGTCGCCGAGGCTTTCAAGCAGACGGTCGAGCCTGATCGCGAATCCCGTGGCGCCAGTCGATTTCCCGAATTTCTCGAGCAGTTTGTCATAGCGACCGCCATTGCCGATTGGGAAGCCCACCATTCCTGCGTAAACCTCAAATAGAATGCCCGTATAATAACTCATATGGCTGACAATCGGTAAATCAAATTTAATTCGGTCGCTGCCGCCGAAATCTTCGATGATGTCAAAAAGCAGCTTTAATTCATCAAGCGCCGCCCTGCCTTTTCCGTTTTCTATCAGCTCGGATGCCCTGTCAATCACTTCAGGACCGCCGCGCAGTTCAAGGAATGCGAGAAGCCTTTGTGAATCGATTGATGACAGTGGCAAACCTTTGACATGCTCGCGATAACCGACATAATTTTTCTCATATAAAAATTTCGTCAGTTCCCTGGCTCTTTCTTCCGTGCCTAGAATCTGGACGAACAATTCATTGACGAAACCCACATGCCCGACGGAAAGCTGAAACTGTTCCAGTCCAGCTTTTTTCAGCGAGGAAATCGCCAGTGAGATCATCTCGCCATCTGCACTTACCGAGTCGTCGCCAATGCACTCTACACCAATCTGCTCGAACTCAGCCGGCCGGCCACCTTCCCGCTGCTGGGCGCGGTAGACATTCTCAGAATAAGCCAATCTTAACGGAACCTGATTCTTGAATAATTTAGAAGCCGCAACCCTCGCAATCGGTGCGGTCATATCCGGCCGCAGCACAAGCGTATGCCCCTGCTGGTCCAACAGCTTGAACAGCTGCTGATCAAGGATCGCTGAAGCCGTGCCAACTGTTTCGTAATATTCGAGCGCCGGTGTCTCGATGAATTGGAAACCCCATTGCTTCATTTCTTTTTGAATGGAGCTTCGGACTTTTTCCTTCGCTTCATGCAATTCCGGAAGTGTATCCCGCATGCCAAGCGGCTTTTCAAACATGAATAATCTGCTCATTGATTTTCACCCTCTTCGTTGCTGGTGCTTAATATATAAATATTCTCAATCCTTTAGTTCGCTAATATGGTAACAAGATGAAGTTATATGTAGTTTATCGTTCATTTTATTATCCGTCAACCATAAGCTGTTCATGTTTGCTTTTTAAAATAGAGCTGGTAGAATGGTGGCAAATAAAAAGGGGGCTTGCGCAATGAAAATCCTCTGGGACCTGGACGGTACAATCCTTGATACGTGGCCGACACTTGTCGAGGCATTTACGGTTGTGGCAAATAAAGATCTGAAGTATGAAGAAGTCCTGCCTCATTTGAAATATGGGACAGCCTATGAATTTTACGGTGTCGATAAAAAGAAGGTAACTGAATTCCGCGAGATTGAACGCACTTTGTCCAATGACAGGAAGCCGCTTTTTACATATGTTAAGGATGTGCTTGCAAGCGCGGATGCAAATGTACTCGTCACGCATCGTAATCGGCGCTCAACAGAAGAGCTGCTGGAACACTGGGATCTCGGGCCATTTTTCGAGGAAGTCATATGCCCTGCTGATGACGGCTATTCGCTAAAGCCGGATATCCATGCCTATAAGTACCTGCATGATCGGTATCAATTGGACCTTGCAGTCGGCGATCAGAGCACCGACCTGATTCCCGCAAGGAAAATCGGAATTCAAACCTGTTCCTTCCGTGAAGCGAATGAGTTTGCAGACAAAACCATCTATTGTTATTCGGAATTTCCATATAAGTAGAAGTGAAATGCATAAATTTAATCTAATTAGGAGTTTATTTTTGCAGCAGAGGACTTTTATTGGCGAAAAAACATTTTTATTGGCGATTTACTAATTTTATTGGCGATAATTTGATTTTATTGGCGATAAATAGATGTTTATTGGCGAAAATCAATTTTTATTGGCGACTTGGAAATTTTCGCGGATTTTTTCCAGTAGCGGATCCTCGTTAATCCAATTTTTCACCGAAGGGCTACAATCTAAAATCTTGCTACTTTGAAAACTAATGGATACGAAAAAAAGCGAAGCGGAGCAATGTCCGTTTCGCTTTTTGTTATTTGGTGCTAGTCCCATAGATCTCATCATCTGCCCAGCGTTCTGCGAGTTCTTCTTTTGTGTAGATCACGCGCATCGGGTTGCCGCCGACAAAGGCTCCGGCCGGGACGTCTTTGTGTACGAGTGTTCCGGCAGAGACGATGGCGCCGTCACCGATCCTGATGCCTGGCATGAGGGTGGAATTGGCGCCGATCATGACTTCACTGCCAATTTCAACGTCGCCGAGGCGGTATTCCTTGATCAAATATTCGTGCGCCAGGATCGTCGTGTTATAGCCAATGACGGTATTGCGGCCAACAGAGATTTTTTCTGGGAACATGACGTCAAGCATGACCATCAGCGCAAAGGAGGTCTGGTCGCCGACTTTCATTCGCAGAAAGGTGCGGTACAGCCAGTTTTTCATACCAAGAAACGGCGTGTAGCGCGCCACCTGGATGACGACGAAATTTTTGACGACTTTCCAGAACGGGACGGTTTTATACACATGCCAGAGTGAGTTTGCTCCTTCTACTCGGTAACGAGTCGTCCTTCTCATTTTACACCCCGAGTATTGGCAGGATATCAGCCATATTTTCCAAGATATAATCTGGCTTGTATTCCTCTAGATGCTTTCTTCCCTTGATGGACCATGCGACACCGACTGTTTTGGTGCCGGCGTTCTTGCCGCCAAGGATATCATGATGATTATCACCGACCATGATTGCACGGTCCGGTGAAGAACCAAGCATGTCCAATGCTTTTAAAAGCGGCTCCGGATCCGGCTTCGCTTTTTCAACGTGATCAAGCGCGACGACAACCTCGAAGAACTCATCCAAACCTGTCAACTTCAAGCCCATCTGGACTACATCAGATAGCTTCGTGGTTACGATTCCAAGGTGGAAGCCGTTTTCTTTCAGTGTCCGGACTGTTTCGTAAACGCCCTCGAAGCTTTTTACCAGCATATCGTGGTTAGCCAGGTTGTATGTACGATAGGTTTTGATCATTTCCTCATAGCCTTCGGGATCCATCGGCTCAAATGTTTCCTTAAGCGACGGCCCTAGAAACGGAAGGACATCCTCCCGTTTGTATTGGCCGGGATAATAGGTTTCCATTGTATGGAGAAATGATGAAATAATCAGTTCGTTCGTATCAATCAAGGTCCCGTCAAGATCGAACAGGACCGTATCTATTTTATTGTTCATATACTGCTTCCTTTCTTTTTGCGATGTCCGCGCGGTTCCAAATGATCGCAACTGTGATTGTCAGTAAGATTGCCACACCAAGTCGGATCAGCAATAGCGGCAGCACTGGAATTCCAAGCGGAACAAAAATTAAAGTATCTTCAACGACGGCGTGGCAGGCAACGAGGAATATGAATGCCAGCGTGACATCCTTCTTGCTGACTCCATCTTCCTGGACCGCCTGGATCATCACGCCAGCGCCATATGCAAGCCCGATCAGCAGGCCGGCAGCCATTGTCGTCGATGTGTTCTCCTTCATGCCGAGCGCTCTTGTTGCAGGTGCCATCCATCTTGAAAAAACGGCAAGCCATTGCTTATCCTTCATGATCTGGACAACGACCATCAGCGGGATGACGATGATGGCCAGCTGGAATATGCCGAGCCCCGCCTTCGTGATGCCTTCAAGCAGGATTGCTCCCCATCCTGAAACCTCTTCACTTTTAGCAGGGACCATCCCGTATTTCGCGATTTCAGATCCGCCATTCCAAACAAGATTGATGACCACTGCAGATATGAATGCGAGTCCGAGACGGACCAGGACGATAATCCAAAGCTTGACGCCAACCTTGACGGCTACACTCGATTCAACCAGCATATTATGTGAAAAGCTCAGCATCACCGCAATGATGAAGACTTCTTTTACCGTCAAATCAAGTGTCAGGATCGCTCCAATCGCCGCGTATAAATTAAGGAAATTCCCGATGACAAGCGGAATTGCCGCATCCCCTGACAATCCGAGCAGCGACATCAGTGGCGTGATCAGTTTGATTAACCATGGCAGGATCGGGGTGTATTGAAGGATCGACACAATCAAGGTGACGGGAAAGATGACCTTCCCGAGCGCCCAAGTTGTGTTCAAGCCAACCATCAACCCTCTTTTTAATGTAGAACCCATTGAATCATCTCTCCCATTACTTAATGCCTTGATTCATGTATTTGTAAGTTTTCACTTTTAGTAATCCGAAATTTCTAGTTCTCTAAATATCGTACTTTTGAATAACCCTTGACTCTTCTGAAAATCCATAAGCCAATTGCAAAAACAATCAGTGCAATTGAAATGGTTTGGGCAATCCTCAATGATTCTGTCAGCATCAGGCTGTCTGTTCGCATTCCTTCAACAAAGAAGCGGCCGATTGAATACCAGATGATATAGCTGAGGAAAATTTCCCCGCGGCCCAGATTGACTCTGCGCAACGACATCAGCAGGATGAAACCGAGCAGATTCCAGATCGATTCATACAAGAACGTTGGATGATAATACGTTCCATTGATGTACATCTGGTTGATGATGAACTCAGGCAGGTGGAGGTTCTCCAAAAATGCCCTAGTCACTTCTCCGCCGTGGGCTTCCTGGTTCATGAAGTTTCCCCAGCGGCCGATTGCCTGTCCAAGGATGATGCTTGGCGCAGCGATGTCCGCCAGCTTCCAAAACGAAACATTCCGTGCCTTTGTAAAGAAATACGCAGTGATTACAGATCCAATCAACGCACCATGAATCGCAATGCCGCCATTCCAGACTTTGAAAATTTCACCTGGATACTGTGCGTAATAATCCCACTGGAAGATTACGTAGTAAAGCCTTGCTGATAGGATTGCGATCGGGATCGCCCAAAGCATCAGATCCGCAAAAATATCTTTCGGAAGTCCGCGGCGTTCGCCTTCGCGCATGGCAATCCATAACGCAAGCGCAATTCCAAGTCCGATGATGACACCATACCAGTGCACCTGGATCGGCCCGAGCGAAAAGGCAATCGGGTCGATCGGCTGAATATTTTTCTCCATGTCATTTCCCCTTTATCACAAGAAAAGCGCAAGCGCCTTGTCCAGCCCTGACAAGCGCTGGAGGGCCGACCGGTGAAGTCGTTCTTTGACTTCATGGGGTGGACCGAAGCGACTCGGAGGGCTAGGCGCTGAAGCTAGACAATTCTCGAATTTAATTATATATATACTCAAATAATTAAAAAAATCAGTCGTACCAACACTTTGACCGTTCTTAATCAAACGTTTGATTAAGGTTTATTTCGTAAAACTAAGTGTACAGTTGCATTAAATTTTACTGATTAATGTTCATCATGGTCGCCGTCTTCAATGACATCAGACAGCCTGTTGGTGAATTGCTCTGCTGCATTCACACCCATGCGCTTCAGCCTGAAGTTCATTGCTGCTACCTCGATGATGACAGCAAGGTTTCGGCCTGGGCGAACCGGGATCGTCAGCTTTGTTATATCAGTGTCGAGAATTTTCAGCTTCTCTTCATCAAGTCCCAATCTGTCATAAGATTTCTTCTGGTCCCAGATCTCGAGGTCAATGATCAGTGAAATCCGTTTATGTGAACGTACGGCACCAGCACCGAACAGCGTCATCACATTGATGATCCCTACGCCGCGGATTTCGAGAAGATGCTCAATCAAATCAGGTGAGTTCCCGACGAGTGTCCCGATATCCTCCTGGCGGATTTCAACACAATCATCGGCTACGAGACGGTGTCCCCTTTTGACCAATTCCAGCGCTGTTTCACTTTTACCTACACCGCTTTTTCCAGTGATCAGGACGCCTATTCCATACAAATCGACCAGTACACCGTGGACTGCGGTCGTCGGTGCCAGCTTGCTTTCAAGATAATTTGTCAAGTGACTGGAGAGCCTTGTCGTTTTTTGCTTTGATCGCAAAAGCGGCACTGATTCTCGTTCTGCTGCCTCGACCAGTTCGGCAGGAACCTCCATGTCTCTCGTGACAATGATGCCCGGTGTAATATCTGTACAAAGCTTTTGCATCCGCTCTTCCCTGTCTCGGGGAGCCAATTTTTCAAAGAAGGTCAGCTCTGTTTTACCGAGAAGCTGCAGGCGCTCTGCAGGATAATATTCAAAATAGCCAGCGATTTCTAGTCCTGGTCTTGAAATGTCAGTCGTGGTGATTGGACGGTTGATTCCTTCCTCTCCACTTATCAATTCCATGTCGAATTTCTTGATGAGGTCTTTCGTACGGACTTTCGGCAAAGAAGTTCCTCCTTTATAAAAGTGTAAATTTCCACATGATCACAATACCTTTTATTTTAGCACTTTTTCATGAAGAACCAAATATAAGCTGATAAAAAACACCATCCTCGCAGGCAAACTTCCAAATTGGTATTATCCACCCCTTCATATTAATACTAACTGCTCAATTTTTAAAAAAAGGTATAGACAACTATACAGTAAGCTTGTTATCATCAGTTTGTAAGCGAATTCATTATTTTCTATTAATTAACATTAAGAGGGGGAAATACCATGCGTAATGAAGAACGCCTGGCAAGGGAAATACTTGCGCAGCTTGGCGGCGCAGATAATATTGCTGATGTTGCCTCGTGCATGACCCGCCTGCGTGTCAAGCCGGCTGACTACAGCAAAGTCAATCTTGCCGGCATCAAAAAAGTCGATGGCGTGCTCGGTGTCGTTGAAGCAGAAACATTACAGATTATCCTTGGACCTGGGATTGTCACTAAAGTAGCGAATGAAGTTTCAGAGATCACCGGCAAGACTGCCAGTTTAGTAGACGAATCCGATCCGGATCCCTTCGAGGGACTTGCAGGACGTACGAAGGACGAACTCAACAAGAAAAATGCGACTCCGTTCAAGCTTTTCCTAAGAAGGATTGCCAGCATCTTCATTCCGCTGATTCCGGCGATTGTCGCATCCGGTTTAATTGCGGGAATCACCAATGTCATCATCCGTTCTGGTGCTGACCCTGAATCGACGCTTATTCAGTTTCTTAACCTGATCGGCTGGGGTATCTTCAGTTATCTCGGTGTATTTGTCGGTATCAACACGGCTCGTGAATTCGGAGGCTCGCCTGCACTTGGCGGTGCTGCTGGTATCCTGATCATCAACCCGGGTCTTGCGAACATCACTTTGTTTGGTGAAGCACTTGTTCCTGGCCGCGGTGGGTTGATCGGCGTCATGCTTGCTGCAGCTTTCATTGCATTGCTTGAAAAACGGATCCGTAAATTCGTTCCGTCTTCTTTGGATATTATCATTACTCCTACTCTATCATTATTGATTACTGGTATTGCTACATTATTCGTGCTTCAGCCTGTTGGGGGATGGATTTCCGATTTGATCACAAAGGGCTTGCTTGGCCTTCTTGATGTCGGCGGAATCCTTGCAGGACTGGTCCTTGCCGGAACATTCCTTCCTCTTGTTGTTACAGGTTTGCACCAGGGCTTGACTCCTGTGCATATGGAATTGATCAACACGATTGGTGACGACCCGCTGCTGCCTATCCTTGCAATGGGTGGTGCAGGCCAGGTTGGTGCGGCATTTGCGATTTACTTTAAAACAAAGAATGAGAGACTTAAAAAGGTCATCAAGGGCGGGCTTCCAGTTGGTATGCTCGGCATCGGCGAACCGCTTATTTTCGGTGTCACCCTGCCGCTTGGCCGTCCATTCATCACTGCATGTCTAGGGGCAGCAGTCGGCGGAGCATTCCAGGCATTCTTTAAAATTGCAACGATTGCCATCGGTGTTTCCGGTATCCCGCTTGCCTTCCTAGTTCATACAAATCAAATACTGCTCTACTTGCTTGGGCTTCTGCTTGCCTACGTATTCGGGTTCATCTTCACCTGGACGTTTGGCTTTAAAGAAGAAATGGCTAAAGACATCTAACAGGCAAATACAGAAAAAGGAGGAGAGCAATTTTCCTCCTTTCTTCTTTTCTAGTGGCCTTTTCGTTGTTCAATTTTCAAACACACATTTTTGATTGGAGGGATTGCCATGCTTGGCATTTCCGTATATCTGAAAAAGGATATGATGGATCAAAATGCAGCCTGGATTGAAAAAGCAGCTCAATATGGACTGAACTCCATCTTCACTTCCTTACATATACCTGAAGACAATCCTGCTGAGTATAAAGAGCTTTTACAGAAGCTCGGACAACTTGCGAAAAAGCATAGCATGGAGCTGATGGCCGATGTCTCTCCTCGCTCATTGGATTACCTCGGCCTCGAATGGGAGCAATACGATGAGCTGCTTCAATGGGGGCTATCGGGAATCAGGGCTGATTATGGATTTACAATACAGCAGATTGTGGAGCTTTCGCATAAAATGAAGATAGGAATCAATGCCAGTACGGTAACGAAAGAGGAACTGCTTGCCTGGAAAGGTGCCGGTTTAAATACCGGCAACGTCGAAGCATGGCATAATTTTTACCCGCGCCCTGAAACGGGATTGGACAAGGGTTTCCTGATAGAAAGAAATCTAATGTTCCGTTCCTTTGGAATTACGACAATGGCTTTCGTCCCTGGGGATAAGGATTTGCGCGGGCCTGTTTTTTCCGGGCTCCCTACCCTTGAAAAACATCGGTGTCAGCTGCCGCACATAGCTGCTGCAGAACTGATGGGCTCTTGTTTTACCGATAAGATCTTGATTGGGGATCACTCTGTAACAGACGAACAGCTGGAGTTATTGGCTTTCTTGGGTAAAAAAATCATCCCGCTGCGGATTGAGCCCGAAAGCCAGGAGCACTCCGAATTAATGAATAGGCCGCTGACGAACCGAATGGACCCTGCCCGCGATGTCATTAGGGCGGTTGAATCACGCTCCTTTGCTTCGATAGGAGAAGTAAAGATTCCACCTTCTAATCAGCACGAAAGGCTGCGCGGAACGATTACCATCGACAATGAGCTATACGGCCGCTATGCTGGCGAATTGCAAATCGCCGTAAATGACCTGCCACAGGACGAAAAAGTAAATTGCATTGGTAAAGTAGTACATGAAGACCTGCCATTGCTTGATGAGATCAAAGCAGGACAAAAATTTCATTTTATTGTGAGGGATGGACATGGAAATAGCAAAGCTTAATACAGAACAACAGAACCCGAAAACAATGAATATTGACTTGATGTCGACAGAGGAAATCATCACCGTTATCAACCAGGAGGACACAATCGTTCCGAATGTGCTCGCAAGGCAGGTTCCGAACATTTCGGAAGTCGTCGACAAAATCGTCGCTGCCTTTAAAAACGGCGGCCGACTGATCTATATTGGTGCAGGGACTTCCGGGCGGCTCGGAATCATCGATGCTTCCGAATGCCCTCCGACATTCGGAACGGCCCCGGAACTTGTCATCGGGATCATCGCCGGCGGCAAGGAAGCGATGACCGAAGCACTGGAAGGAGTCGAGGATGACAAAGACCAGGGCCGGGCTGATCTGGTAAACATCAACCTGACACCTGATGATATTGTTGTAGGGATCGCTGCCAGTGGACGCACACCATATACGATTGGGGCTTTGGAGTACGCAAAGGAGATTGGAGCAACAACAGTATCCGTGGTCTGCAGCAAGGATTCCGAAATGGAGAAAATCTCCGACCATACCATTGCCGCGGTTGTCGGACCTGAAGTGATCACCGGTTCCACAAGGATGAAAGCAGGTACGGCCCAGAAACTGATTTTGAACATGCTGTCAACTGCTTCGATGATCAAACTGGGCAAAGTATATGGCAACCTGATGGTCGATGTCCAGATGACGAATGAAAAATTACATAACCGCGCTGTCAATATCGTGAAAATGGCAACCGGTGCGTCTGACGAGGAAGCTCGAACAGCCATAAAGGAGCAAAACTATCACACGAAAGCGGCCATCCTCCAAATCACGACGGGACTCAGGGGCACTGAGGCAAAAGAACTTTTGGAAAAACATGAAGGCTATCTGCGCGACGCCATCAGCGATTTTTACGAAAACAACGGCAAATAACCTGTCTATACCAAAATCGACTTCACCAACACTTGCGTATTGTGGTATAGACAAGCCCTGGCGGGTATTTGTATAATAAGAGTGACAAAGGGTAAAGAAAGAAGAACAGGACACAACTTTCAGGTGATATAAAATGAAGGATTTATTGCTCATCAATGCCTCTGTGTTAACACAGGTTGGCATGATTGAAAAAGGATTTATTTATATAAAGCACGGGAAGATTGCCGAAACGGGCCCGATAACCTCCCTCCCCCAACATCAGGCCGAGGTCGTCGAGCTTCCAGCGGGCAGCACGATTGTCCCAGGGTTCATCGATGTGCACATTCACGGTGCTGGCGGATCCGATACGATGGATGGAACCATTGAGGCGATCACGACGATGGCGTCAGTTTTGCCTGAGGAAGGCACAACTAGCTTCCTGGCAACGACCATCACCCAGGATCAAATGGCCATAATGAAAGCATTGGAAAATGCCGCCAATTATATCAGCCGTCATAACCATCCAGGTAAAGCGGAGGTACTCGGTCTCCATTTGGAAGGACCCTTCATCAATGAAGCTCGCAAAGGAGCCCAGCCTGCACAGCACATCATTGCACCGGATATCGAGCTGTTCGCGAAAATGCAGGAGGCTTCCGGAAACAATATCAGGCTAGTGACACTCGCTCCTGAAAAAGAAAATGGCAATCATCTTATTGCCTACCTTGCTGAAAATGGTGTCATAGCCTCGATTGGCCACTCGGATGCCACATACGCACAGATGGCTGAAGCCGTGAAGGCGGGAGCTACCCATGTGACGCACCTGTTCAACGGCATGCGCGGCATGCACCATCGGGATCCAGGTGTCGCCGGTGCAGCTCTCCTTTTTGAAGAGTTGAAGATTGAAATGATTGCAGATGGTATCCATGTCGTTCCCGAAATGCTGGATCTATCGATTCGCGCCAAAGGAACAGATGGTGTCATACTAATCACCGACTCAATGAGAGCGAAATGCCTTAAGAATGGCAGCTATGACCTTGGCGGACAGGAAGTTAGCGTCGCGGACGGAAAAGCGCTTTTAGCTGATGGCACACTGGCCGGCAGTATTTTAAAAATGAAAGATTCATTGCAAAACATGATGGAATTCACGGGGATCAGCCTTGAAGAAGCCGTCAAGCTTGCCAGCGAAAACCCTGCCAGGCAGCTGAATATTTTTGACCGAAAAGGAAGTATCGCTCCAGGCAAAGACGCTGATCTTGTCGTCCTGGACCATAACCATGAGGTTGCCATGACTTTTTGCCGTGGTGTCGCCAGCTATGACCGTTAAAAACAGTTATGAAAGGAGTGATGACATTGAAACTGATTTCAACTTCAAATTACGAGGAGCTCAGCCAGGAAGCTGCAGAGGAAATCATCTCACGAATCAAGAGGAATCCATCGCTGAACCTTGGACTTGCTACCGGAAGTACGCCAACCGGCCTCTACCAGGAACTCATCAGGGACCATAAGCAGAACCAGACTTCCTATAAAGATATCAACACATTCAATCTGGACGAGTACATTGGCATTCCAAAAAAAGATCATAATAGCTATCACTACTTCATGTGTGAACATTTATTTGAGCACATTGATATCCCACTTGACCAGACACATATCCCAGATGGCACAGCGAAGGATCTCGATAAGGAATGCAGGCGCTATGAGCAGTTCATTGAAGAGCATGGCGGCATTGACCTGCAGATCCTCGGAATCGGGCAGAACGGCCATATTGGTTTTAATGAACCAGGCACTCCCTTTGATAGCAGGACGCATATCATCAATCTGGCAGAAAGCACGCGCAAAGCCAACTCAAGATTCTTTGAATCATTGGAGGATGTACCTAAGCAAGCCATCACGATGGGAATCGCCTCGATCATGGACAGCAAAGAAATCTTCCTGCTAGTTTCCGGCACTTCCAAAGCAGAAGCCCTTGCCCGTTTGATGAATGGAGATGTCAGCGAGCACTTCCCTGCTTCCATCCTTCAAAATCATCGAAATGTAACGATATTCGCAGATAAAGAAGCGACAGCATTGCTTTAAAGCTTTTAAGAAATTCAAGCAAAACAGCCGATAAATGCACGCAGTCAGGAGAATGACTTATGATTGATAAACGTTCACCCATACCTATTTACCATCAGCTCGAGGAATATATCAAAACTCAGATCGACAGCGGCGAACTCCAGCCAGATGAAGCGATTCCTTCTGAACGCGTCTATGCAGATATGTTCCAGATCAGCAGGATGACCATCAGGCAGGCATTGACGAATCTTGTAAATGACGGATATTTGTACCGACAAAAAGGCAGAGGCACATTCGTGAACAAAAAGAAGGTCGAACAACGGCTGCAAGGATTGACAAGTTTCACAGAAGACATGAAAGAACGAGGCTTCACTCCTGGAAGCAAACTCGTATCCTTTGAAATCATCCCATCCGGACGGGAAATTGCTGAGCGACTCAAACTCAGTGAAAATACTCCGGTATATGAAATCAAGCGTGTCAGGCTTGCAGACAATGTGCCGATGGCCCTTGAGACCACCTATCTGCCGGCAAATCTGGTCAAAGGATTGACAGAAGACATCATCAACCAGTCGCTATATCAGTATATCGAAGAAAAATTGTCACTGACCATCCACGAAGCCACCCAGCAAATCGAAGCGTCCATTGCAAAGGAACAGGAATTACGCCTACTCGAAATCGAAAAAGGCTCCCCTGTCCTCCTGATTCTCAGGACTTCACATTTGAAAGATGGCACACCATTCGAATTCGTCAAATCTGCCTATCGCGCCGACCGATACAAATTCGTCCACACCATGCAGCGTGGCTGATCATTTAAGGAGATCCAATTTGGGTCTCTTTTTATTTTGATGGAAGCCGATTTTTACAGAATGTCGAAAAGGAATACTTATTTCCACGGAAATAATCGAACCCTTCTGTCGAAATATTTGTCTGACTCGCTTACAATGAGGGTAATACATAGTATAAGGAGTAGATATGATGCTGAAAAATTTCCAGATTGATGATCACGCGAAGAATCAGATGACGGACGAAATCAAGAGATATTTTCTTGAAGAGCGCGGAGAGGAACTAGGCGACCTGGCTGCCTTGCTGATTCTTGAGTTCGTTGCCGACAAGCTCGCCCCCCACTTTTACAACATCGGAATCCAGGATGCCCATGAATTTATATCGCAGCGGGTTGAGGACATTTTTGAATTGAATAAATAATGGCTGAGATTTCACTTTTTTAAAATTTTGAATGTGTAGTTACAAAAAGAGATTCTTAACACTCTAACCGGCTTTATCTGATGTCACTATGTCCTTTTTCGGCCTTTGGTCATATATATACTGATGAGGAAATCTTTTATCGGAAGGTGTGATAATATTGAGAATCATGCTTGATGCTGGGCATGGCTACAACACCCCGGGTAAGCGAAGTCCTGATGGTATGAGAGAATATGAGTTTAACAGGGCTGTGGCCAATTATGCCAGACAGCTGCTGGCAAACTATAAGAATGTCACAGTGTATTTTTCTCATTCTGATCAGCAGGATGTATCATTGAAGGCTAGGACAGATAAGGCAAACAGCCTGAATGTAGATATATTTGTTTCAATTCATGCAAATGCTTTTGGCAGCGGCGGCTGGAGCGATGTCGGCGGAATTGAAACATTTATCTATCCATCAAGGCCGCCCGTGGCTTATCAGCTGGGCCAGAAAATCCAACGTACCCTTGTCGTCTCGACGGGCCTCGAAAACCGTGGTGTGAAAACAGCCGATTTCCATGTCCTGAGGGAAACAAAAATGGACGCCGTGCTTGTGGAATGCGGATTCATGACAAACCGCGATGAAATTAAACTACTGCGTTCTGAAACTTACCGCAGAACGATTGCGGAAGGCATCGTGAAGGCATTGGCTGAGCAGTTCAAGCTGCAGCGCAAGGCTATTGCTCCTGCACCTGGTCCGACACCCGCACCGGCCCCAGCGCCAGCTCCGCCACCAGCAAAAGCCCCTGCACCAGCTAAAAAAGACGGGCTGTTTAAAGTCCAGGCAGGCGCATTCGAAAATGAGGAAAACGCCAAAGAGCTTGCTGAGCGATTGAGAAAAGCAGGTTTTGATGTCTATATTGACAAAGAATAGAGAAAAGGCCGACACTTATGTGCCGGCCTTTTCTCTACTCTTTTGACTTACTTAAAAACGTGTTCTGGATGATCAAGTTGGCGATCGACATGATGATGGCAGTGAGCAGCGCCATGCCGAAGCTGGAGATCTCGAATGAACTCCCCATCAAACTATCCGTCAGCATCAGCGTTATGGCATTGATGACAAACAAGAATAGCCCAAGGCTTAGCACTGTTACAGGGAGCGTTAGCAGAATCAAGATTGGCTTAACGAGAACATTCAGGATCGATAGAACGAAGCTTGCTCCCAAAGCGGCACCAAAGCCTGAAAGATAAATATCATCCTCGAAATAGCCAGCAAGAGCCATGAAGAGAACAGCGTTAATGACAATTCCTAACAGCCATCTCATCTTTTAATACCCTTCCCCGTTTGGCAGTACGAACACTAGCACAAGATAAATCATGGCCATGGGAAAAAACGCAGTACTGAACGTCAAGATTACAAACAGTATACGTACGAGTGCTGCACTCATCCCAAAGGACTCTGCCATGCCTCCGAGCACTCCTGCCAGCATTCGATTTTTCCGTGAGCGGGTTAATTTCATTTCTTTCACCCTTCCTGTTTCCACAAAACTATTGGATTAATTTTTTCACTGCAATGGAGCCGGTTTTTGTATCCGCATAAAGCCTGACAGCTTTTTGTCCGCTTTCGGCAGGCTTGAAACGCAGGTTCTTCTGGACCATATCGCTTTTCTCTTCAACGACCTGGATGCCGTCGATTTCAATTGTAAAGCCGCCAAGATTCGATTTCAACTCACCACTGGCCGGCGTTTTCTCTGGCAGGAATACATCGATGCTGCCGGTAGTCGCCTTCACTTCTACGCTTTCGCAATCCTGATTTTTCACTGTACATGTGACATTGCCATTGAAAGATTGGAGATCGACTTGATCGAAAAAGCCATCCGCTTTGATGGCGCCATTGATCGTTTCAACTTCAAGCTCCTTGATTGCGCTCCTGGCGACTGTGATTTGTCCATTTGCAGTTTCTGTCTCGAGCTTGCCGCACTCGAGATTCCCAAGCAAGACTTTGCCGTTCGCAGTTTTTGCGCGGCAGTCCTTTACTGTTAAGTTTTCACCTTCGATGGAGCCATTAAACAGACGAATTCGAACCGTTTCATATTCTTCTTTCGGGATATGGATGACCGCATCTACCTTCATCCACTTCTGCTGGACCGAGAAACGGAGCTTCTGGTTTTCAATCGTGAAAATCGCGTCCTCTAAAAACTTCCTGCGTGCCTCATCCTGGTTTTCGACTCGGTATACTTTTGCGCTGCACTCGATACGTACATCTTTTTGCTCCCATGGCACAACCTTTACAGATCCATTTGCCATATCAATATCCACCTGATTCAGATAAGCATCGCCCTGCTGGAAAATATGCGTGATATCGACAGACTGGCCAAAATTTAGATCCAAATCGAAATCCTTTATTTTTTTGAATGCTGAATCGACAAAGTCCAGCACCTTGTCTTTTACAGAATTGAATTTATAAGTATTGAAGTCTTCCTTCTTGAACTCTTCCTTTTGGCTTTCTTCAAATTTTACATCCGTTGACAATGCAGTTGATTGGCTTTGCGCGTTACCCTGCTCCATTTGCTCAATCAGGAATAAAGCTTCATCAACCGTCATTTTCCCTTCCTCAACTAATTTAAGAATCCTTTTACGTTCTTCCTTCATCATTTCCATCCCCCTCAATTTATATTAAGCACTTTTATCCCTTTGACCAGATTCCAGATCAACACGATCAGACTCAGTATGACCATTAAAATAGCGCTGCTGAACATTAGCAGAGGGAATCCCCCGGTCCCTCCTGTAAAATCGATTATAGCTGCAATCAAAATAAGCGGCAGCGGAATCAACGGAATAAGATGTGACAGCAGTGCCTTCTTCGCATGAAACTTTACATCCTCATCCTCGGAAGCCAAATAAGCTACAAGCGGAAACAAAATCCCGGCAAACATAACACTGAAATAGCACAAAGCAGACAGAATCCTTTTCGTATCCATCCTCTTCATCTCCTTAGAAATTAATACGCTCCGGAATCCTGGAAGTTTCATATCTTTATGAAAATAGTTCGACATATTGTGATTTATCCCTTGTTAAATACGTATATCGGCTAGTGAAACTTGTGTGAATGCCTTTTATAGGGGATTTCCTTGTAGATTTCGTTCTGCTTGAGTGGTTTTTGCAGGATATTTCGCTTATTTCTTTAACTGGAAAAATTATTCTCTTACTCGACATGCTTAATTGCGCGGAAAATCATCGTAATTGCACAAAGATAGGTGATAATTGCATGCTTACCGGCCATAATTGCACGGAAATCATGAATAATTGAACCGACATCCTAATTTTGGAAAAAAAACAAATTCTTCCCAATACAGCAAAAAACCCTTCCATAATTGGAAGGGCGAAAAATTCTATTAAGCATTGCTTGTGCTTTTTTCTTTTTCCTCAATCTGTTCTTTCATCCGCAGCCTATCGCGTTCCAGTACCGGTTTCAGGTATTTGCCGGTATAGGATTCTTCCACTTCGGCAATCTTTTCTGGTGTTCCGGTGGCGACGATTGTGCCGCCGCGGTCACCGCCTTCAGGTCCGAGGTCGACGATATAGTCCGCAGCTTTGATGACATCGAGATTGTGCTCAATCACCAGCACGGTGTCGCCATTTTCAACGAGTCGCTGGAGGACGATAAGCAGGCGCGAAATGTCATCGACATGTAAGCCAGTCGTCGGTTCATCCAGGATATACAGCGAACGGCCGGTGGAACGTCGGTGAAGCTCGGATGCCAGCTTGACCCGCTGCGCTTCCCCGCCGGAAAGGGTCGTCGCCGGCTGGCCGAGAGTGATATAGCCAAGGCCGACATCATAAATCGTCTGCAGCTTGCGGGCGATCTTCGGAATGTTCGCGAAGAATTCCACCGCTGCTTCAACGGTCATATCAAGGATATCGGAAATATTCTTCCCTTTATATTTCACTTCCAATGTCTCGCGGTTGTATCGTTTGCCGTGACAGACTTCGCATGGCACGTACACATCAGGCAGGAAGTGCATTTCGATCTTGATGATACCGTCGCCTCGGCAGGCTTCACAGCGTCCACCTTTAACGTTGAAGCTGAAGCGGCCTTTCTTATAGCCGCGGACCTTCGCTTCATTCGTCGAAGCAAAGACATCACGGATATCATCGAACACTCCCGTGTAGGTTGCAGGGTTGGATCTTGGCGTACGTCCGATTGGCGACTGGTCAATATCGATGACCTTATCGAGGTGCTCGACACCTTTGATCTCCCTGAACTCGCCTGGCTTGCTTTTTGCACGATGAAGCTGCATCGCCAGTGATTTGTGCAGGATTTCATTGATCAGCGTACTTTTACCAGAACCGGAAACACCTGTTACAGCCATGAAGGTTCCAAGCGGGAACTTCACATTGACATTTTTAAGGTTGTTTTCCTTTGCACCCTTGATTTCGATAAAACGGCCATCCGGCTTTCGGCGCTCAATCGGCAGCGGGATGAACTTTTTACCAGAAAGGTACTTACCTGTCAGTGAATTCGGATCATCCATGACTTCTGCAGGCGTTCCCTGCGATATGATTTCACCGCCATGTACACCCGCTCCAGGACCGATATCGATCAGATGGTCCGCTGCAAGCATCGTGTCTTCATCATGCTCGACGACAATCAGCGTATTGCCGATATCGCGCATGTTTTTCAGCGTATCGATCAGTCTGTCATTGTCGCGCTGATGCAAACCGATGGAAGGCTCATCGAGAATATACAGGACACCCGTGAGTCGAGAGCCAATCTGGGTTGCAAGCCTGATACGCTGTGCTTCTCCGCCGGAAAGCGTCCCAGCCGACCTGCTCATCGTCAGATAATCCAAACCGACATTGATCAAGAAGCCAAGACGTTCCGTAATCTCGCGGAAAATCATATTAGCAATCTTCATTTCTTTTTCCGAAAGCTCAAGACTTTGGAAAAATTGGTGCGCTTCCTCGACCGATAGCGCCGTCACTTCACCGATATGGCGGCCATCCACAAGAACAGCCAGCGTTTCACGCTTGAGCCTGTAACCTTTACAGGTTGGGCAGGCATGTTCGCCCATATATTTTTCCATCTGCTCACGGATATAATCAGAGCCTGTTTCCTTATAGCGGCGCTCGATATTTTTCAAGACGCCCTCAAAAACAATATAGTTCTCACGGACCTGGCCCCAGTCATTTTCATAACGGAAATAAATCCGGTCTTTTTCTGAACCGTAAAGAATCTTGTCCAGCTCATGATCTGGCAGGTCTTTCACCGGTACGTTCATATCGATTCCATAATGATTGCAGACTGCTTCAAGCAGCTGTGGGTAATACTGTGAGCTTGTTGGTTCCCATGGAGCAATCGCATGCTGCTTCAATGAAAGCTCCTTGTTTGGGACGACCAAATCCACGTCAACCTCCAGCTTCGCACCGAGCCCGTCACATTCAGGGCAGGCACCAAAAGGGCTGTTGAATGAGAACATGCGGGGCTCTAGCTCGCCAATCGAGAATCCGCAGATCGGGCAGGCGTGGTTCTCGCTGAACATCAATTCTTCCTCGCCGATCACGTCAATCAGGACATTACCGTCGCCAAGCTTCAGTGCAGCTTCCAAAGAATCCGCAAGGCGGGCAGCAATTCCCTCCTTGACGACGATCCGGTCGATGACGACTTCAATTGAATGCTTCTTGTTTTTCTCGAGCTCGATTTCGTCTCCAAGGTCATGCATCTCACCGTCAATACGTACACGGACATAGCCTTGCTTTTTCACATCTTCAAGGACTTTGACATGAGTACCCTTCCTGCCGGAAACAAGCGGAGCAAGGATCTGCAGCTTTGTCCTTTCGGGATATTCGAGCACGCGGTCAACCATCTGCTCGATTGTTTGTGATGAGATTTCGATATTGTGAACCGGACAGGTTGGACGGCCAACCCTGGCGAAAAGCAGTCGTAAATAATCGTAAATCTCGGTCACCGTTCCTACTGTTGAACGGGGATTACGGCTCGTCGTTTTTTGGTCGATGGAAATCGCCGGAGACAATCCTTCGATCGAGTCAACATCCGGCTTGTCCATTTGACCGAGGAACTGGCGCGCATAGGCAGACAAAGATTCTACATAACGGCGCTGTCCCTCAGCATAAATGGTGTCGAATGCAAGCGAGGACTTTCCTGAACCAGAAAGCCCTGTCAGAACAACAAGCTTGTCTCTCGGAATGGTGACATCTATATTTTTTAAATTATGGGCCCTGGCGCCTTTGACAATCAGTTTATCCATAGCCATATTATCGTCATCCTTCCGCTTTTAACTCAAGAATGAGGTCACGCAGCTCGGCTGCCCGTTCGAAGTTGAGGGCCTTTGCCGCTTCCTTCATTTCTTTTTCCATATTTAAAATCACTTGTTCGCGATCTTTCTTCGTCAATTTCTTCAGGCCTTCTGCCGGGCTGTACTCTTCCTGCTCCTCGGCAGCAATCGTTGCCCGGATCACATCGCGGATAGCCTTCTGGATCGTCTGCGGCGTGATGCCATGCTTTTCATTGTATTCTTCCTGGATGGCACGGCGGCGCTTCGTCTCGCTGATCGCCTTTTCCATCGAATCCGTCATTTTGTCTGCATACATGATGACATGTCCATTCGAGTTCCTCGCTGCACGGCCGATCGTCTGGATCAGCGACCTTTCGGAACGAAGGAAGCCTTCCTTATCAGCATCGAGAATGGTGACAAGGGATACCTCTGGTATATCAAGGCCTTCCCTTAACAGGTTGATTCCGATAAGCACATCATATTTTCCAAGTCGCAGCTCGCGGATGATCTCGATGCGCTCGAGCGTCTTGATCTCAGAGTGCAGGTACTGGACCTTGATGCCGATTTCCTTCAGGTAATCGGTCAGATCCTCGGACATCTTTTTCGTCAAGGTCGTTACGAGCACGCGCTCATTCCGCTTCGTACGCTCCTGGATTTCACCGATCAGGTCATCAATCTGGCCCTCGATCGGCCTTACATCGATCGTCGGATCAAGCAGTCCTGTCGGTCGGATGATCTGCTGTACCATTTCCGGCGTATGCTCAAGCTCGTACGGACCTGGAGTTGCCGATACGAAAACCGCCTGTTTGACATGTTTTTCGAATTCAGCAAATGTCAGCGGGCGATTATCCATCGCTGACGGCAGGCGGAAACCATGATCAACCAGCACTTGTTTACGTGCCTGGTCACCATTAAACATTCCCCGTATTTGCGGCAATGTAACATGCGACTCATCGACGACAATCAAAAAGTCATCAGGGAAGTAATCGAGTAATGTATATGGAGTCGCACCAGCCGGCCTCAACGTCAGGTGACGTGAATAGTTTTCGATGCCGGAGCAGAAGCCCATCTCACGCATCATCTCAAGGTCATATCTTGTCCGCTGCTCGAGCCTTTGGGCCTCAAGAAGTTTTTCCTCGGCACGAAGCACCTCAAGGCGTTCTTCCAATTCTTTTTCAATGTTCTCGATGGCTACCCTCAATTTTTCTTCGCGGGTAACGAAGTGAGACGCCGGGAAGATTGCGACATGGTCACGTTCGCCAATGATCTCGCCAGTCAGCGCATCGACCTCACGAATCCGGTCAATCTCATCGCCAAAAAACTCGACCCTCATGCAGTGTTCATCACGGGATGCCGGAAAAATCTCGACAACATCGCCGCGGACACGGAACGTCCCGCGCTTGAAGTCAATATCATTCCGTTCATACTGGATATCCACCAACTTGTGGAGCAGCTTGTTCCGCTCAATATCCATACCTGTCCTGAGTGACACGACCATGTCCCGGTATTCATCTGGATTACCGAGGCCATAGATACAGGAAACACTGGCAATGATGATGACATCTTTGCGCTCAAATAATGAGGAAGTAGCTGAGTGACGCAGCTTGTCAATTTCATCATTGATGCTCGCGTCCTTCTCAATGAACGTATCCGTCTGCGGCACATAAGCCTCTGGCTGATAATAATCATAGTAACTGACGAAATACTCAACCGCATTGTTCGGGAAAAATTCCTTGAACTCGCTGTAGAGCTGGCCTGCAAGAGTTTTATTGTGGGCGATGACAAGCGTCGGCTTGTTCACTTCCTTGATCACATTAGAAATCGTGAACGTCTTCCCTGTTCCAGTCGCGCCGAGAAGGGTCTGATGCTTCTTGTTATTGCGTATTCCCTGCACCAGTTCTTTAATGGCCGCAGGCTGGTCCCCCTGCGGAGAATATTTCGAGACTAATTCAAATTGATCCTTCACAGAAAAGCCTCCTGTAATGTGAAATTTCTAGGCTCTTTTCGTAAACAATTCACTTAATGAATTCCATTGATTCAAGAACTATCTCGAAAAGAATCTCATCTATATAAGCCTTACATAGCTGTCAAAAAGTCATATCCTCATTCTACCACAAAGAAGGTAAAACAAACCAACAAAAAGCGAACAAACATTCGAATTTTCATCTTAGTTTTTAACAAAATTGTAGTAGCAAGTCGAATGGTCGTTAATCAAACGTTTGAATGAATCAGCTTAACCCCTTGTAAAACAAGAAAAACCTGCCGAACAGAATTCGACAGGCTTACTTTAAATTTATGACTACTTTTTGTTGCGCTTCATCATCTGGTTTGCCAGAAAAAAGCCCAGCGTCAATGAAAAAGCATCGATGACAATCAGCAGGAAAGAATCTGTGTACCCTTTATAAACAGAAGCCGCAATCAAAGCGACCGTCAGCACAAGCGCAAGGATGTGGTTATAGGCAACCCTGGTAAAAAAAACAACCATGAAACCAGGCAGTAACAGTGCGGACAAATATTTCAGCACCAATGGATTAAACACCTCATTCAGAGAAATAGCGATAATTTTAAATAACCTATTAAAAATATAACTTTTTTGGCGGCTGGATACAAGAATCTTCCTCATCTAAGGCTTATCGCGCTTTTATTATATATGAAGCGGCCATCTATTTTACCCGATTCATATAGCAGCATAAAGAAAAGCATGCAGGTGCATGCTCAATGTAAAGTATTCACTTCACTTAAAACCTTTGTAGCCCACTCACTCGCCTCACCATAGAGCCTGAACAGTTCCTCCATTGTCATTTTGGTAGGATTGAATGTCAAGTCGAGATCTTCATGAAAAGCGAGTTCGATCTCTTTTAAAAATTGAAGCATCATGTATTCGTCGTTCTTTTCACCCGATAACCCAGCCTTAATCTCATTGCTCAGAGGCAGGTCTTCAAGGAGTTCTTCCATCGGATGGTGCAATAAGGAATCCATCAAAGAGAACATTCCGAGAAGGAAGTATTTTGATGCCAGCACTTCTCTGCCGACCTTCCTGCCGATCAATTCCCCCAGCTTCCCGCGCTTAAGTGACAGTTCAATGATTTCCCGTTCCTTTGAACCGCCTGAGCCTTTATCTGCTCCTCGGATTGCCAGAACATAAATCCATTTTTTGATTTCATTCAGCCCTAATAGAATGATTGCTTGTTTTATAGAAGAAACCTCATTCCTTGGCCTGAAAACCGGATTATTGATAAGTCTCAGCAGTTTATAGGAAAGTGAGATATCCTTTTCGATCACATCTTTAATCTTCTCAAGATCGGGCTCAGGACTGTCGATTTCTTTTAAAATCTGAAAATATGAATGATAGTATGATGGAATATCATAACTGTTCAGGATGACTGGTTTGCTGAAGTAAAACCCCTGAAAGTAGACAAAGCCGTCTTCTTTCGCCTCTAAGTATTCTTCAATCGTTTCAACTTTTTCGGCAAGGAACTTAATGTCCCGGTCACTGATAAAACGAATCATTTCCTGCCTGTCCGCTCGGTTCGTCGAACGGAAATCAATCTTGATGATATCAATATAATCCAATAGCTGGACCGTCAATTCGTTCCACTGCGAAACAAAAAAATCGTCAAGCGCGATTGTATATCCATGTGCCTTCAGCTCTTTGCAGATTCCCAGAATATCTTCATTAAGTTCTACTGTCTCGAGAATCTCCACGACGATCGATAATGGATTAAAATAGGAAGGAACACCTAGTTTCAATAGTTTTTCAGTAAAATTAATAAAACAAGGCTTGCCATTTGATAAGTCTTTGACACCGATATTCAAAAAACTATTTACAATCACATCTGTTGTGGCCTGGTCCCCATCAGTATGCTGATAATTATTGACCGAGCTGTTCCTATATAATAATTCATAAGCAACAGTCTTCTCATTCATATCGAATATAGGCTGCCTGGCAACATAAATATCCATATACAATCCTCCCGGGGACATAGAACAAATCTGTAAATATTAAACAGTATTATTGTAGGAAAAATATACTATTATTTTACAAGTATTACAAGGGTAAATAGTAATTACCATAAATTGTAGGCTTTTCTAATAGAAGTTTATTCAGTGAGGCGTTTGATTTTCTTTCGGATGGACTCTCGTGTCCGTCCAAGCATCTCAGAGATTTCGGAAAGTGTTTTTCCGCAGCAGTACCATTCCAGGACCTGCTTCTCTTCATGCGTGGTCCATGCTTTATAATTCGTGGTTTGCCGTGCTATGGTGCGTTCTTTTGTGACCCATTCTGGTTCAGGCGGCAGCGCATCAGGCTCAAGCTTGGAAAAGTCGATTTTATGCCTGTTTTTTTCTGCCCATGTCCAAAATTCATCTATGTTGATAAACGTAAATCTTTTTTTATTCCGGGTAATCCGCTGATGATAGCCCAATTCATGGTTAAGGAGCCACTGCAAAACGGTGTTTCGGTCAACCTTGAGGATTTTAGCCAGTTCGCCAGCGGTCAGCATTCCTGTGCAAGATTTCGTATGGGAGAGACCCATTCTGGTGATTTTCACTTCAAGGGCCGTTATACTTCGATTCAGCTTTCGGGCAATGGTCGTTAATGATTGGCTGCCTAGCTGGTCTTTGATCATTTGTAAATCTTCAGGTGAGTATTTCATCGAGACCTCAACCATCCTTCTATCCAAAATAAAATTTTTACTTGTCTTATTAGACCATACCTCCACCCCCAAAAGAATACCAATGATGGTATGTTTATAGATTGAAAATTATCCCAAAAAAAGAACAGGCTGGAGTCAGCCTGTTCTCATCTCGACTATTTAAAAAAACATTATAGTAAAGTATCTGGGGGATTACTTTACTCCAATAGTACAAAAGTATTAAACCTCTCTATTCTTCCTCACCATGTCCTTATCCTTGAAAAAGTCGCTCAAAGCCTTGTTGATCATCGCCACGCTCAGGGCTGTCATGGCGAAAAACAGAATTGGCACATAAACAATCCATTCATAAGCAAGCATGAAGCGTTTGTTGAGGCCGATCAGCCCAGACCATTCATGGGTAACCGATGATGGTGGACCCTCCCCCGTAATCGTGCCGCCAAACAGGACGAGCATGACGCCAAGATGCACAAGCAGCGTCAGCACCTGCAAAAACTGCTGGCCGAACATTAGAACCCATTCCTCGTAAAGCTGTGGAAGGACGTGCTTGAAATAGATATGGCGCTTGCTTCCCCCAAGAGTAATCGCCGATTCAATGAATTCTTCTTTCCACACACTGCGTTTCTGTTGTATCAACTGGACGGTCAAGGATGGCAGAGCGATAAGGATGAGAATGATAAACTCATAGACCACCCTGACCCATAAAGGATGATGGAAGCCATGGATTGTATACATGACGACCGTGGCCAGCAGGAAATAGGTAATCAGTGTCTGCGGGAAAAAGGATAATGGTTCAGAGACTGCTTTTATCCAATTGAAGATCCGGTTTGGCACCCTGAATAGAAAATAACTCAATACAATTGATAAGATCATCCTTAACAAAGCGACGACCAGGACGATGCCTATCGAATATTTCGCTCCTTCGATCACGGTGTGAAGCATATCATAGCCATACATATCCGAGCCAAACAGAAAGACATCGAACGGCGGGTACGGTGGGGCTTTTTCCAGAGAGCCATCCTCGTTGTAAACGTAAGGAATCTGCCTTATTTTCCCGTCATTCACTACGGTGTTCAAAACGCTCAGTGACAGCAGGATAATCAGGAATCCCGCCCCAAATATGAACTTTTTCGTCTTCAGCAATCTGATCATATCGATAACCTTCTAAACTCTATTAGTCTGTAAATCAGGAAGAACGGCGTAAAAAACAGGATACAACTGAACACGAACAGCTCGACGGAAACATACACGATATTGAATTTCATCAAACCATCAAGATTAAATATGTATTCGACCATGACCAGCGTGGAGAGCATCATCCAGATGATGGTCTTGAAGTGTCCCAGCAGGTCCTGTCTGATATTGCGGACCACGTGGACATTCAGCATGTAAAAATAGGACAGGCCTTTTGCTTTAGCCAAAATAATGTACGGCTTATCCAGCTCTTCGAAAATCTTCAGGACGATAACCTGCGCCAAAAACAGGAAAATCGGCAAACTCAGGCTGATAAGCGGAAGCAGGACTGCCTGGTTATCGCTTCCGAGAGAGGTTGTCTGAATGAATTTGACTCCGAAGGTCTTTAAAAGCCAGATCACTCCAGCCTGCAGCAGGAACATCCAAAGCACATCAGGGATGGAGCGGATAATTTCTATGAAGCTTAAAATATAGTCTTTTTTCTTTTCAAAAAAGAGCACAATTAAATAGGACAGCAGGAACGACATGGCTGTAGCCGCAAACAGAGCCATGCCCAATGTCTTCATCGAATAGAAGAAACGGTCCATCACCGCCGGCAGCATTTCGTGCTGGCCATCATAAGTCAAATTGCTTAATGTGAAAATTTTAACGGTTAAGTCCTTCACACTGTTAAAATAGCCCTCCGTGTCAAATGTCAGATTTCTTAAGAGGACGGGAAGGCTTCCAATGACAATGAACAAAAATACCCCTGCTATGTACTGCAAAACAAGTGTTATGAAGCGCATTGCACTGCTTTTCAACATGACGAATCCCCTCTAACATTAGTCCTTCAAATTATAATTCACTTCTCTTCTCATTTCCAGTTTTTTCATATATGGTGCTTAAGTGGTAGAAGAGAATAATCATCGTCTGGGAAAGCAGATAGATCGGGAAAGACCAGTGCATTTTATAGCCTTTGTCAAAATGGAACAGGCCAACCTTGAGCCCGATCCACTCCAGCAGCATCGAGATCGCCGACCAGATTAGGATGTAGGGAATGATTCTGAGCTTATTGATGTTCCATTTTGCGTAAAAATAAAGAAAGAAATAGCCATATGGACCATACATGATATAACTCATGAAATCGATGAACTGATATGACGAGTTATCGTTGACGTCATAAAAGTCCCAGGGCTTTATTGAGAGGGTATGATCGTAAAACAAGCCGATATAGATGCCGAAAATATAGTAACCGACGCTCTCCAGCTTGCTGAAGAGTTTTGGGACGAACCATATAGCCAGGTTCATGACGATCATGCTGATGATCACAAACCATTCATTTGCATTGAACGCAGTATCATACACTTTCATTTTGGCGACTCTCCAATGTTTGTAAAAATGTTGCCAGCTTTAAGACACCAACCGCTAAAAGCAGGAAACCGGCATTTTAATAATGCCGTATAGAAAAAATTCCACTTGAGATAGGTCAGGATATGAAATTGCACAGCCAGCTCATGCGCGGCAAGCAGGACTCCCAGTGAAATCAAGAAAGCTGCCATTTTATAGAATGGCGTTTTGGCACGCACATAATAATTCACAAAAAGCACGGTGACCATCGGTGTCAGGATATCCCTGCAAAGAAGCAAACAAATGAACAGCCCATGATCCTCAGTCATTTTAAAAAAATGCCATTCCAGCGCCATAAGCGTCACGCACTGGCGCGTAATGATGGCAATCACCATGAATATCAGTGCATTCTGCAGGAAGTTCAGCGGTTTCTGCACATAATAAGCGAAATGGAGCAGCAAAATGGTTATCGTGATATAAATCGAGAGAGCCATAGTAACATCCTTATGAAAAAATTCAATTTCTCAACTCTTACTTTGTCCATCGTGTAGCATCTTAACCATTTAATTTGAAACAGTCGAGGATTCATTTATGGCGTTGATATTGTTTAATCAGTCCCAACTATTCTAAGTTCTCATGCTGTGAAGCACGCAGCACTTCTCCACAAAAAATGCATATTTAGCTGGTACAACATAAGAGTGTAAAAAATACTGGGTGAGGTATATGGAATATAGTTAGATCAAAATCAGGAAAAATAATATAGGCATTAAAGGAGGCGCAAAAATTGAAAAGGATTGTCATATCAGCATTTATTATCCTGGTTTTAATTGTAGCCGGCGGCTGGTTTTTCATGAGAAGCATGGGCGGTATGGGAGGAAATATGCCCGGCCAGGGTGGTGGCATGATGAAAGGCGGCGGCATGGGAAATGGCGGAATGATGGGCGGAGGCTCTGATTCTGTTGAGGATATGAAGAATGACTCCATTGAAGAGGGCGTTAAACCTCTGCCGATTCCTCCAATTCTTGAAGATGAGAACCCCGACCCTGACAAAGCAGAATTCACTCTAGTTGCCCAAAAAGGATCAATGGAATTTTTAGAAGGTAAAGCAACAGATACATTCGGCTACAATGGAGATTACTTAGGGCCGGTCATTCGGGTAAAGAAGGGTGATGATGTCTCTGTTAAGGTGAAAAATGAGTTGGATGAAGCTACGACGCTCCACTGGCATGGGCTGGAAGTGGATGGCGAGAATGATGGCGGGCCGCATACGGGGATCCAGCCGGATACTACATGGAATCCAGAATTTACGATTGAGCAAAACGCTGCGACATTATGGTACCACCCTCACCTCCTCCATAAAACAGGTGAACATGTATACAAAGGCCTAGCCGGTTTATTTTTAATCGATGACGAAGAAAGCGAAAAGCTGGATTTGCCTGACGAATATGGCGTGAATGATATTCCGCTCATAGTCCAGGATAAGCAGCTCGATGAAAATGGCCAGTTTGAATATGATCTGAGTATGCACGATGTAATGATGGGCCTTCAGGGTGACACCATCATGGTCAACGGAGCCATCAATCCGTATGTCGAGGTTCCGAAAGGCAAGGTTCGCTTCCGGCTGTTGAATGGCTCGAATGCACGGATCTACCAATTCGCTTTGAGCAACGGACATGAATTTTACCAGGTTGGGACAGATGGCGGGCTTTTGGAAGAGCCGGTAAAGATGAAAAGCATTGTTTTGAGTTCTGCTGAGCGCGCGGAACTGATCGTCGATTTTTCCGATTATGAAAAGGGTGAAAGTGTAGAACTGAAGGACCAGGGTATGCCATTCATGAAGTTTGTTGTGACCGGTGAGGAAAAAGGGCCAGAGGAAATCCCTTCCCAATTGGTTGACATTCCCGACGTCGATGAGTCAATGGCCTCGAGGACGAGGGAGTTTGTAATGTCAGGAATGGGCCGAAACGTCACCATCAACGGCAAGCAGATGGACATGGACAGGATTGACGAACAGCTCAAGCTCCATGATACAGAGATCTGGGAAATTTCAAACGAGGGAATGGGAATGATGGGCAATAACATGGGCATGGCCCATCCATTCCACGGACACGGCACCCAATTCCTGATTCTCGACAGGGACGGCAATCCCCCGCCTGCCAACGAACGAGGCTGGAAGGATACGATTCTGGTTGAGCCAGGAGAGAAAGTGCGGGCAATCGCGACATTCGACCATAAAGGATTATTCATGTACCACTGTCATATCCTTGAGCATGAAGACGCCGGGATGATGGGACAGTTTAATGTTGAATAAATGTGAGCTCCGTTTTTTACCGGGGCTTTTTTTGCGTAAAAATAGCATAAGCCTGGGAGACTTATGCTGGATTTTAAACGAATCTAACTCAAATGTTCCATGAGCTGCTCTTTCCCAACTCGGTTGATAAATTTGTGCATTTGCTCTCGCTTTTTCCCGTATTCACTATAGATTTCAATCAGTCTATCTACCTTTTGATAAAGTTCATCGGGCGTCAGCTGTTCAAATAACAGGGTTCCAGCGGCAGCGTCCTGGCCCTTCGATTTACCACCGGCATACAGATTGTAGCCTTCCTTCACTTTCATAATGCCGATATCGTTGATCAGCGGTTCACCGCAGCCAACCGGGCAGCCGGTATAGGCCGGTTTCAGGGTAAAAGGAACAGGTTTGCCGGCAATCCTTTTGTTGAGTTCGATTGCGACCGGCATCCCTTCCTCCTCCGCTCCTTTGCAAAAATTGCACGTGCGGAGACTTTTCACGAAACTCCCTACTGGATAACAGCTGAGTCCTGCCATTTCAAATTCTGCGATTGCTTCATCTTTTTGGCTTTCCGGTATTTCAATATACAGCTGCTGAAACGTTGTCAGCTCTAGTTCCTGGTCGTCTTCCAGGTATTTTGCCAGGACTAGCAGCTGCCTGGCATTTAGCTTGGAGCCGAAATCGATGCCTCCATTAACAGCCAGCTTTATTGTTTTTTCTGTGGCTTCCACTTACATTCCATCCTCCTTCACCCTGGTCATGAGGTAAATTTATTTCCATCATACCTTGAAAAAGTGGAAAATGTGTGGATTTTTTGAAAATGAATATACAGTTAGTCCATCACCGTGATTCCATTAGGTATTTCTCCAACATCAATTGTATCTACTCGCTTGCTTTCAAGATCAATGATGCTGACTGTGTTATCAAACATATTGGTTACATAGGCAAATTTCCCGTCACCACTTACTGTCACACCATGCGCCCCATTCCCCGTCAAGATTTCATCGACTACCGTCTTCGTCTCAAGATTAACTATGGACATTGAATTTGATGGTGTTTCCTCGGTGCCCTGGTTGGCGACATACGCATATTTGCTGTCCGGCCCTATATAGACTTGTGCCGGGCCTGTACCAACTTCTACCTTGACCACTTGCTTTGTTTCCAGATCAACTATGGCCAGTGAGTTTTCTGAGAAAAGGGTTACCGCCAGGGTCTTCCCGTCCTTGGTTACTCCTGTTGTAACAGGTGTATTGCCTGTTTTTATTCTTTCTTCTGCGAATGTTTCCAAATTAATCGCACTTACCGTATCCTCACCCATATTAGCGATATAGGCAAATTTGCTGTCCGCAGATATTCTGAATCCATGGGGGCCTTTGCCAGTTGGAATGGTTTTGACCACTTCATATGTTCTAGCGTTAATGACCGAAACTGTGTCATCTTCGTTATTCGTAACGAGTACGTACTTTCCATCTCCTGTATACACAACATGTGCAGGATGATTGCCTACTTCCACTTCTTTTAAAAGGTCATTTGTATTGGCATCATAGAATAGCACTTTTCCTGAAGCTTCGTCTCCGTGGCTACCATGTCCGTGACCGCTCTCCGGAACAAGAGTAGCCGCAACCACTTTGCCGTCAGGCGACAGCTGGATATTGTGAACAACTCCATCAGCCTGGATGGTTTCAGTCACTTTATTATCTTTTACATTGATCTTGCTGATTGTCCCGCCCTCATTTGCGGTAAAATAAAATTTTTCTAAAGTTTGTTCCTGTTTGGCCGCCTTTACTTCCGGCTTCTCCTCAACCTTGGTAGTGGCATCTGTTCCGCACCCCGCCAGAACAATACCTACAGATGCAATAACACTCATCAATTTTACGTTTAAACAACTCATCATGAGCCCTCCTTTATGGAAATCTACCGTCATGATAATCCGTTTAATCCCATTGGAAATGTTAACTTCATCACAAGGTTAAAAATTTCGATGAGAGGTTTTACAACTTAATGAAATCGATAAAATCTGCAAATCTCTGAAGTAAAATTTACTTTTTGTTTTTGCAGAGTGACAAGATAAAGTAAAATAGTTGATTAATTTCTCAGATACGATAAAATGATATCGAGTTTCGTTATTGAATTTCGATATCAACGAAAGAAGGAATTTTTTATGGAGGATAAAGTCCTCAGGAAACTTTTTCTCGGTTTCATTCAGATTCATATTTTGCACCATGCGAAGGAAGAGCCGATTTTTGGGCTGTGGATGCTTCAGGAGCTTAAGGAACATGGCTATTCCATTAGTGCAGGCACTCTCTACCCGATTCTCCACAGTATGGAATCGGACGGTCTTCTTTTAAAAGAAGAAAGAAATGTTGAAGGGAAAATCCGGAAATACTACCGAACAACAGATAAAGGCAATAACGTACTTGAGGAAGCCCGGAAAAAGGCTTATGAACTGTTCAGGGAAATCAAGGATTAAGTTTGAGTGAATCAGGATTCATGGGGGGGAAGCTGTTTGTTTGAACTTAAGGATGTACAAGTTGACGGTATACTTCATATCGATGAGTTGACCATTCCGGCCAATCAATTTACCTGTATCATCGGACCAAGCGGCAGCGGGAAATCAACACTCTTGAGATTACTGAACGATCTGTCGAGCCCGAATCAGGGAGAAATTCTTTTTAAAAATATATCCATTAGCACTTTGGATCCCCTTCAACTCAGGAGATCCGTCGTCATGGTTTCGCAGTCTCCCGTCATTTTTGACGGAAGCATTGAAGACAATCTGCAGATTGGCCTTTCTTTTTCCGAAAAAGAGCCGGCTTGTGCCAAGGAAATGAAAGAACTGCTTGAACTGTTTTTGCTTGATAAACGTCTGGACGAGGATGCGGAGCACCTTTCCGGAGGCGAGAAACAGCGACTTTCCTGGGCAAGGGCAATGCTGCTTGATCCTGAGGTGTTTTTGCTGGACGAACCGACTTCTGCGCTGGATGAGGAAACGGCAAAAACCGTGCTGATGAGATTCCGTGATTATGTCAGGAGGAAATCCAAATCGGTCATCATGATCACCCATTCGAAAGAGCTGGCAGAGCTGGTCGCCGAGAATACGATATATATGTCGCCTTATTCAATCGGTGGGAAGGCGGATTAATAAGTCACTTATGTTGATCGCCTTCTGATTGTAAGGATGAATTCCTACTCTGAAGGGAGGCTATGCTGATGGAAAACGTAATGGACCTGGCGTTTTGGCAGCTCGCCGCTGCGTATATTTTCATCCTGATTTTAATCGTAATAGTAAGGGTCCGGGGGATTCCCCGTGAAAAAGAAATCCTGCTGGCTACTGCCCGGATGTCGCTGCAGCTTATTCTCGTCGGTTATTTGCTGATCTACCTGTTTGATAACCCGAGTCCGTTTTATACCTTGCTGATCATTGCCATCATGCAGATTTTTGCGATTTATAATGTCTACAAGCGGACGAAGCATCCGCTCGGCGGGGAGATGAAAAAGCATATTGCCTTCGCGATGGCAATCGGCATCTTGACGAGTCTGTTCTTTTTCATTCTCGTTGTCCTCAATGTCACTCCATGGTACGAGCCACGCTACTTCATCCCGATTGCTGGGATGATCATCGGCAACTCTATGACAGGTGTGTCCCTTGGCGTGAACAGTCTGATTTCAGGCTTCGCGGCGAACAAAGCTCAAATTGAGGGCGCTCTGATGCTCGGGGCAACACCGAAGAAGGCGGCAAAGCAAGTGGTCAACCAGGCTTTTGACGCTGCGATGCTGCCGACGATTAACTCAATGGTCGGCATGGGGATCATCTTTTTGCCCGGGATGATGACAGGGCAGATTCTCTCTGGGACTTCGCCAATCGTAGCGGTAGAATACCAGATCGCCATCATGCTTGGAATCGTCGGAAGTGTATCAATGACGGTGATTCTCTATTTGCAGCTGGCCTATAAATCTTTTTTCAATGAGAGATTACAATTAATTATGAAGGAGAATAAGAAATGACAGAGAAAAAAAGAGTTACCTTCCAGTCGCTGCTGGAAATTTTGATGGTTTCGACAAGGCTTGGCCTGACATCATTCGGCGGACCTGTTGCCCATCTTGGATACTTCCATGAAGAGTATGTCCGCCGCAGAAAGTGGATGGATGAAAAAAGCTATGCCGATTTGGTGGCATTATGCCAGTTCCTGCCCGGTCCTGCGAGCAGCCAAGTCGGAATCGGCGTTGGCCTGATGCGCGGTGGATTGCTCGGCGGCCTGTTCGCTTTCCTCGGATTCACTTTGCCCTCGGTTCTGGCATTGATTATTTTCGCCATCATTTTGCAAGGATTTGATGTAGCTGACGCAGGCTGGATCCATGGCTTGAAAATCGTTGCGGTTGCCGTCGTTGCCCATGCAATCCTCGGAATGGCGCAGAAACTGACTCCTGACCTGCCTAGGAAGACGATTGCTTTATTCGCACTTGCTGCAACGCTGCTATGGCAGACGGCGTTCACGCAAATCGGCGTCATTATCGTCGCTGGATTACTAGGATACATACTTTTTAAATCCCACACCGCCGTAGAGGATGATAGGATGACTTTTTCGCTCTCCAAAAGTGTGGGCTATATCAGCCTTGCATTGTTTTTCGGCTTGTTGATCCTCCTGCCGATTTTACGTGAAGCGACTTCATTGAACTGGATTGCGATGTTCGACAGCTTTTACCGATCCGGCTCACTCGTGTTTGGCGGCGGTCACGTTGTCCTGCCATTGCTTGAGCGCGAATTCGTTCCGACAGGCTGGCTGAGCGAAGAAGCCTTCCTGGCAGGATATGGAGCTGCCCAAGCGGTTCCTGGTCCATTGTTTACATTCGCCGCCTATATCGGCGCAATCATTAACGGCTGGCAGGGCGGCCTGCTCGCGACAGTTGCAATCTTTTTGCCGGCATTCCTGCTGATTCTAGGAACTTTGCCATTCTGGGACGCATTAAGGAGAAACAGCAAAATCAGCCGTGCGTTGATGGGCGTCAACGCAGCCGTTGTCGGAATCCTGATTGCCGCGTTCTACCACCCGATCTGGACAAGTTCAATCCTTGAGCCTGTTGATTTTGTGTTCGCTGCCGTACTGTTCAGCATGCTCGTGTATTGGAAGCTTGCACCGTGGATTGTTGTTGTCACCGGAGCTGTTGGCGGATGGATTTTGTATTTGATTTTTTGATTTGTATAACTCTCTTTTGACTGGTTGTTGAATAAGCGTAGATATCCGCTTAAATTGGAAAAGAGGGTGTCCCAAAAGTATAAACTTTTGGGCACCCTCTTTATTTTTGAGACTACTTGTAAAAATGGTCCGTTGATTTCCGTTCCAGGCGCTTCGCTTTCCGCGGGGCTGGCGCTGAGCCTCCTCATCGCTTCGCTCTTGCGGGGTCTCACCTGACCAGCTGCGCCCGCAGGAGTCTACGCGCCTTCCACTCCAATCAACTCAGGTTTCTAAATTCATTTTTTGTGCAAAAAAATACAAGAAAAACCTCTTTTGTTATAATTAAGTCACCACAACCAACTATACAAAAGGAGAGATTTTCTTGTATAAAAATTATAACACAAACCAATTGACCCTTCCAATGGACATTCAAGTTTTGATTCCTCAACAGCACCTTGTTCGATTGATTGATTTTGCCGTCGACCAGATGAACCCCAATATCTTTCTCTCTCTTTATCCTGGTGGAGGACGGCCGCCTTACCATCCTCAAATGATGTTAAAAGTCATTCTTTATGCATATGCCAACCGTATTTATTCCTCTCGACAAATCGCGAAACAGCTAACAGAGAATATTATGTTCATGTGGCTCTCCGGCGAACAGAAGCCTGATTTTCGTACCATCAACCGTTTCCGTTCCGAACGCATGAAAGATGTCATCTATGAGACGTTCTTTTCCATAGTCGACCTCCTTCGGGAGGAAGGACTTGTGAAGCTAGAAGACTATTTCCTGGATGGGACCAAATTGGAGGCAAACGCCAACAAGTATACTTTTGTTTGGAAGAAGTCCACTGAAAAATACGATAAAAAGTTGGACGAGAAATTCCGCCAGATTGTCTTTGGGATTGAACAAATCACCAAAGAAGATGAAGAAGCAGAAAGGGAACAAGATTTTCAGGAAAAGCTCGAAGAGACACCCATCTCTTCTGCAAAAATTGAAGAAACCATTAAAAAGCTGGAAGAGAGACTGGAACAGGATCCAAAAAACAAACCTTTAAAGAAGGCAAAGCGCCAACTGGAAAAAGACCTTCTACCTCGAAAGCAGAAGTATGAACTTCAGAAACAGACTTTTGGAGAGAGAAACAGCTTTTCTAAGACGGATACCGATGCCACTTTTATGCGAATGAAAGAGGACCACATGATGAACGGGCAGTTAAAGCCTGGATATAATGTTCAGATTGGAACAGAAAATCAGTTCATCACCAACTTCAGCCTCCATCAACGGGCTGGAGATCCTGGATGCATGATTCCCCATCTTGAACTTTTGGAAAAACATAACCGCCCGAAGCCAAAGGCCGTTATTGCCGACTCTGGTTATGGAAGCGAAGAGAACTATGCACATTGTGAAGAACAGGAAATAGAAGCGTACATTAAATACAATACTTTTGACAAGGAACAGACAAAGGCATGGAAGGAACAAATTGGCCGAGTTGAAAATATGGAGTATGACGAAGAGCTAGATGAATGGATTTGTGCAAACGGAAAACGCCTGGTTTTCCAGTATGAGAGTCAAAGAAAGTCCGACAACGGTTACGATTCCGTGAAGCGCACGTACCGCTGTACCGATTGTATGAACTGTCCATTCCAAACAACCTGTGCCAAAGACAAAGATACAAAGACCGTACAGGTCTCAGTGAAAAACCAACAACAACGAAAAGAAGTTCGGGAACGATTGGCTGCGGAAGAAGGAAGCCAAAGATACAGGCAGAGAAAAATAGATGTCGAGCCAGTATTTGGGCAGATTAAACACAATCGAGGGTTTAAAAGATTTGGGTTAAGAGGCCTCTCCAAAAATACCACGGATTGGGGTCTTATTTGCGCTGCACACAATCTTTTGAAGTGGGCAGCCAACAAGGAAAGCGAACAAAAATTAGGGTAACTAAGGGGAGGAATATCCCTCTTTCCCTTATAAATCCTCAAATCCAAACCCATAAATTGGATAAAAAGTAAAAGAGGCGACTCTCAGGTCGAATTTATTCAACCTTTTGAGTCAGCCTCTTTTTTCCGGTTATTCACTCAAAACATATGGATTTCGTCTTATTTTTACCAGATAACCGGAATACCTCCGCTTATTACAGCGTCGTAAGTACCCTCCACATACAATAGCCGGAAATCATCCGCTTATGGATTATTAATCTCTCAAAGAATCACATTATTCTCTCGAACAAAACGGATAATCTCTCAATAAAACGCCTTATTCTCTCATAAAGGAATCATAATCTCTCATTAAAGCATAATAATCTCTCATTTATCCATAGAATGTAAAAACTCCCGACCTATGAAGGATCGGCCTGGAGTTTAACAAGTCTATTCAAATGTCCCTTTCACCAACGGAACTCTATTCTCCACCATGACCTGCCCCATCGCAATGACAGTGTCAACCTCAAGATTCTCATCCAGCAGCACCAGGTCTGCGTCACGACCTGTTTCAATACGCCCTTTTTGCGATAGCTTTAGAACTGTTGCCGGATTGGCAGTAATGACTCGGATGGCCACTTCGAGCGGAATCCCCTCGGATAAAATAGCTTCCTTGACCGCTTCGTACAAAGAGGAAACCTGTCCAGTCTGCAGACCGATCAATTCACCATTTTCATCAAAATCAGGCAGGCTCGCCTGACCGTCTGAGGTGAAGGTGATCTGCCCGATCTCTACTCCGGCATCAAGCATGCGTTTCAACGCAACGCTGCACTTCACTTCGCCCTCCTCCAGGAACTTCGGGATCGAACTGGTTGTAAAATCAACCCAGCCGCCTTTTTTCGCATAATCGATTCCTGCCTCGAACAGATGCGGGTTACGATTGATATGGGTCGGGTAAAACTGCCTGATTGGGATATCCGTAGTCTCCACTACTTCCTCTATCAGCTTCAAATGGTCAAAGCTGTCACCGACATGGACATTGACGATGCCAGCTTTTCCGCCCAGCATCCCGCCAATCCGCGCTGCCGAAGCGATCTTTGCCAATTCTTCGGCAGTCGGCTGCGAGGAGCGGTGATCGGCAATCGCAATCTCCCCTGCCCCGATGATTTTATCGATTAAAATGATATCGTCCTCGATTTTCCCGGTCAGCGTTTTGACCGGGACCTGATAGGAGCCTGTCTGTACATAGGTGGTAATCCCTTCTTCCTCAAGCGCGCGCGCCTTGGCGATCAAGCTTGACATCGTCCGCGTCGTACCGTCGGTGCCGAGCACACCGACAAGCGTCGTAATCCCGGCAGTCGTTGCCTGTGTCAGCTGGATCTCCGGCGTCCTCGTTCGGAACCCGCCTTCCCCGCCTCCTCCAATCAGATGGACATGGGAATCGATGAAGCCAGGTACAACCTTTTTCCCTGTCGCATCTATAACCTGTATTTTCACAAACCCATCAGGAACACTAATTTCATCCTGTATGAATCCAATTTTACGATCAACAAGCAATATATCTTTTTTTCCAAGGTAATCTGGTGCGTAAACGTCTCCATTTTTGATTAACGTCAGCATTAAAGTCCCCTCCTAAAATCTTTTTGCCCATTATAAACCAATGGATATAGCATTGATACTAATTATGATTAACTCCCTACTAACAAAAGCATGAATTTATCAACGAATTCAGCCCATCATCCCAGTCAATTCGCACTGCCCATAGCGTCTAACTGCAGCTGATAGTAGGTATGATGTGCATCTAAACACTTTTAGCATATAATAAAAAGCAAAGTGATGGCAGGGAGGCGAATATATGTGTGGATCAAATAAAGCAATCGAGCTCCAGTCATACCATTTTTTAGAATCAATACAGAAGAGCCCAGTGTACACCATTGTACGGGTTGATTTTACCGGCGGTACTTTTCTTGACTACAATCAGGGGATTTCTTCAAGAGACCAGCTTCAAGACATAAGCAGTCTTCCATTGATTAAAAATCTTATTCTACAAACCGAGGAAGGAAATCAATTTATTGTAGAGCCGGATGAGTTGGGGCTGCGATTTGCGGAGGGAGCCCTGGACTACAGACAGTACCTCTCAGCCAGGAAAAAAAGGACCTTGAATATGCTTTGCTATACTTCTGGATTCACAATTATACTCACCACCATGGGCTGGACATTTATCAATTACTTTCTATAGGAACATTTATTGCAAGGCAAGGCCATATCCATATTTGGATAGCCTAAAATCAATATATTTTATATCCTTGACACCCCTTCATTATCACACTATAATTTCAAGTAATATATTTTAATAAGTTGAAGCGTTGAAGAGAGTCTATTAAGCCGGTCTCCCTGTTAATAGAGAATCAGTGGTTGGTGGAAACTGATACAAAGGCCTGGTGAATTTCGTTCTTGGAGCTTTTCCTTTTAAAAATAGCTGTTTTTCGTGTTGACCGAAAATAGCTCTAAAAAAAGGAACGGTTTTGGCCGTTATCCAGTAACTTGAGCGGGAAGCAGCATGCTTCCAAATAGGGTGGTACCGCGTGTTCAGCCACGTCCCTATCCAGATTGATGGATAGAGGCGTGGCTTTTTATTTTGCCGTAACCTCATTCCTCATCAGCTGAAATAGAGAGAAAAAGGGAGAATTCAACATGGAGAGAGAACAATGGTCATCGAAAATCGGATTCATACTGGCCGCTGCAGGGTCAGCGATTGGCATCGGAGCGATCTGGAAGCTGCCATATGTAACGGGAGTGAGCGGCGGCGGGGCATTTTTCCTGATGTTTATCATATTTTCCTTATTCATCGGGTTGCCCTTATTGCTTGCGGAGTTTGTCATTGGCCGCAGCACCGGTAAGGAAGCGATTCGCGCCTACCTGGAAATAGCGCCGAAAAGCAAATGGTATTTAATCGGGATACTCGGTGTTGTCACCAGCTTCGTGCTGCTTAGCTTTTACAGCGTAGTCGGCGGCTGGATCAGCCTTTATTTTATAAAAGGGCTGGCTGGCGGAGTGATTGAAGATGGAACAAATTATGGGGACTTGTTTGGACAGACGATCAGCAGTCCATGGAGCGTGCTCGCTGCCCAGGCTGCCTTCCTGTTGATTACGATCATTGTCGTCGCCAAAGGAGTTCAATCCGGGATTGAAAAAGCAAGCAAAGTCCTGATGCCTGCATTGTTCCTGCTTTTCATCATCCTGATCATCCGCTCACTGACGCTGGAAAACGCGCTTGATGGCGTGACATTTTTCCTTGCGCCCGATTTTTCAAGCATCACATCGGAAAGCATCCTATTCGCGATGGGACAATCATTTTTCTCCCTGAGTGTCGGCGTATCCGTTATGGTTACCTACAGCTCATACCTGCCGAAGAAGGGCAGCATTGTCCAGCCGGCCCTATCGGTTGTCGGGATGAACCTATTCATTGCACTGCTAGCCGGTCTGGCGATCTTCCCTGCGGTTTTTTCCCTCGGATTTGAACCGGCAGAAGGGCCGGGATTGCTGTTCGTCGTCCTTCCAGCTGTTTTTGAAAAAATGTTCCTGGGCGAACTGTTCCTGCTGCTGTTCCTGGCCTTATTCCTGTTCGCGACACTGACTTCGGCGTTCTCGATGCTTGAAATTGTCGTTGCCACACTCGCGAAAGGCGATCCGAAGAAACGCACAAGATTTGCCTGGATTGCCGGCGGTTTGATTTTCCTGCTTGGCATCCCTTCAGCCCTGTCATTCGGGACATTGGCGGAAGCGACTGTTTTTGGAAAAAATATCTTCGACACAGCCGATTTCCTTGTCAGCAACATTTTGATGCCGCTAGGAGTCTTGCTGATTTCGATTTTCGTACCGTTAAAAATCAAAAAAGAAGTATTGCGGCAGGAGCTGCTGCAGCAATCAAAGGCCGGCAGCTGGCTCTTCAATCTCTGGTACAATGTGATGAGATTTGTTGTCCCAGTCGTGATCATCATTGTATTCCTTGATTCACTAGGTATCATTTAATTAGGAAGCTGACAACTGTCAGCTTCTTTTTTCATGCAATCATGAAAACTATCAGCAGTATAATTTTTCCCATTAAAGCAAAACCTTTTGAGTAGATGACTGCATCGGAGGGATTTTTGATGTTTTTCAAGAAAAAGAAAACCATAGTAAACAAAAGCATGAATCAAAAAAACCTCGACGATAAGGAATTAATCCCTGTAGATCAGGCTGATTTCATCAAAAAAATGAAAGACAGCCTTCATAATAGCGCTGATTTAAATACCAAGGAACTTCAGAATGGCTTCACCTTAATGTTCTTTGATACTTTGACAGATAAAAAGATGCTGAATCAAGATGTACTCACTCGGCTTGAAGACGCAAATGCTTCTCCAAACGAAGCGCTTAAGCACATTACAGTCTCTAGCACTTCTAAACATAAATATATCGATGATGTGGTTGACGCGGTTTTAAAAGGAGCTGTCGTGGTCCATTCACCAGGCCACCCTATCGTGATCAGCGCAATGGTCGGTACGCAGGAAAACAGATCATTGACCCGCCCTGAAAATGAATCACAGGTTTTAGGTCCGCAAATCGCCTTTAATGAGAGTCTGGCGACCAATATATCCCTGATCCGCCGTTATCTCACAAACCCCAATCTTTGCAATGAGAGTTTTTCTTTAGGAAAACAAACGCAATCAGGGATTGCGCTTCTTTATATGAAAGGAATTGCGGATGAAGATATGGTGGACCGGATGCGGGAGAGAATTCAAACTATCGATGTTGATGGTATACTCGACAGCTCCATGTTGGTGCAGCTGATCGAAGATAATTCGATGGCCATTTTTCCACAGCTGCTGATGACAGAAAGGCCGGACCGAGCTTGCGCATGGCTGTTGAACGGGAAAATGGTGGTTCTTGTTGATGGCAGTGTCCAGGTAATCGGTGCGCCGCAGACCTTTATCGAATTCTTCCAGAGCATGGAGGATGAAAGTGTCAGATGGCAAATTGCGACTTTTCTCAGAGTCTTGAGGGTGTTCTCGATGATAGTTTCAATATTTTTCACGGCGATCTATGTTGCAGCTCTGACTTTCCATTATGAAATTATCCCGCAAACCCTGCTGATTCCGCTTGGCGAGTCAAGATCACGCGTACCCTTCCCGCCGATTATCGAGGCCTTACTGCTCGAAACCATGATTGAGCTGTTGCGGGAAGCCGGAGCACGGCTGCCGACAAAGGTCGGTCAGACGATGGGTATCGTTGGAGGTATTGTCGTCGGGACAGCAGCTGTAGAAGCGGGATTTACAAGCAATATCCTGATCATTATCATCGCCGTGAGCGCCCTTGCTTCGTTTACGACACCCAACTATATGATGGGCAACGTAATCAGGGTCCTGCGTTTTCCATTAATCATTTTGGCAGGGTTTTGGGGTTTTTACGGGCTGATGTTCGGCTTTTGTTTCCTGCTGATCCACCTGCTGCGCCAATCAAGTCTCGGGACTCCATTTTTGGCTCCATTTTATCCACCGAGATTCGCTGATTGGCGCGACAGCATCATTCGCCTCCCAATCAAGTGGAACAACATCCGTCCGGAGCAAGCAAGGCCAGTAGACAAGCTGAAACACAATGCATCAAAAACCAAAGAATAAGTTGTGGTGTTATCAATGAGAGTTCACATCGAGCCTAAGCCCCAAAACATGGTCAATACTTTCCTGCTCTTCTTCGTGATCCATTCTATGCAGCTGGGTGTTGGCATCCAGGGTTTCCAGCGGATCATCTATATGGAAGCAAGACATGATGCCTGGGTTTCCGTCATTCTCAGTGGGATAGCCACGGCCACCATTGGGTTCTTTATGGTGAAAACATTAAGTTTGTATGAGAATACAGATCTGTATGGCATCCAATATGACCTCCTGGGAAAATGGCTGGGAAACCTGATCAATATTGTGTTTGTTGTCTACTTTCTAGGAAGCTTCCACGTCATTGTCCGGAATTATATCGAGGTCATCCAGGCATGGGTCTTCCCAGAAATCCCAAATTGGCTGCTTTCGCTGACCCTTGTTTATCTTGTTTACTACGGGTTGAATGGCGGGCTGCGGACCGTTGTCGGTGTCAGCTTCTTCAGTGTCGTCCTATCCTTATGGCTGATCCTGCTGCTCGCTTACCCTTTCCAGTTCACTAATTGGGATTACTTATTTCCCATGTTCGAAGCAAAAATCACTGAAATACTGAGAGGGGCAAAGCAGATGACATTCACGGTCATCGGCTTTGAGATTATTTACGTCATCTATCCCTTTTTAAAAGAAAAAGACCGGGTCCACAAATATATGCAGTATGGCCTTGGTTTCACGACCCTCCTGTACCTTGCGCTAATGGTAGTCTCCCTAGCCTATTTCAGCGGCGGCCAGCTGGAGCGTACAATTTGGGGTACACTATCACTTTTTAAAATTGTCCGCTTCCCCTTCATTGAACGCTTTGAATACGTGGCAATCACTTTTTGGGTCCTGCTGATCCTGCCAAACCTGATGCTCTATATGTGGGCGGCAACCCGGGGAATTTCAAGGATTTTCAATAAAAAAGAACAGAAAGTCAGCTGGATGCTCTTACTATTCGTTTTCTTGACACTGCTTTATCCGCTTACCAGGGCCCAGATTAATATGTTCAATGACTACTTCGCCAGGGGCGCTCTCTATATTGTTTTCGTCTATCCATTATTTCTTTTTGGTGCTGTCCTGATCAAAAAGAAACTTTCACGTAAAAAGGATGAGGCCAATGAACAAAAAAATCCATAAGCTCATAATAGTCATGCTTGTGATTATCCTTTCTGGCTGTGCAGAACAGAAAACACTTGAAAAGATGGGTTTGGTTACCACAGTGGGCTATGATCTCACAGAGGATAAACAAATCCTGTCGACAATGGTACTTCTTCAAATCGATCCGGAGGCTCCGCAAAGCTCAATCATCCTGGCCGCAAAGTCAGCGACCAGTAAAGGAGCGAGAAATGAGGCGGATTTGAAAAGTCCTAAAAAGCTGGAGTCAGGGCAGCTGCGGGTAGCACTCTTCAGTGAAGATGTCGTCCGTTCGGGTCTCATCAATCTGGCAGATACTCTTGCCCGGGATCCCTCCATCAGTGACCTGACCTATCTGGCGGTGGTTGAAGGAAATGCGAACAAACTCCTTAACCAAAGGAATGAGCAATTTTCAGATATCAGCCAGCTCATTTATAAGGAGCTAGATCAAAACATTAGAGGCGAAAAAATTCCATCTTCCACTCTTCAGGAGGTCATGCATGATTTTTATGCACCGGGAATCGATCCGATCATGCCTACTTTAAAGGGGGAAGATGGCATAGTTAAAATTACCGGCATGGCCTTGGTCAAGAATGATAAAATGGTCGGTAAAATCGACGCAAAAGAATCCTTTTACTTAAAGCTGATCAATGACCGCTACAAGGCAGGAGCAATAGAAGTGGAGGTCGACAAGCAAGGATTTGATCTGGAAGAGACTCCTGAAGGTCCCGAGAAGCTGGCAGTGGTGATCGATACCATCCACAGCAAAAGTGACATCAACTTGATCAGCAAGGAAAATCTCCAATTTGAACTGAAAGTCAAATTGAAAACCAGGCTGCTCGAGATCAACCAGGCACTGGACTTAAAAAACCCTGAATACCTTAAGCAGCTTGAAAAGAAGCTCGGTGAAAAAATCACATCCGATATTGATAATTTAATCAAAAAAGCTCGTGCATTAGGTTCAGATCCGTTTGGATTCGGTGAGATTTATCGAAAAAGTGTCAGACAGGCCAACTTGACCACTGAAAAATGGCATGGCATGTACCCGGAAAGCAAAGTCGATGTGAAGGTCGAGTTTGAGATTTTGCGGACTGGAGTGGTGGAATAAGCAGAAAAGCGGGAGCCCGATGTGATGGCTCCCGCTAAATATTATGGTATTTCTTAAAGTTCTAGATTACTGCGCTTCTAATCATCGCAAAATTCTAGACAACTGCACTGTCCCACTTCTTCTCATCCTGGACAAAAAGGATGCCAAGCTCATGGTGATCCCCTTCATATAACGCCCTCTGGACGAAGCGGATCTGTCCATTTGTATCGAGTACCTCCAGCTTGCAATGCGCCCTGTTCCGCGACAGCGCCTCATAGAAGGTATGTTCATCGTGGACATTCGTGCCGTTCACCTTTGTGACAAGCTCGCCTACACCGAGGGCCATTTTGTCAGCCGGGGATTCAGGCAGGATGCCGAGAATCATCACGCCATGGTTCTTTTTCGAAAAATAGAACGGCCTGCTCTCTTCCTGCATCCTTTGCATGAGCGTCAAGGCTTCACGACCGACCATGGCGATCGCAACAGCTGCAATCGAAGCGATTGGATACCAGTATCCTGCTGCGGCAATCAGCGTAATCTGGATTCCGAGACCCACCACGCGGCTGCCCAGCTGTTGGACCGCTTCTTTAGGCAGCATCCCCTGGACTTGCTGATGCAAACCGATCGCAAATGGAACAAGAATCAAGGAATATGTATTGTCTCCAAGCGCGAACACTGGCCACCACTCGAACGGCAGCGTCAGCACACTGCCCGGCACCAGCATGAATGCCGGCACAACCCACAGGCGTTTTATCTCGTGGACACCAACCGTTTGGCCGCGCTTGCTTTTCTTCAATTTTGGTGAAGTCCCCTTTTTCCCATTTCGTAAAATCAGGAAGCCTTCGCCAATCGTCAATAAAGCTAACAAAATCGCAATCGATGGATAGATTTTCTCATCAAGACTTGAAAATAAGTCGCCAGCTAACGGAAGGTCGATTTGCCTGCCCGACAGGAAAATCAACGCGAAAAACGCAGCTCCGACCGTAAATGCAGGTGTAAGCAGCCTGACTCTTGTTATTAGACTCAGCAGCAGAGTCGCTGACGCAACTAAAACAATAGCTGCGAATGGAATCGCAATTCCCGCTGCTATGATTACGATGGAGATAACGAGCCCAACCAGCAATCCCAGCGGAAATAGCTGCCTAAGCTCAAAATAAGCATCCTCGGCTCTCACCGTGAAGTTCTTCCTCTCCCGCTTCACGCGCGAAACACCAAGAACCCCCGCTATAATAAAAGAATAATAGAACACAGGGTGAAGCAGAAGCCTGCCCATCCCTTTCAAAAGTTCAATGAACCAATCCTGTGCCACCCCTATGTCACCAGCCTTCATAAATTACATGATATTAAGCTTATTCTATCAAATCTGGGTGGTAAAACCTATCAATAGTTGAGGAAACTTGATGGGATTTTTTTCTTGTGGAGCTGTTTTAGGGCTGAATCTTGGGATGGGGTCAGGAATTTGAATAATTATAGGCAGATCTAAGTGTCACTTCGGCAGTCAAGGTACTTCCAAGTATGAAATTCACCCAATTTTGAAGTGAATCCAGAGGGTTTCATTAAAAAAAGGTCGCTGGAAAAATTATTCTGTAGGTTCAACTCAATAATTGCACGTTCAGCTTTAATAATTGCACTGACATTAGCCATAATTGCACACTCAGACACATTAATTGCACGTTCATCCAAATACAAGCCAAAAAAAGCTGCACCCCATTTAACCAATCAAATGAGATACAGCTTCGTTTATTGATTCGCCAGCAGCCTTAATGCAGTCTGCAGCTGAAGGTCGTTTTCTTCTTGTTTCATCGCTTTCCTGGCCGCGTCTTCGAGTGCGGAGGCTGTTTTTGCATCAATGACACCTGTTACAGTCATGTCATTTTTGCGCTGGAATGCTTTGACGGCGATTTCGGTCATGCCGCTGAAGTATCCATCCGTACGGCCCGGCTCAAACCCGAGCCCAGCAAGGATTTCCTGGGCATTTTTGACCTGCTCGTTATTCATGTCCAGCTTAAGCGGTTTTTCAGCCTGGATAGGATGGGTATCATAAAGCGACGGCTGATTGACCTCGACGGTTGGCTCGATGCCTTTTTTATGGATCCAGTTGCCGTCTGGCGTCAGCCATTTGAACAGCGTCAGCTTGATATTGCTGCCATCCCCCATCGGCACAGCCTGCTGGACTGTACCCTTGCCGAAGGTCTTTTCGCCAATGACTGGATAGCCGCCTGCTTCCTTCAATGCCCCGGCCAAAATTTCCGATGCGGATGCACTGCCGTCATCTGTCAGCACAGCAATAGGATACTGCTTCGCTTTTTCCAGATTGGAGAAGTAGCGAGTCTTATCGCCGCTGCGTTCTTCGATTTGATAGAGCGGCTTCTCCTTGGAAATCAACTCTCGTAAAATTTCTTCAACACTGGAAAGCAGCCCGCCAGGATTGCCGCGTACATCGATCAGCAGCGCATCCAGCCCTTCTTTTTCAAAAGCCTTAAGCTCCTTATTGAACTCTTTGGAGGTATCTTCTGAGAACGAGGTAATCTCCATGTAACCAATCTTCTCTCCGTTCACCTTTTTCATGTCAGCATGGACGGTAATCTGCGGAATCTCATCGCGAATCACTTTAACCTTCAGTGAATCCTTCAAGCCTTTACGCTCGATTTCCAGCACTACAGGTGTCCCTTTTTTGCCGCGGATTTTCAAAGTCGCCTCATATAAATCCAATCCCTCGATACTCTCGCCATCGACCGTTAAAATCTGGTCATTTGGCTTCAAACCCGCTTTCTCTGCGGGGGAATTTTTAAAAGGAGAAACAATCACGATTTTTCCATCGACCGTACTGACTTCAGCACCAATTCCTTCAAAGGACGACTCCAGCGTCTCATTGAATTGTTTGGCCGTTTCCTTGTCCATGTAGACGGAATACGGATCCTCCAGGGTTGATAGCATCCCCTGGATCGCCCCTTCAACCAGTTTTTCTTCTTCTACCTTTTCTACGTAACTGTTAAAAATCAAACTGTATGCCTGCTCGACTTTTTCGAGACTGCTTGCATCGCCTGCCTCTGCACCTGCATGATCTTTCAGGGGCACAATCTGGCGTTCCAGCACACCTGCCTTGCTTTCGTACCATTGCATGCCGGCGTATGTACTTCCTGCACCAGTCAGCAGCGAGCCCGCCATCAAAATGGCAATCCACTTACGCTCCATTGCCAAACTCCTCCCTGTTTACCGCATCTACTGCTCCTCTGCCGTAAAAATTTCTATGATTCCCATTATATGACGAACAGGGACAGGGTATGAAGGATAAATTTAGCAGCTGATTTCGAAAGAGGTATCATCCAGTGGTGATTTGTGCCCGTTTTTTAGTACGAGCCTGAAGATTCAGTTAGCACCACAAGAATATCACACCTATCTTTAAAAACATCAAGTTTACATACTCTTCAATCATCGTAAACTTTATCTGGACACCTATCCTTGCATGGCTCCTAGCAATGATTTTTTCAGGTGACAATCCTGCGTTATATATTGGATTTATCATGAAAGTTCTAGCTTTAAATTATTAATCTCTAACCCTGGCCTTTTTTATCAAAAAATAGCCAATTACATAATATATAAATGCAGACCCAAGTATAAATAGTCTGTACTCAAGCAATTGACCTTTCCCTGCATAATATTCTCCATCAATAACGGATGTAAGGAACATCCCCCCGAAAACAACCAATCCGATGATAATAAACACTTTCTTGCTGCTGAAGGGTTGGTACTCTTTTGGCATTTTTCATCCTCCTATCCATTCTTTATAATTAATGAAAAAAAGCTTGGTATTAAGGCAAATTTGAAATACTCAACCATTTCTACAAATACTGTATCTTGGAGGATTACGTCCTCAACAATTAAACTCCTCTGTATCCTAGTAGCTTATAGTGATATATTTTTACGCATTAATTATATACCATTACAGTATAGAACCAAAACAGAGTAAGAAAGGCCATCGTATGAGTACGACGGCCTTTCTTACTTGGGTAGGGACTTATATTAAAAGGGGGTTTGATGTCCTAGCTATTTTAGAATAATATATGATTTTGCAGATATTATGCACAAGGCATTACGAATATATTACATTTTTTTATTCACAATTCCCTCAAATTATTCAAATATTGTTCTTCATACTCTTCTAGTTTGTTTTCCAATTCATCATTCTTTTGATCCTTTGACCAGGCAAAGAAGATGAAGCCAATGACTGTCCCATATATGATTTCCTGGATGAACTTCATGAATGCGCCACCTGCTTGCTGGTCATCTAATGGGCCAATTCCAAATAATTGCGGTGCTTGCATATATGAAGTATATAGCAGGTCTTTTGAGAAAATGATTAGCGCACATGCCGGAGTGAGCAGGATGCCCATCACGCATATATAGGCTATTTTATATAACGGCTTCATCGTTCCCTTGAATTCCGCCGGAGAGACGACTGGCCACCACATAATTAGGGCCAGGACAAATAAAACAAATGTCGATAAACCCATGAAAAAGGAGTTGGTCATTAAATAATCAAAAATAAATGGAACATGGTAAAAAGAAAAAATTCCATTAAAAAGCAAAACCGCAATTACGGGTTTGGTTAAGAATCGTATTGAGCTTTGTAATACACCAACCCTGTTCAAAACTTCTCCCAGTTTTCTTTTTGGAAGACCATAAAGCAATAACGGCGGAACTGCTAGGTAAATGATCGATTGGATGACCATATGGACAGAAAAAAGATAATGGCCAATACTATATACAGGAGTCCCCATTGCTATAGCAAATAAGGCTAATCCAGTGTAGAATGAGCCTTTTTGCTTTTGCGTTAACTCCATTTTAATAGCTTGTTGTTTCCGTTGATAGTAAATGCCAACAGCAAAGCACCCAAGCAAAAGCAATATATTCCATTCATAAATAATTCCACTAATCGGGTTATGTTCCATCATTACAATTCGATTCCCCTTTGTTTCTGATCCAATCTAGCGCTTTCCCTTTTTATATGCTTTATAAAGAAAGATGCCGTAAACAATTGAAAGCGTAATAAGCACGACAATCAGCAGTATAAACATTTGCATCATTTTATCACCCCTTCAGTTTCTACTGTCCAAAACAGGTTCGAGTTTTCATTTTAATTTTGATATAGTGCAGTAGTCAGTTCTCAACTTCCTATTTTTGGATTTTAGTATAAAAATTATGAAGAAAATAGAAAATGTGCAGTCTTCTATCATACTAGTAATAAACATTCACATTACGACAATAAACTCCCTAACCGGTTAGGATTGGACAGGGAGCTGATTGATTATGGCAAGTTTCGGATCAACTATCGGCCAGAATACCTTTCAAGTCTTTGTCCTTCACAACTAATCCAGCATCTTTTAGTTCCTTTTGCAAAATATCCTGTGCTTTAGATTGGTCAATTTTCGAAAGTTTCAATTGATATTCTAACTCTTTTGCCATCGCATCTAAGGATTTCTTTTCTTTTTTATCAGTTAGCTTAATGATGTGGTACCCTAATGAGGACTTAACGGGATCGCTAACTTGTCTTATTTCTAATGAATAAGCTGCTTTCTCGAACGCAGGATCCATTTTACCAATTCCAAACCAGCCAAGATCCCCTCCTTTTTCTGCTGAAGACTTGTCGGTGGAATATTCTTTTGCTAACTTCTCAAACTTATCACCATTTGCCAATTTACTTTTAACTTCATTCGCGGTCTTCTCATCCTTTACCAGAATATGTCTTGCTTTGATTTCTGGCTTGTAGGCATCATAGCTCTTCTTAATTTCCTGATCAGTGACTTTTATATCTTTAATTAGAGCCTTTTCCATTAAGAGTTGACTTTTCAGCACTTCTTTCAACTCATTTTCATCCTTTATACCATTTTGCATTAGTACCATTTCAAAGTTTTCACCCGTCTGGTCCTTGATTTCCTTCAATTTTCCACTTACTTCCTTATCACTTACCTTGTATTTGTTAGCAAGGACTTTTTTATAGACAAGGTCTTGCAATACTTGTTCTCCATATTTACCTTTCATGGATTCGTACAATTCTTCCTTAGTAATATTTCCGGCTTCTGTTTGTACAATCACCTCGGAGTTTGCGGGACCTGTGGAACAAGCACTTAAACTGATTATTCCTGCAGCCAACGAAATGCCAACTAGTGTTTTCTTCATTTAAATACACCTCTAAGTAGTTTAATAGTTAATGTAAGTTACTGCATGATGATTCGAAAATGAATTACCTTTAATGCTTATATGCTCATATATGCATTATGTTATACTAATCATTATAGGTCAAGTTGTTTATTGATCTTTTTAAAGCGTTTGAATGATTCAAATCTATAAAAATATCGGGAGGATGTATTGTTGCTCGCTACTATTGCTGCAGGCCTGGCACCGGGATTAGCGCTATTATGTTACTTATATTTAAAAGATAGATATGATCAAGAGCCATTATCGGTAGTGGCTAAAGTATTCTTTTCAGGTGCCCTGCTAGTTTTCCCGATCATGTTTATTCATTACGTTTTGGATACAGAAGACTTGATACCCAGTTCAATTATTGAATCGTTTATTACCGTTGGCTTACTTGAGGAATTTTTCAAATGGTTCATTTTGTACAACATGGTATACAGCCACTTGGCATTTGACAAACCTTATGACGGTATTATATATAGTTCGGCTGTTTCTCTTGGGTTCGCTTCTGCGGAGAATATCCTTTACCTGTTTGCTAATGGATTGGAACTCGCATATAGCCGTGCACTATTACCCGTTTCAAGTCATGCAATATTTGGAATTATCATGGGCTACTATTTGGGGAAAGCGAAATTCTCAAGTAGCCCGCCCCTTAGGTGGATAGTCCTGTCCCTGATCATACCCACACTACTTCATGGAGGATATACATACATCCTTCTTACAGTAGAAGATTGGCTGCTGCCTATTGTCTTTTACATGGCTTTCCTCTGGTTTTTAGGGATTAGGAAGTTTAGGCTAGCAACATTAGCCTAAAAAAATCACCATGTTTATTAGATTAGAAAGGCTCCTTCATTACTGAAGGGGCCTATTTTTAATAGAGTACATGTTCAAGACCTTCTAACAAAACATAGTATGTCGGCCGCTTTATAAGTTAATGAATTGCTTGGTTTGAATCGCATTCGTGAACAAATTTGACAATTTAGTGAATATTTTGAATAATATGTACAAAGGTGGTGAAATGAAATGACGAATGAAAAAATTCTTCAGACAGTTAAATTGCTGGGTGGAACCCTTCTTTGTATTGGAATATCGACTTTTCTCACAGGTCTTTTCGTAAGTAAAGGCGAAATTCTGGCAGCAATTGGAGCAGGCACGATTGTGGGTGCCGTTTTCATCTTCCTGATGGGGATCTTTTTTGTTGCTTCAGGAGAGGTATTGGAAAAAACACAACATAAGAATAAAAAAAGAGCGCCATTTTAGACGCCCCGTTGATTAACACATTTATTCATAACCCCATATCAGGGTAAGCAATGAACCAAAGATGGTAACTAAAGCAATGAAAACTGCGTAATAAATATTGGTGTAAATGGACGGTTTATCTTCGCTTTCACCAGCGTGCATAAACACAACCAACTGCACCGCCGCCTGGATGAAGGCTGTCACCAGCAGAATGGACATTCCAATGGTATAAGACAGATCCATGAAATAAACAGCAAGAGCCACTGCAGTGAGGATTAAAGAAAATACAAACCCCATTACTTGTTTTAAAGGAAATAAATCTTTCATGTTTACATCATTCCTTTCAAGTAGACGAAGCTGAAGATAAATATCCAGACCACATCTAGGAAGTGCCAGTACAACGAAAATATGAACGATTTATTGGCTGTTTCAGGCGTAAGACCTCGTTTCTTGATTTGCATAATGATCGCAAGACCCCAGAACAAACCAAACGTTACGTGTGCACCGTGTGTACCCAATGTAGTAAATAACGCAGCTGAAAAACCGCTAGTCTGCAGTGTCAGACCTTCATGGATATATTGTACAAATTCATAAATCTCCAAACCTATGAATCCCAGTCCTAGAATAAGAGTAATGATGAAGAAATTGATCATCGCTTTTACTCTGCCAATCCTCATAGCATGAATTCCTAAGCCAATTGTGAAACTGCTAGTCAAAAGTAATAGAGTTTGAATAATCAGGGTCGGAGCTTTAAACACTTCTTCCCCGCTTGGGCCGCTTCCGGTTCGGTCCACTAAAATAAAGTATGCAGCGAAAAGCGTTGCAAACAGGGCTATTTCCGCCCCCAGGAAAATCCAAAAACCTAAGATTTTCAACCTATTTTCTTCTGTACTATATTCAAGCGGGAGTGATTGATCGATTTTCATTTTCAGATACCTCCCAATTTCTTTTCAGTTTCTTTGATTTCCTTAACGGAAATGTAGTGGCCATGGTCCTTCTCGAAAGAACGGTATAACATACAACCAAATATCCCTAATACAGAAAGAATAGCTAGTGTCCACATGCTGAATACCATCGCGAATCCAAATACAAAGAAGAAAGCACTCAGAACAAAAGGCAACCCACTGTTATTTGGCATATGAATCTTCTTGTACTCACCCGGGAACAAGTCATGACCGTTTTTCTTTGCATCCCAGAACGCCTCAGATGAGTTCACATGAGGCACAATCGCAAAATTGTACTCCGGTACCGGACTGTGAGTAGCCCATTCAAGAGACCTTGCATCCCATGGATCAGATCCGATATTTCGAGGTGCATAGCGAGTGCTGTAATAGATATTGTATACAATCAGAGCAAATCCTATGGCGAGACCTATTGCTCCAATAAAGGAAAGTCCATTCCAAATTCCATATCCTGTCGACTCAGAATAGGTATACATGCGACGCGCTTGTCCGTCAAGACCAGAAATAAACATCGGGAAAAATGTCAAACAGACACTAATCGCGATGAACCAAAACGACCATTTTCCGATGCGTTCATTCAACATGAAACCAAAAATCTTCGGCCACCAGTATGTCATTCCCGCGATCATCGCGAATACTACACCTGGGATGATAACCAGATGGAAATGGGCCACAAGGAACATCGTATTATGATACTGGTAATCCGCACTAGCCATGCCAAGCATGACGCCTGTTACTCCACCGATTGTAAAAATCGGGATAAAGCCAAGGGAGTATAACATAGGAACCGTAAACCTGATTTTTCCTTTCCACAGTGTAAGAAGCCAGTTAAAGATCTTAACCCCTGTAGGAATTGCAATTGCCATAGTCGTTATCGAAAAAATACTATTCACAAGGGCACCCTGTCCCATCGTGAAGAAATGATGGACCCAGACGACAAAGGACAATGCCGAGATCGCCACAATCGAAACGACCATAGACTTGTATCCATATAGATTTCGGCGGGCGAAAGTCGGAATGATTTCACTGTAGATCCCGAATGCTGGCAGGATTAAAATATAGACCTCTGGATGGCCCCAGACCCAGAAAAAGTTGGCCCACAGCATATCCATGCCGCCATTTGTTGTCGTAAAGAAGTTGGTCCCAAATAAACGATCCATTGTTCCCATCGCCAATGCCACTGTTAATACCGGGAAAGCGAAAACAATTATTACATTGGTAATCAGTGCTGTCCATGTAAACATCGGCATCTTCATTAACTTCATACCTGGCGCTCTCATTTTTAAAATGGTAACAATGAAGTTAATACCTGTGATTAAAGTACCAAGGCCTGCAATTTGAATTGCAAGCATATAATAGTTTGTTCCTACTGATGGACTGAATTCATTTCCAGCGAGAGGGAAATACGATGTCCAGCCTGAATCAGGAGAACCACCTACCACGAAAGAAATGTTAAATAACATCGCTCCCATAAAATATAACCAGAAACTTAAAGCGTTCAACCGGGGAAAGGCAACATCACGTGCTCCAATCTGCAAAGGGACCACAAAGTTCATTAAAGCCATGACGAAAGCCATAGCCATGAATAAAATCATCACTACTCCGTGTGTCGTAAAAACCTCATTATATTCCTGGGCATTCAGTAATGTATTCTCAGGTATAGCAGTTTGAGCGCGCATCATCAAAGCGTCGACCCCGCCTCGGAATAACATCAGCAAAGCGGAAATGAGATACATGATGCCAATGCGTTTGTGGTCAACCGTTGTTAACCATTGCTGCCACAGATAGCCCCATTTTCTAAAATAGGTCAGCCCAGCTAAAATAGCTATAATTGTAAGACCAATGGCTACCATCGAAGCGTAAATCGTTGGGCTTGGATTCGGGACAATAAATCGATCAAAAAATTCCATACTCCTGCAACTCCTTTCAAGAAGTTTTAAGTTGTTATACTACCTTACTTATAATCTTCTAGTGATTCATATCCTCCATATCATTTTGATCCATTTCTCCATCAGGATTTTGTTTTTCATCACCATTATTATCCTTTTGAGTGCTTGCCGCTTCTTTTTTGTGATGGCCCTCTGGAGGTGGAGAGAAGGATAAATGTGTTCCTGTATAAGTTAATTGACCTAGATGGCTGGGTTTTAACAGTTCATTGAATTTTTCTTCAGTTAATGGTTTAGCAGTTTTCTTGATCTCTTCTACCCATTTCTCGTATTCAGCCTGCTTCATAGCTGTTACATTAAAGCTTTGCTCTGCGAAACCAGAACCTGTAAAATTCGCATTCCTTCCGCCGTACTCACCAGGTACGTCTACAGCTAGATTTAACTTATTAACCATATCTGCCATCGCATATTTTTGGCCCCCTAATTGAGGAATCCAAAAACTAGAAATCGGCCCATATGAATACAGACGGAACTCAATTGGTCTGTTCGTTGGGATAAAAAGATAGTTGACAGTTTCAATATTTTCTTCTGGATAGCTGAAATGCCATTTCCAATTTGAGGAAGCAGCATATATCACTAATGGTTTCTGATTTTCATAGCCTTCTGGTATCGACTCTACCTCATATGTGGATTTCACTGTAATTATTGAAAGAAAAATGACAATTATGATCGGAATCCCTACAAAGATTGATTCAATCACCTTGCTCCCTTCAATATGTGGCGGTTCATAGTTTTCACTTTGTCTAGAAGCCCTGTACTTGACTAACATGACGATGAAAAGTACAAAAACCGCAATGACAACGAACGCCATAGTCCAGATTGAAATCATGATTACATCTGCAGTTGTACGTGCTTGCGGACCTTTCGGATCAAGAACCATAAGTGGTTCACATCCCGATAGTAAGGTGAAAACACCCAGAATCAACGACAGAATCGCCCATTTCACTTTCATCGAGTTACCCCTTTCTTTAGTTGATGAGACAGTAGTTAGAATCCATGTCCAATTTATATCGCCTTATTTATGTGAATTACATCACATAGGATAACATTATAAATTGTTTTACAATCTGGAAGCATGAAAGTTAACTTAAGAGAATGAAGCTGCAAATCAAACAAATGATATATGAACACCATATACATAGATTACTTTAAAAAATTTACGATACATGAGCACATATACATACTTGTTTTCCAGAAAGTACGAACAGTTTCTAACACGGTTATAATGTTAACATACTCATCCAGCTGATAAATTTCTATTTGTGACAAATTTATGAAGGTTTTTATTTACATTTTTGTATTATTCTTTTCCTTTTACTAACTCCAAAAGAATTAAATTAGGAATCTTCACACTTTTATCACAAACAAATGGTAATAATAAAAATATTGACTGTTAATCAATTATGCTATATTTAAATTTTGAATAAAGGGAGATTAATCAATGCGGAAGACTATAGGTGTGTCCATTGCTTTAATGGTTACGTTAATACTTACAGCTTGCGGGCAAGATATAAAGGATCCTTTGAATTGGGAAATAAATGACTTCACTTTCGAAAATCAAAATGGCAAGAAAGTAGGAATGGAGGATTTAAATGGCGAGGTATGGGTAGCAGACTTTATTTTCACTAGCTGTGAAACGGTTTGTCCCCCTATGACGGCTAATATGGATATCCTGAATCAGAAGTTGAAAAAGGAAGGAATAAATAACATTAAATTTGTTTCCTTTAGTGTTGATCCTGATGTTGATACCCCTGATAGAAGAAAAGATTATATGGAGCGGTATGATATCAATCCTGATAAGTGGCACTTTTTATCAGGATACTCTCAGCAAACAATCGAAGACTTTGCTTTGAAAAATTTTAAAACTATTGTTAAAAAGCCTGAAAATGACGATCAAGTTATTCATGGCACTTCCTTTTATCTGGTTGATAAAGATGGGGTAATCGTAAAAGATTATCCAAGTCTTTCTGATGTTCCCTTCGAACAAATGATTGAGGATATTAAGATTCTATTGAACGAGTAGTCATATTTTCAGGGGAATTGTTGCCGAGTTGGCCAAAACGGCAGAAAGAGGGTGACCTGATGGGTTACCCTCTAATAGTTTTTTTACTTGTATATAGGTCATTTTATATCCAGCCAAAATATCTCACAGTTTGGGCAATAAGAAACGTTACACAAAGGGCGATGGCGGTTGGAATGATAAAAGCCATAAATGTCCACTTCTTGCTCTTTGTTTCTTTATAAATATTAATCAATGTTGTGCCGCAAGGATAGTGTAAAAGAGAAAAAAGCATCATATTCAACGCAGTGAGCCAAGTCCAATTATGATTAATAAAAATTTGCTTAATATCTTCTATTCCTCCTGCATCAACCAGTTCACCTGTTGATAGATATCCCATAAGAAGGACAGGCAGCACAATTTCATTTGCAGGGAGTCCGATTATGAATGCCATCAAGATATACCCATCCAAGCCTAACATTTGGCCGAGCGGATCAAGAAATTGGACAATGTGCAATAAAATGCTCGTGCCGTTCACATGGATATTTGCCAATATCCATGTCATGACCCCCGCGGGTGCTGCTACTTTAACTGCTCGTTTTAGTACTGCTAGAGAATTGTTCAAAGAAGAACGAATGACAGTATCAAATATCTTCGGCTTTCTATAGGGCGGGAGTTCCAATGTATAGTGTGTTGGGACACCACTTAATACAGTTTTTGATAGAATCCAAGAAACAGAGAATGTTATGATGATCCCAAATAATACAATTCCCACTATGACAGCCGTTGTTATAAAGGATTTGATTCCCCCCGTAAAACCAGCCGCCATAAACAAGGAGGCCAGCAAGATTAACGTTCCCCATCTCCCATTGCAAGGAACAAAATTATTGGTCAGGATGGCAAGCATCCGTTCCCTCGGTGATTCTATTATTCTTGTGGACATCATGGCTGCTGCATTACAGCCAAAACCCATCGCCATTGTAAGGGATTGTTTGCCATGTGCTCCAACAGTTTTAAAAAGCCGATCCATGTTAAATGCTACTCTAGGAAGATATCCATAGTTCTCGAGAAGTGCGAAAGTAGGAAAAAATATCGCCATCGGAGGCAGCATCACACTGATGACCCATGAAGTTCCCCGATAAAAGCCCAATACCAATACACCGTATAGCCAATCTGGAGCTTTTACAAGCTTAAATAATACTGTAATATGTCCCTCAAGCCAGCCAAAAAAATCCGCGAGCATAGAAGAGGGAATATTGGCTCCTGCAATGGTTAAGTAAAATACCGCTCCGAGCATTAGAAGCATGATAGGAAAACCCCAAACAGGAGAAGTAAGCACCGAGTCTAATCGCTCCGTTCTTTCGTCATGTTTTGTTTTGCTATATTCAACTCCCGCCTCAATACATCCCCTGCTATTCCGATACAGAGCCTCCACAATCTTATCGCGTGTTTTTGAGGATGATAATTTCTCTGCTTGCTCAAGCAGTTCAACGAACATTACTTGTTCAGAGGCTGCTTTTTCCATCAGTTTAATCCCTCCTTTGATAAATGCCTATCCTTCAGTTCTTCGAGCAACTTTTCATCACCATCCAATAGCCTTAAAGAAAGCCATCTGGCTGGTACATTGTTTCCGAATACCTTTTGGACCATCGGTAAAAGGTATTCTAATTTTTGTTCAGTTTCGTCATCATATTGAACTTTTACAGGCGAACAAGGAATGACACCTGTTACTACCCTTTCAATTGTATCCAACAAAAGCGGCAGTCCTGTTTTATTTCTGGCTGATATTTTAATGACAGGGACCCCAAGGCGTCTCATCAGTATTTTTTCATTAATCCTGATACCCATTTTCTCAGCCTCATCCATCAAGTTGATGCATACAATGACTTTCTCAGTCAATTCCAGGACCTGCAACGCAAGATTTAAATTGCGCTCGAGTGCAGTAGCATCCGGTACAACAATCGTCAATTCCGGTTTCTCAAACACTATAAAATTTCGCGCTGTCTCCTCATCAAGTGAATTAGAAAAGAGGGAATACGTTCCTGGCAGGTCAATCATGTTGTAGGATTTACCTTTGTGTACGAATGCTCCTTCTTTTATATCCACGGTCTTGCCTGCCCAGTTGCCCGTATGCTGCTTTAGCCCAGTCAAGGTATTAAACAAAGTACTTTTTCCGGTATTTGGATTTCCTGCTAGTGCAATCCTGATTTGATTGATCATTTCTCGACCAGCTCCCCTATAATATTGAGACTCTCTTCTTTCCTTAAAGCAACAGATGCACCGCTTACCCGATAAACAACAGGGTCACCTAAAGGACTTCTTCTCACCACCTCGACTATTGCTCCTGGTACAAATCCTAAATCCAGTAGCCTTCTCCTCATCGTTCCGTGGATATTGAGACTTAAAATTTTTATAAAATCCCCGATTATGCCATCATACAAACTCAACTTGTTTGTCCGTATCATCTTTTTTTCCTCCTAGCCATAGTTTTTCCCTAGAGAAACATTTCTGGTTTATTTCATTATATGTTCACTTATTCATATTGTCAAAATGATTGTAGGAAAGTTTTTTAGCATTTAGGTGTATGCGTGGCTATACAGTATGAATATTGCAAATGCCTTAGTCAGTCTGGACATTGCCTCGAGACACATATTGTTACCCACTACGATATTATTAAATAGTTCTATGCAATAAGAAAAGCGCAAGCGCCTCGACCAGGCCTGACGGTGAAGTCGTTCTTTGACTTCATTGGCAGGACCGAAGCGTCTCGAGCTGCTCAAAGCTAACGCTTCTCGCAAGATACTCGAGGAAGCATACTCTTGGATGAAAACTGGCTAGGCGCTGGAGCTAGACACTAATCTGAGTGTAATAAGTTTATACTTTCTTATAATCGAGTAGGAGGGGGTGACTAACCCCCGACCTCTCACACCACCGTACGTACCGTTCGGTATACGGCGGTTCAATTAAGTGTGACGTAGAAATTCATATCTTTGATATAGACTTTTGAGCCCTCGATGACTCCAATAAGAGTTATCGAGGGTTTTGTGTAAGATTGGACTTGAGGCAATTCTCCAAAATTTCTTTCTGGAATTTCCCCATTCGTATGCCTTTTGGTCTGGAACGCCAAGACTTTTGAGTTTTCTTACTCTTGTCTTCGGGTTCTTCCATTGTTTCCATTCAATCATACGGAGTCTTCTTCTAATCCACTCATCAAATTCTTTGAATTTACTTGGTGTATCAGCTAATGCAAAATATCCACACCATCCCGTTAGAAATTGATTCAATTTCTCAATTCTAACTTCCATGGGGATTGGTTTAGAACGGGATGTTAACTTTCGTATTTTAGCTTTTAGCCTTTTAACACTTTCGTTGGCTATTCGAACCTTCGGTTTCTTATTAACCGTAAAGCTAAAGCCAAGGAATTTTCGTTTCCACGGGCGGTCAACCGCTGATTTCCCTCTGTTTACTTTGAGCTTTAATTTCTGCTCAATGAAGCATGTAATGGAGTTCATTACTCGTTCTCCAGCTTTCTTCGATTTCATGTAAATATTACAATCATCGGCGTATCGGACAAACTTGTGACCTCTCCTTTCTAGTTCTTTATCAAGCTTATCCAAAAGTATATTCGAAAGAAGAGGGCTCAGGGGACCTCCTTGTGGTGTTCCTTCTTCTGCATCGTAGACTACACCATTTATCATGATTCCTGCTTGGAGATATTTTCGAATTAGCTTCAAGACCAATCGGTCTTGGATTCTGCTTGCCAATATCCCCATCAGCTTGTCATGATTCACTTTGTCAAAGAACTTCTCCAAGTCCATGTCAATCACCCATCTGTAACCTTCACTTATATATCCCCTTGCTTTACGTACAGCGTCATGGCCTCTTCGGCTTGGCCTAAACCCATAACTATGTTCCGAGAAGGTTGGGTCAAAAAGCGGAGTTAAAACTTGGGCGATTGCCTGTTGGATGAAACGATCTATCACGGTAGGTATTCCAAGTAACCTTACTCCACCGTTCGGTTTCGGGATTTCGACTCGACGTACTGGGTTAGGTTGATAGGTACCTTTCCTTAAAGAATCACAAAGGGTGTCCCAGTTCTCATAGAGATGTCTTCGTAGGGATTTTACGGACATTCCATCTATGCCGTGACTCCCTTTGTTCTTCTCCACACGTTTAAGTGCTTCTATTAAGTTTTCCCGTGATAGAATCAGATTCATTAACATGTGATATTTCCTTTCGACGTGAACGTAGAAATCTAATTATGTTATTCCTGCTCCACCCTCATGAAGTCCCCTGTGGATTCACCACTTCCTCCTTCAAGTAAGTCCTTTCGGATTGTCTGCTTCTACACAGGAATTGTATGCCTAGTTCTCGTTCTTCCTAATTGTTCAGTCCTTCCCTTACCGTCTCGAGCCGGTAAAGTACTATGACCTCTGCTGACTTCTGATTGTTCAGCTATCTATTGCTAGATAGGTTACCAAGTGTACTTGGCTTTCCAATCAGACCTCCCCGGGTAAGAGTACAGTCTTTCCCTCCATCTATCTGCTTCATTTACTCTGTACCACCTTCGGCAGTAAGGACTTTGTTTTGTTCTGCAAACTCATCCAATGGTACCTAGCCTTATATGAAGTTCGTGTTCCTCAGACCGGAGGTTTGCCGCTCGCTTCCTTCAGATTCCGCGTCACCGCGGACACCCTTGCGTTAAGCTAACCACTACTACTGCCTTCATGGCTCGGGACTTACACCCTATAGACTGCACCCATGCCGGGCGCACAAACAAAAAAGCTTGCAGGAGGCTCTGCAAGCTTAAAGTTTCTAGTATTAATGATGTCTGGCATGGTCAATTATTTGTTTCAGGACACCCATTACGTGTTCATCATCGCACGAATATATCATGGAAGTACCTTCTCTTCTGTACTTTACTAATCTTAAATTTTTCAGGAATCGTAACTGATGAGAAACAGTGGATTGGAGCATCTCCAGTTGTACAGCAATTTCGTTGACTGATTTTTGTCCTTTTGATAACAGGTGCAGGATCTTGATCCTAGTAGGGTCAGATAACGCTTTAAAAGTTTGCGATACTATAAACAGCGTCTCTTCATCCAAAGTGTTTTCAAGATTCACCATATCAACTGGTTCATGTTCTGATTTCTTCAATTCGTTCACCTCAAGGTTTTATAAGGTTCATTATATCACAGCATGGCCAGCTATTCGAAGTCAATTTAACTGCCTACCAGATTGATATCACCATGATCATCAACTTTATTGAACCAAGTGCAATAGCTAATATGAATAGCAATCTTGAAATTGAAACGGTCCCAATACTTTTCCAGAAAATTTCGTATAAAGCTATATAACTTATAGTCCCTATTGCCGCTCCTATTACCAGTGTATAAAACTTAAGCGGGACGACAGGAATAGTTTGACCTGCAAAGATTGTGAAACCGACGCCAAAAGACAAAATGGCACAGGAAATCCAGAAGATGGTGGACCTTAGTTTATTTTGGAGGATGGCTCCCATTAATATTACTCCTTCTGGAATATGATGAAGCACTACGGCTATCGTTAAATAAAAATTGTCGACTTCTTCATTTAAGAAGCTTAAACCAAGTGCAAACCCTGTGGGTATACTATGGGTATACAGCGCCAAAAATAAAAGGATGAAGGCTGACCACCCCGTCTGGGCTTTGTGATTGAATTGGCGAAAAAAACGGTCAATTGTCAAGATGAGCAAAACACCTGAAGAAATCCCTATAAAAACCCCTAATGGATCTAATCGAACCAGCGCTTCTGGAATTAAGTCGAATGTGATTAAGCCTAATAAAAGACCGCCACAGAATAAATGTATAGATTGATGATTCATATTCCATTTCTTATTAATGAAAAATGTCATGTATCCCCCAAACAGGAGGCCCAGGAAAACGATCCATGCTAATATGGCACTTACACTTGCAGGTTGCAATCCATCCTCACACCTTCCGGCCAAAACTTCTTTAAGATGTATATTCAATTTTTCAATGGACATGCTGATTGATTTGTTGATTAAAATGGCATTTCCAGTTTTAGCGAAGGCAAGGAGGGAAAAGAGAAGTAAAAAAAGGAGCAGGACAGCTTATGGGTAAAAACAAACACAAAAGTATGGGAGTTGCCTTTTTTCTAAATCTTTCATTCACGATTATAGAAATTATAGGAGGAATCTTGACAGGAAGTATCGCCATCATTTCTGACGCGATACACGATTTGGGTGATTCAATCTCCCTTGGGATGTCATGGTACCTCGAACGGAAGGCTAGTAGGAAACCCAGCGATAAATACACCTTTGGATATAAGAGATTATCCTTGATGGGGTCATTGCTGAATGCAGCAGTCCTTATTTTCGGATCCCTCTATGTATTGATTGAGGCTGGAAAAAGGCTATTTGAACCTGTGTCTCCAAACTCTCAGGGAATGTTTTGGCTTGCGATTCTTGGTATAGCGGTAAATGGATATGCAGCGTATCGTATAAAAAAAGGGGAAAGTGGAATGAACCAGAAAATGCTCTCATGGCATTTATTAGAGGATTTACTCGGGTGGATTGCAGTCTTAGTGGTCAGTATCATCATGCAATTCAAAGAAATTCCTATCTTAGACCCTCTTCTTTCCATTGGGATCACTCTCTTTGTACTTTACCATGTAATTAAAAATCTCAAGAAAACACTTGTCATCTTGATGGATGCGGTCCCTCAGGAAGTTAATCTCAAAGACATGAAGGATCAGTTCCTGAATCTAGAATATGTTATGGATATTCATAATTTACACTATTGGTCCCTTGACGGTAAGTCGAGTGCATTCTCCACCCACCTTATCGTCCAAGAAAAATTGGAAAATGGACAGGAAGAAGTAATTAGGAATAAAATCAGGCAAATCTTGAAGAATAATGATGAAGGTATTGACTTCATTTCGATTCAGGTCGAACGTGGACGAAAAACATGCTAAGAATAAGAAAATCGCAAGCGCCTTGGTCAGCCCCGACAAGGGTTGGAGGGCCGACCGGTGAAGTCGTTCTTTGACTTCATTGGGCGGACCAAACTCTAAAAGCGAAGGCGACTGCCCAACTCCGACAAGCGCTGGAGGCCTGACAGTGAAGTCGCTCTTTTACTTCATTGGCAGGACCAAAAACGAAAAGTATAGCCGACTGTCCAGAAACGCAGAAACTGGAGACTCCGGCCCTGCCGGCGGAGTTGAAGTTTCGGAGTTTCTAGGAGGCGACACTAGACAAGCGTCTCGAGGAGTTAGGAGCCGCAGCTAGACAAGCGTCTCGAGCTGCTCAAAGCTAACGCTTCTCGCAAAATACTCGCGGATGCACATTCTTGGATGAAAACCGGCTAGGCGCTGGAGCTGGCCAATTCTCTAAGTTGAAATGCTATAAATTCTGATATTATTTAAAAAACAGGAAGACTACCAGGGATTTTCCCTAGGGTAGTCTTCCTGTTTTTATGACCTTTAGTTACAAGCCCCATGCTGACTAGGACAACCAAATTCCAATTTCTCCGTTTGGATGGTACTATGGTCAATTCCAAACTCGTCATGGAGAATCGTCTGCGCTGCATGAAGAATGACATCATGATTCCCATTATCCTGGATGGTTATATGACAGCTTAATACAAGAACCCCGGAAGTAATGGACCAAACATGCAAATCATGTACGTCTTGAACAGAGGGAATTGCATGCAGCGATGATTTCACTTGCTCATAATCGATATGGCTTGGGGTACCTTCCATCAGGATGTGGAAAGAATCCTTGGTCACTCTCCAGCCACTGATGATGATCAATATCGAAACGATCACACTCGCAATCGGGTCGGCAATGCCCCAGTCGAAAAAGTAAATAAGCAATGCAGCCGAAATGGCACCGACCGAACCAAGCATATCCCCTATAACATGTAAAAAAGCACTTCTTACATTTAAATTTTCATCCTTATCACCTTTCATCAATAACCATGCCGCTATGATATTGACCATCAACCCGATGATAGATATTGTTAGCATGCCAAGGCTTTTTACCTCTGGAGGGTTAAGAAACCTTTGATATGCTTCATAAAATATATAGAGTGAAATCAATATTAATGTGACACCGTTAAGTGCAGCTGCAATAATTTCAAACCTTTTATAACCAAATGTTTTCCCTATCGTCGCCTTTCGTTCTCCAAGTTTGATGGCCGTTAAACTTAATCCCAATGCTGCAGCGTCACTCAACATATGTCCTGCATCTGATAATAGGGCAAGACTATTTGTAATGATACCGCCGATCACTTCCACAATCATGTACGTCGTTATAATAATAAACGAAAGGAACAGTGCTTTTTTATTATTTGCATTTCCATGGGCATGACTATGTCCATGAGCGTGTGAATGTCCGTGTCCGTGTCCCATAATGAACCTCCTTTTTATGAATATGTGCTCATATATATATTATTAACATATGATGGGTGTATTGCAATCCTTTTTGAGACATTTATTTTTACCCCCGTTGCAATTTTTTATTCTTTATCATTTTATTGTTATTCAAAGCACTTTCCTGTGAATAATTATTGTAGTTAAGTAAATAATCATGTTGAAAAGAAATAGAAATCAAAGCAGAAAATTAAAGAAAGGAAGCAGGAAATGGGGAACTCTACTGTAAAAACTGGTGAAAAAGGGGCCTGGATCAGCATCTCTGCCTATATTTTTTTGGCTGCATTCAAGTTGATCATGGCAAATTCGGGGAATTCTGAAGCTCTTAAAGCAGATGGACTGAATAATTTTACTGATGTATTTGCTTCCGTAGCCATTTTAATCGGGTTGAAAATTTCAAAAAAGCCAGCTGACGAAAATCACAAATATGGTCACTCCAGGGCAGAAACCATTTCGTCCCTCATCGCTTCATTCATCATGTTTTTTGTAGGGGTCCAAGTTGTAATGGATTCCTTCCAGAAATTCTACAAACCAGGTGAGGGCCAGCCGGAGCTATTTACCTCATTCGTCGCCTTGTTCAGTGCTATAGCCATGTTTTATGTATATCGGATAAATATCAAGCTATCCAAGGAAATCGGAAGCAAAGCCTTGTATTCAGCGGCACAGGATAATAAATCTGACGCCTTAGTCAGCATAGGAACGGCAGTAGGAATCATCGGTGCTTTTTTCGGCCTTGGATGGCTTGATCCGCTAACAGCCGCCTTTGTTGGTTTGATCATTTGTCATACTGCCTGGGATATCTTCAAAAATGCTGCCCATGACCTGACTGATGGCTTTGAGGTTCAGACACTTAAGGAATTTGAAGATACAATCAATGATACCCCAGGCGTAAAGTTCACTAAAGATATTAAACCAAGATTATATGGAAACCAGACAGCAGTAGATGCAACCATTTTCGTTGACTCAAACCTGTCAATCATTCAAGGTCATGCTATATCAGAATTGGTAGAACAACGCTTGTTTGAATACCACAAAATCGGCCATGTCCATATCCATATCGAACCTATTTAAGCCTGTCTTTTGAATCCATTTTTTCCTCCAATTCTTTTAGTTCTTTATCCGACTTTTTCTTAAATAAGTAGATAACCCCTATAGCCATAAGTGACAAAATTGAATATGCGGCTACTGTTGGGAAAAGTTCAGCAATATTTAAACCAAGAACAAATTGCATTTTCCTCACTCCTTCTAATGTGATTTAATGACCTGCTGTCATAAGTACGATATAAGCGATAAATACGAAAAATAATCCAAATACCACGGATCCTGCTACCATGTTTTTACGAGTGAAACTCAGTACCATTAGAATCAATAGAATGATTGATAAGAATACTCCAAAAAGAAAGGAGGCATTCACATTTAACTGAACTATATCATTAGTTAGAAAGGGATGAAACCACTTATACAACTGTGAATAGCCTTCTGTTTTGATCATTGATTCTATATCATGCGGTGGAGATTGAATTCCCAGTGCACCAGTCACAATAAATATCAAGGTTATAAATATGCCCTCTGCTCTCATCCATTTGATTGTTGAGGGACCTGGATGCTCTGCTTGTTTTTTCATCAATATTCCATTGATAAATGCAAAAACTAATAGAGGAATTATAAGTATATGTTTAACTAATAAAGCCTGTCCATATGGAAGCATCCAAGAAGAGACATAATCTTTAGGGTCCACAACCAGTTTCATGGTCATGAAACCACTGACAATAATTAAAATCAGACAAAGAATAGCTGTAGGTGTAAACCAAGACAAAAATTTACTCCAGTTACGCACGTCCTTAGAGAATAAAGAAACAATCAATAATATACCTGTCCAAACCACTACTCCAAGAAAATGTATTGTATGGGATGTCACGCCATACCAAAAGGACAAACTTGCAGCATGGCTCGAATATCCAACGGCAATAATTAACAATAGAACTAGAAAAGTTTGAAAATACTTGGATTTATTAAATAAAATCATGAAGTATAAAAGCAGTCCTACCCATGAAGTAAACATCCAAGCTTTTCCTACTTCAAAATCAAATAGAACTGAACGTAATGTTTCCCAAAAACCTAAAGCTTCTATAAAGTAGAAAATCACTTGAACTACTGGCCCTATTGAAGCAAAAATGATTCCCAGTATCGATAGAAAATATACTGCTCTTGGAATTTCAATTTTTGGTTTAAAATTTACAGGAACGAGCTGAAAAATCATAGCTCCAACTAAAATAGAAAAGGAGAGGTACAGAACAGTTTCAGATACTATTAGATAAAAGGTCATTTTTTACCCTTTCTGAAAATAAAGAATGCCATAAGTAGTATGATCAAGGCTGCTACAGGCAAAAACCACGTTTGGAAATTTGAATTTACAATTCCATTTGGATTTTTTTGTTCGTTAAGGGGAACAGTGTCTTCTTTCTTTCTTGGTTCTTGAGCCTCCTGCTCTGAGTCTTCAGTTTGGTTCTCGGTTTCTTCTCTGGTGGAAGTTTCAGTTTTAGATTGATCAGGTACTTGAACGGTAAAAGAAATGGTTCCTTCCAATGGATGGCCATCTTCTCCGACTATTTTCCAAGTAGCCTTGTACTCCCCGTTTTCTAATGGCTTATCGAATTTCGCAATTAACTTATCTTCCTCAATCGTAATATTTTCCACTTGGTATGTCTCGTCATTATCTGTTATAAATAGCTCACCAATAGTTTCAATTTCTGTTTCAAAGGTGATGTCTATCATATCAAGCGGTTCCTCTACAATCTCCCCTTCTGCCGGGTTGGATTCTTTGGTATAAGAATGGGCGAAGACCTCTATTTTTGAATTAAAGCTAATGAAAATAAGGATTGCTATCATCCAGATTTTTTTCATTTTCGAAAACCACCTATTCAACTATAAATTCCATTTTGGGCATGTTGTGCATATCTCTGGCAGTTACATGCGCGATAATGGTATACTTTCCTGCCTCGGAAAAAGACTTTTGTATGGCATAGATTCCAGATTCAGTATTTTTGGCGTCTAGCTTTTCATGAGTTTCCTGGCCTTCTTTCCAAATCTCAAATTGTACAGAGTCAGCATCATTCACATCTTCTTTTCCCTGAGTAATTCGGGCTTTCAATGCTACAGTTTCCCCTTTTTTTATTACTTCAGGCAGAATAATTTCAACATCAACCATTTCGGGTAGGGATTCCTTGTTACTTTCCTGTGCACACCCACCCAATATAAAAAATACAGAAGCAAATATTATCATTATAAATGATTTCATTTAAATCAACTCCTTATTCCAAGGCTTAAGGCTTTTCTTTAACAGTGAATATATGAGCAATCAATCATATAAAATAATACTAATTTTAAGAGTATAAATCAATATCTTTAGGCAAATGACTTTCCATACTTACTATTAAGGCTTAGGTTAAATTATGAAACGTTATGAAAATAAATTAATCATAAAGAAGCCCACATTCATCATTTCCAATGTGGGCCCTGGCCAAAATTAAACTTTCATTAAAACTATTTTTTGGTACATACCATTGAATAATGATTTTTTTCTCTCTAATAGTCTTATACTCTTCGTTTCATTCGCGATGGACTCAAAGGATAAACCAATATCTGTACCTAATAGTCTAATCAATGGTCGAATTAATCTTTTCGATAATGAAAGTTCTTTCTTACCGTCAACAAATTTATCAAAAACAACAATCTGTCCACCACTTTTCGTAACTCGGACCATTTCATCAAAGGCTTTTTTGCCATCGGGAACGACAGTTAATATCAAGCTGCCAATGACATAATCAAACGTATTGTCTGGCAGGTTCATGCTTTGAGCATCCATTTGTATAAATTCAATTTTTTCGCCTTCGTACTTCTTTCTTGCTTGATTTAGCATGTCTTCTGAAAAGTCTATGGCTGTTACCTTGAGGCTGTTATAAGGGACTTGATCGATATCCGCCCCTGTGCCAACCCCTACGAAAAGTACGGATTCTCCTGCTTTAAACTCTATATCTTGAAAAACTCGTTTTCTTGCTTCTAAAAATAGTCCGGAATTAAAAAAGTAATCGTAGATGGGGGACCAAATTTTATAGATGAATCGATTCCAATTATTATTCATCTGATTACCCCGTTCGTTAAATTATTCTTTTACCCTCAAAAGTCGCAAACCGTTTAAAGTGACAATAAGAGTAGCCCCCATGTCGGCAAATATAGCGATCCATAAGGTAAGCCATCCTGGTATCACTAGCAGAAGTGCAATAAGCTTGATTGCCAGGGAGAATGTAATGTTTTGCTTGATGATCGTTAAGGCTTTTCTGCTTAACTTGATAGTAAACGGCAGTTTCTTGAGATCATCGCCCATTAAAGCAATGTCTGCAGTTTCCAGAGCCGTATCAGTCCCTGCTCCTCCCATGGCGATTCCTACAGTGGCAGAAGCTAGAGCAGGTGCATCGTTGACCCCATCTCCAACCATGGCCACTTTACCGTGTTCATCACGCAGTTTCTTGATAAATGCCAGTTTATCCTCTGGAAGAAGTTCCGCTTCGATGTCAGATACTCCGACCAATTCACCAATTGCATTTCCAGTCCCTTTATTGTCACCTGTCAACATGATGGTCTTCTTTATTCCAAGTTCATGGAGTCTGGCGATAGTGGAACGGCTGCTTTCCCTAACTTCATCTGCTACTGCAATCAACGCGGATATACTATCCGTAGTGCCCACAACCATGACTGTTTTTCCTTGAAGCTGTAATTCATTAATTTTTTTACTAATGTCAGATGAAATACTCTGATTTAACAACTCTTCAAATAACTTTGGATTTCCAATAAAGTAGGTTAATCCGTTTATTGTTCCTTTTATCCCTTTTCCCGTAATCGATGAAAAATCCTCCACAACTAGGTCCTTGAAAGAAATTTCTTTTTCCTCTGCTTTTTTTATTATCGCCGATGCAAGAGGATGCTGAGAATTATATTCTAATGCAGCTATGATACTCAGCAGCTCATTTTCCTTCTGCTCATTATCAAGCATTACATAATCAGTAACTGCAGGTACGCCTTTTGTTAAAGTACCTGTTTTATCAAATGCGATGGCGTTAAGCGCACCCGCTTCCTCAAGATAAACTCCGCCTTTGATTAATACTCCATTCCTTGCTGCATTTCCTATTGCAGTTACAATGGCAACCGGTGTTGAAATGACAAGTGCACAAGGACAACCTACAACAAGAACAGCAAGACCTTGATAAATCCATTCGCTCCAGTCTGCTTGGAACAGAAGCGGCGGGATTATGGCCACAAGTGCAGCAATCACAATAATGGCCGGTGTATAATACTTTGCAAACTTATCGACAAAAGCCTGGGAAGGTGCTCTCTCTGCTTGGGCTTCCTCTACCAGATGGATGATTTTCGCAATGGTTGTATCATCGACCCTTTTTGTTACTTTTACTTCCAGTAAGCCTTCTGTATTCAATGTACCTGCGAAAACATCATCATCCACTGATTTTTCCAGCGGTACGGATTCTCCAGTAATTGCTGCCTGGTTAACGGATGAATATCCTTTAACCACAGTTCCGTCCATAGCAATTTTTTGACCTGGCTTCACGACCATGATATCACCGATTTGAATATCATCCACTTTAATCAATAGTTCCTGACCATTACGACGGATGAGTGCTTCTTTTGGCGCGATATCCATTAATGAACGAATCGAAGCCCGAGCCTTATCCATAGAATATTTCTCAAGCGCCTCAGAGATTGCAAATAAGATAACAACTACTGCACCCTCAGTCCATTCCCCGATAAAACCAGCACCGATAATGGCAATCGTCATGAGAGTTCGCATGTCGAACTCTAACCGGAAAAGATTTTTCAAACCCGTTTTAAATAAAGAAAATCCTCCAATTAAGATGGCTGCCAGAAAAGCCGCGATCGTTGGCAGACTCTCTTCCCCATTAATAGATTGAGAGAAATAACCTAAAACCACAAACAGTAATGAAGCCAAAACTGTGGAATATTCCTTCCAGAATGGTTCTTTTTTCTGTGGTTTCATCTCACCCTTTTCAGGATAGATCTTCAAATTTTCAAAAGCTCCAGCCTCTTCCAGCTTTTCAATCGTTGTGTTTCCAACCACCGTTATTTTTGAGGCACCGAAGTTTACACTTGCATCCAAAACACCATCCAGGTGCTTTACGTTCTTCTCGAACGTTCTAGCGCAGCCCGCTCAAGAAAATCCTTCGATGCGATAAACCGTCTTCTCTGCATTAAGATTCTGTTCTAAAGCCTCAGTCAAGGGTACTCAACTCCTTTTGATGTTCAAATGCAATACTAATCAATTGTTTTACATGTTCATCCGTAAGAGAATAAAAAACCAATTTCCCTTCCTTTCTATACTTAGCCAAACCCATATTTTTAAGTAAACGCAAGTGATGTGAAGCAGTTGCAGTTGAAGCCCCTACAATATTGCCAACATCACATACACAAAGCTCATCCTCCAAATAAAGGGAGTAGGCAATTTTCATCCTTGTTTCATCTGAAAGGGCTTTGAATATCTTGGCCACATCCTTTGTTTCATCAGGATTTAGGATGGCTTTTACCCGATCAACCCTTTCTTGATCCACACATGCCACTTGACATACATCGATTTCCTTCAAATTGATCACCTCCGTTTCACCAACATTCAAATGGACGTTTGAATACATTATATTCAAAAACGTGTTTGAATGTCAAAGATAATAATTTTTTTTAATATCCCTCAAAAGCAAATCGAATAATCAGCCCCAGTATGAAGCGACCAAAAAACAAAAAGAGCCGCCCCATTAGGAAAAGGGACAGCTCGCTATGTCATCGGTTCTTGCGCTTAATCAATAGAGCCATAAAAATGATAATAAGAGTAAATGCTGTGAATGCTAAGAATGGTATGGTTATAAAACCAAACCAATTGATATATTGAGCCGTACATGGAACACCACTGACACAAGGTTTAACTTGTGCAAATCCAGGAACCTTTTGTACTAGGTAGTGATTAAGAGATATCAGCCAACCTATGACAGCTAAAGGCAATACGAATTTTTTTACAGCTGTATCATTTTGAAATGTCGCAATTCCTAATAGCAACACCAAAGGATACATAAGAATGCGTTGGTACCAGCATAACTCACAGGGAATAAAGCCTGCTATTTCACTGAAATACAGACTGCCCAAGGTTGCCATCAGTGAAACAACCCAGGCTAAATAAAGGTAGATTTGCTCGCCATTTACGCTTTTCATCATTGTTTTTCCTTTAAGCCTTCTTCTATTAAGGAAATGATCAACTCATAATCAAAAGGATCTTCAAGTATCGTGTCATTCACCATAATGGTTGGAGTCTTCTCTACTTTAAATTCCTCTACTAGTGCAGTGTCTTTGTCCAACTCATCTTTTATCTCCTGGCTTCGCATATCTTTTTCCAGTACCGCCAAATCAATCCCTGGTACAGTGGAAGCAACTTCTAATGCCTTTTCCTCTGTAAGCCAGTTAGAGTCATGATCGGCACCTGGTTGTTCGCTAAATAACTGTTTATGGAATTGCCAATAACCTTCAGGACTCTGTTTGTAGACAGCTTCTGCAGCAGCTGATCCCACTTTAGATTCTTCACCATGAAACAGCACATTGATGTATACAAATTTCACCTTTCCCTGGTCAATGTAATCTTTAATTAATGTGGGAAAGAATTGTTCTCCCCAGGCTTTGCATGCTGGGCATTTATAATCACCGAATTCAACTACAGTAACTGGTGCATCCGCCACTCCCAATGTAGGCTGCCCTTCGATCGGCGGTAATTTGTCTCTGGTTGTGTCAGGATTTGTTTCTGACTTCGAATTGATCATAACTAATGCTGCCAGAGCTACTACTACAACAAGGGTTATAATGACTGCCATTTTAAAGAATGAATTATTTTTTGGAACCATATTTCTCCTCCTGTAAAGGTTTCATGAGTTTACCGACAGCCTTAATTTTATCAAATAGACTATTGTTATTCAAATAGAGTTTTGAATATTTTATGACTTCTAAAAGCTAATATGAAAGATTAATAATCTAATAACAGCTTAATATAATCCATCGAAACCATTTATTAAGATTCCCGAAGGACTCTCTTTACACTCGGTCAATACAAGAATAAATTCAAAAAAAGTGGTGCCCCTGTATGATCAAATTACGGGACACCTTCATATTTACTCGTTCGGATAAATCTTTTCGTAATTATAACGCGACCGATCTACCGGAATGAAATCGGCAGGTGTATAAAATCGGAGCAAATCCCCATTAATGACGCTGTCAGATAACAGGAGTTTACCTTCTGCCGCTTTCTGATATTTTTTTGCTAATTGCAGGCTAGCATCATCCTCAACTTCTGCTCCAGTGGCAGAATCGTATACTTTTCCATCCACGAATGTTAATGATGGACTGACAAAATCTCCATTTCGAAATGGGACAAGTTCATCATGTTCCTCCGATAAAAGATCTGTACCAAACTGTACATAATTTTTGGTATCTTTGCCGAGCAAATGAAGTAGAGTTGGCAGGAGATCGATTTGTCCTCCGTATTCACTATTTATCCCACCTTCAATTCCTGGAACCCGAATGAAAAGAGGAACTCGCTGCAAACCTGCATTTTCAAAAGGAGTAATCTCCTTGCCGATTACCTCGCCCATTGCCTTATTACGATTCTCTGAATTCCCATAATGATCTCCATACATAACGATGATGGAATTATCGTATAAACCCGATTCCTTTAAATAATTAAAGAACTGCTCTAGTGCTTCATCTGCATATCGTGCCGTTTGGAAATAACCATCAACTGTTGGATCGCCCGTTGTGTTTGGTGGAATCGTTGCCTCAGAGTCATCAATTTTGTAAGGAAAATGATGGGTGACTGGAATGAATTTCGCATAAAACGGTTGCTGCAACGACTCCAATAACGGAATGGATTGCTGATAAAATGGCTTATCCATTAATCCGTAATCAGTTAGATTTTTTTCATTTTGCATCTCGTAATAGCTAGAATCAAAAAACTTATTGTAACCAAATGATTTATAAACTTCATTCCTATTCCAAAAGCTTCCGCCATTTGAATGGAACACTGCTGACGTATAACCTTGCTGCCCTAAAATAGCAGGGGCTGCTTGGTACGTATTTAAACTCTTCGTTGTAAAAGCAGAGCCTTGTGGCAAACCATAAAGCGAATTCTCAAGGATGAATTCTGCATCCGAGGTTTTTCCCTGTGCCGTTTGGTGAAAAAAGTTATTAAAATAAAGAGTATTTGGATCTCGCTTTAACGAATTTAGGAACGGCGTTACTTCCTCACCGTTCATCTTGTAGTCTATCAAAAAATTCTGCATTGACTCCAGATGAAAGTAGATGACATTCATCCCTTTTCCGGCTCCAAAATATTCAGGGTTTGGCCTAGCATGGTTCGATTTCGTAAAGTTGATTACCTCTGTAAGATCATCGCTATCCGCAAGGACCCGTTGTGCGGATGCTTTAGTGCTAACGACAGCATCATATAGCGTATAGTTATACATACCTAAATACTTCACTATATAATTACGGTCGAACCCTCTCGTCAATAATTGAGGTCGATCCTTTTCCGCTAGGGCAAGATTGAAAAATGATACGCCTAACGCAATAGATACGACAGCGACTGGTAACCTTTTACCAGTCTTTGAGTTGTCAGGTTTTATCGTTCCGGATAAAAACAATGCTAAAAGCACTGCTAAATCCATAAAAAACAAGATATCATAACCTCTTAACAGTGAGCCGATACTGCCGCTGACATCTCCAAAATTTTGAGCCTGAGTGATTGTAGGCAACGTAATGTAATCATTAAAAAATCGGTAGTAAAGAACATTAGCATACAATAGGAAAGACATAATAAAGGATAGACCAATAACGCCATAGTATTTTTTTCTTCCCTTTAACAAGAAGGCTAGGGACAATATAAGGATTATAGATCCTAAGGGATTCAGGAATAGCAAAAACTTTTGCAACTCACCTTCAATTCCCAAGCTGAACTGTGTCAGTTGAGCAAGGTATGTTTTAATCCAAAGAAGAGTAACCGCTAAAAAGAAGAATCCTAAATATTTATTATAAAGTGTTTTTTTCATGTAATCACCTGCTTGTTAAACTAAGATAATAGACTGAATGTATACAAGGATAGCATATCGTAAACATTTCCTTCAAATATTATTCAGCAAACAAAGGGATGTAAATGTTTCCCATTATTCTGTTCTCCATGATTATTTATAACCTCACAACCCGTTTTACCCGGATTTTCTACATAACAATCCAATTTGAACAGTACCTTTTATACATCTGCTTTCGAGAAAATAAAGAATCATATTCTTTTCATTTCACAATAAACCTCATTCTTAAACTGAATCCTAAAAATTAGATGAATTACTAAAAGTATAATAACGAACTCTCGTAACCCTTTCGCTACTTGGAAATCATTGCAAGTTTCACATTGAGTTATACCGGGGAAATAAAAAAGGAAGAGAAAAAAGTCTCTTCCAGATTATATATAGGCAAGTGATTACATATAGGCAAGTGGGTTTACTGCATTTGATTTTGACGCATTCCAAGAACCTTTGTGAAGCTCAAAATGTAAGTGCTGACCGAAAGATTGCCCTGTATTTCCCATAGTCCCAATTCTTTGGCCACGGGTTACCACTTCATTATTACCTACACGGCGGTCGCTCATGTGGGCATAAACAGTTGTCCATGTCTGCCCATTCAGTGAATGTGCCACAAAAATAACATTTCCGTAACTTGAAGAATAATAAGAACGGATTACAACACCATCAGCAGCCGCAACAATAGGAACATTTGAAGCTTTATTTGCTACGTCAAGGCCGGCATGGAAAGATCCCCACCGTGCCCCGACATTCGACGTAATTCTACCGTTTGTAGGCATCTGAATCATGCCCCCAGAAGCCGGTGGTGCCGATACTGCTTGAGAGTCTCCGGTACTCGTAGAACTGCCGCTTTTTTTGGCTGACGCTGCAGCTCGTTGCCTTTCCAGTTCTGCCTTTCTAGCAGCCTCAGCAATTTGGGCCTGTCGCTTCTTTTCAAGAGCGATCGCCTGCTGCAAAGCCCCTTGTTGAGCGGCAAGTAGGTCCCCTTCTTCTGCTAATGATAGTGCCGCAGCTTCCATCTGTTCTTCTTCTTGTTTTAAAGTGCTCATTAATTTATTCTTTTCCTTGATTTGTGTATTCAGTTCAACCTTTAAAACCTCAAGTTCTGATTTCATCTCTTTCAAGTTTTCCAGCTTCGTTTCTACCTCTTGTTGTTTCGTTTCAAGCTCCAGTTTATCCTGTTTATGCTGTTCAAGGATATTTTTGTCTGCTTGTACAATTGTTGTGACTGCACTCACACGGTCAACGAAGTCGCTGAAACTATTAGCTCCGAGCAATACATCAATATAGTTAACTGTACCGCCGTTTTCCTGGAAGGAACGTGCCTTGTCCTTTAGTAATTCGTTCCGCTGTTCTATACGCTTCATCAATTCCGCAATTTCAACTTTTAACTGCTCAATCTCTCCTGTTGTCTGGTCAATTTGAGCATTCTTCACTTGGATTTTCTCCTCTGCTTCAGCAACAGCAAAATCAAGAGTCTTGATTTGTTCATTCACTTTTTCTTGCTCACTTTGCAGTTCATCAATCTTTGATTTCTTTTGGCTAATTTCAGCGTTGATGCCTGAACGTTTATTCTGTAATTCTTCCTTTTGCTTTTGCAAGTCCGAAATGCTTGCAGCTTTTACTTGATCAACTGTTAATGGGCTTAATAAAGAACCCAGGCTTAAAGTACTGACTACTGCTAGTGAGAGTATCTGCTTTTTCACTAGATCTTTCCCCTCTCTTACTCATGATAGTTTCGTAACTTTGTCTTTCTATCTATCGTCTATTGGCTTTGTAGTGTTAAGGAAGACTTTACTATCTTCCTTACACTTTTAAGAATTTACGGACGGACATGAGACTTCCCCAGATTCCAATTGCCGCACCCATGATGATCAGGATTGCAGACAGCTGGTATACAAACGGATTGAATTCAAGCAATTTGATAAAATGGTCTTTCAGTTTATCGTTAATGAAGTCATAAGCGTAATAATAGGCTGCAGAGACTACCGCGATCGGCACCATTGCCCCAAGGATTCCCAGCCAAAGGCCTTCAAGGAAGAATGGCCATCTGATAAAACCATTGGTAGCACCGACAAGTCTCATAATCTCAATTTCTCGTTTACGTGCCATAATCGTAATTTTGATAGTGTTTGAAATTAAGAACATGGCTGTAAAAAGCAGTCCAACAATCAGGATAAGTCCAACATTGCGGCTTACTTTTATAAAACTGAATAACTTTTCAACCTTGCCTTGCCCATACTTTACAGTAGCGACATATTCGAATTTCTCAATCTGCTTGGCAACTTTCATTGTGTCAGTTGGGTTTTTCGTCTTTACGACGAACACATCGTTCAAAGGATTGTCCTGTTCAAACAGCTGGAAAGCTTCTCCTTCATCTCCCAGACTCTCAATAAGGCTTTTAAGTTCTTGTTCCTTGGAAGAATAGGTCACATTTTTAATACCAGAAACCTGGTTGATTCGCTGTTCCAATACCTCTTTATCTTTGTCGTTCGCTGCTACATCCACATGGACCCGGATTTCTACATCTTCCTCGATCGTGGTTGCGACTTTATTTAAATTCATCATAATGACGAAAAAGACACCGACCAAAAGCAGGGTAACTGTAACGGCGCTTACGGAGGCAAACGTCATCCAGCCATTCCTGCCTAAGCTTTTAAAGCTCTCCCGGACATGGCGGCGAAATGTTCTAGCTTTCATATCCGTATTCACCTTTCATTTCGTCACGGGCAATCCTGCCATTCTCAATCGCGATGACGCGATGCGTGATTGTGTTGACGATTTCTTTGTTGTGGGTGGCCATGACGATCGTGGTTCCCCTTAAGTTAATCTCTTCGAAAATGTTCATGATTTCCCATGAGGTATCGGGGTCAAGGTTTCCAGTTGGCTCATCGGCAATCACCACTTTTGGTGCGTTCACAATTGAACGAGCAATGGCAACACGCTGCTGTTCCCCTCCCGATAGCTCGGTAGGAAGCGCTCTTGCCTTGTGCTTAAGTCCGACAAGTTCCAGGGTTTCCATTACACGCTTCTTGATATATTGCGGCTGTTCCTCGATTACTTCCATCGCAAAAGCGACATTTTCATAGACTGAAAGAGTGTTCAACAATTTGAAGTCCTGGAACACGACGCCAATATTACGGCGAAGCAATGGTACTTTGCTGTCCTTTAGCTTGGCTAGATTGACACCATTTATTATGATGGAACCTTTGGAAGGCTTGACCTCCCGGTACATCATTTTTATAAAAGTGGATTTTCCAGCACCGCTGGGCCCTACTACGTATAAAAATTCACCTGCATCTATATGAACATTAATTCCATTAGCGGCAACGATGCCGTTAGAATATGTTTTATACACATCCTGCATATCTATCATTTTTGTATCACCTTAGATAGTTTGTCTTAAACACACGGCTAAACTTCGACAATTTGTAACAAACCTATTATAGCATCTCCCTATAGTAAAAAAACCCTTTTAAATATTACAGTTTCTTTTCAAATCAGGTATTTTGTTCCACTAAATTCCTGTGATGGATATCCTATCTATTGTTTTGACGGTAATTCTGCTTCCCAAGCAAGCTATTCACTTAGTAAAATACTGGTATTATCCACTTTCCCATTTAGTAGAATTTTTAGTTTTATTACTGCAATGTAACAAGTATTTGTCGTAACTTGTATGGACATTTTGTGAAGCTTGCTGAATTGCTAAATAATTTGGCGATTTTACGAAAATGTATAAAGACAGCAATTTCACTATGGTTGTATTGGAAAGAACAGCATAAAAAAACGCCCTGTCATCAGGACGTTTCCTTAAAACTCTTATTTTTTGTTAGCCAGCCATTCAGCCACTGCTGATGCATCGTCGCCTTCAAGCAGTTTTGGAGGCATTGAGCCTTGGCCGTTAGCGATTACACTTTCAATGTCTTCTTGTGACAAACGTGAACCTACATCGCTTAGCTTAGGTCCAACTCCGCCTTCCAGGTTACCGCCATGGCAGCTAGAGCATTTTTGATTATAGAGCTTTTCTGGATCCGCACCAGCTGTGTCCCCGCCGCCAGCTTCGTCGCCGCCCCCGCCGCAAGCTGCCAGTGCCAAGGAGGTTCCCATTAATAGAGCCAATAATTTCTTCTTCAACTTAACTCCCCCTAAGAAAATTTTGCATACACGACTATTTTATACCAATATCAAGCTCTTTTAAAACCCTCACCCAATACCTCAGAAGCATCCATTACAATGACAAATGCTGATGGGTCAATGGATTGAACCAATTGTTTCAATTTTGTGAACTCCGTCTGGTCCACAACACACATGATAATTGGCCGTTCCTGATCCGTATAGCCGCCGTATGCTGATAGTTTTGTCACTCCGCGGTCTATTTTATTCAAAATCGCTTCACGAACTTCATCCTGTTGGTTTGTAATGACCATTGCCATCTTCGAGCGCCCGATGCCGACCTGCACAAGGTCAATCGTTTTGCTGGTCACATAAAGCCCAATCAACGCATATAGACCGCGTTCAATATCGAATACAATCGCTGCAGATAATACAATCAGTCCATCAATCAACGCCACGCAGGTTCCAAGCGATAGCCCAGTGTACTTGTGGATAATTTGCGCTGCCAAGTCTGTACCGCCAGTTGAAGCGTTTCCTCTAAAAACAATGCCAAGGCCGAGACCGACACCGATGCCTCCGAACAATGATCCAAGCAAAGGATCGAGAGTCCATGGCTTTACGTCATTCGTCAGGAACACGACAAATGGAAGGAAAATGGTCCCTGCAAGAGTTTTATACCCATATTGTCTCCCGAGTAAAACAACCCCTGCGATAAACAGCGGGATATTAAAAGCCCACTGCACATACGCAGGCTCCCAGCCAAGCGTCGCATCCAAAATCGTACTGATCCCGCTGACCCCGCCGGAAGCAACCCGGTTCGGCAGCAAGAACACATTGAACGAAACAGCTACAATTCCAGAACCAATCAACACATATACATATTCAATCAGCTTTTCTAAAGTTGGATTTATCGTATGATTTCGCCGTTTTTTCACAGTCCTATCTCCTTTTTCCTTTAATGCCGTCAGTGAGTATAGCACGTGTCGAATTTTCTGTAAACGCTAGCAGTGCGCCGTGTTAAAGGAGCAAAGTTGATTTTGAAACCTTCCCTGGAGTTGCGTTATTTGCGGCTTATTTGATGTGAAAACAAATATTATCCTTTCACTAACACTATTTACTGTAAAACAAACCCTATATTATAGAAACAATTCGTCTAGTTTATTTTGCAAGCAAAATTTTATAGGAATTAGATGAGTTTGTGATATTATGAACAATTTTTGACGTTTCACGAAATACCCTTACCCCTAGTCGTACTTTGTGATATATTTCACGTATAAGGAGGCGGTCATATTGATTAGTCTTTCCTGTAGAAAAGAAAAATACATTTTTTTAATACCTCACATGCTCACCATTACACAATTTCCGGGTCCAGCATCTGGCCAGACTGTAGATTGCGGATTGTAAATAAAGAGCTTGTAAGTAACTGACCAATAACAAATCGAAACTATATAAATTTTTCAGAAAGAGGGTAATGAATATGGCTAAAAAAGTGGTAATCGTAGGTGGAGTTGCTGGCGGAGCTACAACGGCTGCTCGTTTAAGAAGATTGGATGAACAGACAGAAATCGTGATGATCGAACGCGGTGAATATATTTCTTTTGCAAACTGCGGACTTCCTTATTATATTGGCGGTGCGATTCAGGAACGCGACGCATTGCTAGTACAGACAGTTGAAGGCATGTCAAAGAAATTCAACATGGATATTCGCAACTTGAGCGAAGTCACACGTATCGACCGCGAGCGCAAAGTGGTTGAAATCAAGAACCTTAAAACGAGCGAAACTTATGAAGAAAACTATGATGTGCTTGTTTTATCACCAGGTGCAAGCCCAATTAAGCCTCCGATCCCGGGCATCAATGAATCAGAAGCATTGTTCACGCTTCGCAACATTCCTGATACTGATAAAATCAAAGCGTATGTTGATGAGCAGCAGCCTAAGAAAGCGACAGTCATCGGCGGCGGCTTCATCGGTGTTGAAATGGCTGAAAACCTTTGGGAACGCGGTGTTGAAGTAACACTCGTAGAGATGGCTGACCAGATCATGGCGCCAATCGACTTTGAAATGGCTTCTATTTTACACCAGCACCTCCGTGAAAAAGGCGTGAACCTTATTCTTGAAGACGGCGTAAAATCTTTTGAAAAGAACGGCAAAACCATCAACCTGAACAGCGGCAAGCAAATTGACACTGATCTTGTTATCCTTGCGATTGGCGTTGCTCCTGAAAATAAATTGGCTAAGGAAGCTGGGCTGGAGCTAGGACTTCGTGGTGCCATCCGTGTCAACGAGCGCCTGCAGACGGCTGACGAAAGCATCTACGCAATTGGCGACGCAATTGAAGTGAAGGATTATATCAACGGACAGGCGACTCACATCCCGCTTGCATGGCCGGCCAACCGCCAGGGACGCATCGTCGCTGACCATATCAACGGCATCGATTCAAAATACCAGGGCACGCTTGGCACATCGATCGCGAAGGTGTTCGACATGACTGTTGCGGCAACAGGAAATAATGAGAAGACATTGAAGCGTCTTGGTATTTCTTACGATGTCGTGCACGTTCACCCAAGCTCTCACGCTGGATACTATCCAGGAGCATTCCCAATCGCGCTAAAATTAATCTTTGACCGCGAGACAGGAAAAATCTTCGGTGCACAGGCTGTATCTTATGATGGTGCCGACAAGCGCATCGACGTTCTGGCAACTGCCATCAAAGGCGGCATGACGATTTTCGATCTGCCGGATCTTGAACTGGCATACGCACCTCCATACTCTTCTGCAAAAGACCCAGTCAACATGGCGGGCTATGCAGCGAAAAATATTGCGGAAGGCCTCGTGGAAACGGTGCAATGGCATGAAATCAATGACATCCTTGCTGACGGTGGCTACCTAATTGACGTCCGCGAGCCAATCGAGCGCGATATGGGTATGATCGAGGGTTCTGTGAATATTCCGCTTGGCGAGCTTCGCGACCGCCTCGGTGAAATCCCGACGAAGGAAGTGTACGTTTACTGCCAGGTCGGCCTTCGCGGTTACCTAGCTACACGTATCCTGATGCAGGCGGGATTCAAAGTTCGTAATTTGGATGGCGGATACAAGACTTACTCTTGCGTGTATGAGCCAGATGCAAGTAAGAACTGTGGTACACCGATCAGCGACAATGGCGTTGCCCAGCATAATGCTGCGATGGAAGAAATCGCTGCTGGCGCTGCCCAGTCTAGTGTTGGATTGGCTGTTGAGGCGGCTCCTGTTGCTCAGGCACCCGCAGCTCCTGCCGTGACAGCTGCACCGCCGACTGTAAAGACAACTCTTGATGCTTGCGGCCTGTCTTGCCCTGGTCCGATCATGAAGGTATTTAAGACTATTGGCGACATGCAGGACGGCGAGGTGATGGAAGTCCACGCAACAGACCCAGGCTTCGCGAAGGATATCAAAGCATGGTGTGAGAAGACAGGCAACAAGCTGATCAGCAACAAGTTTGAGGATAAGAAGTTCAAAGCGCAAATCATGAAGGGCAATGTGGTTGTGACTATGAACACGATGGCAGCTCCTGTTGGAGTTCCAACTGGCGTACCAACTGCGGCTCCTGCTAAAAATGGCGCAACGATGGTTGTGTTCAGCGGCGACCTCGACAAGGCAATTGCAACCTTCATCATCGCATCCGGCGCGGCGGCGATGGGCAAAGAAGTAACCTTGTTCTTTACCTTCTGGGGACTGAACATCCTGAAGCGCAACGACGCACCATCAACCGAGAAAGACATGCTGGCAAAAATGTTCAGCATGATGATGCCGAAGGGCGCAAACGACCTGCCACTGTCCAAGATGAACATGGGAGGCATGGGCTCCAGGATGATCAAGACCGTCATGGCCTACAAAAACGTCGACAGTCTTGAAACCTTGATGAAAAACGCTATGGAGGCAGGCGTCAAGCTAGTAGCCTGCGGCATGAGCATGGACATCATGGGCATCGCAAAAGAAGAACTCATCGACGGAGTCGAAATCGGCGGCGTAGCAGCTTATCTCGGTGACGCTGAGGATTCTGGATTGAATTTGTTTATCTAATATTGATTTGGGGAGCGGCCTTCTGCGGATGGCCGCTTTTCCTTTTTTAGGGAGTTTGTGCAATTAAGGGGGATTTTCGTGCAATTATTCATTTTTTATGTGCAATTAATTAAAATCTCCCTGCATATATTCACGATTCTCGCGCAATTATCATTCATTCTTAAGAGAATAATTTTTCCAGCAGCAATTTACATTTAATTTTTCACCGATTATATAGATATCTGTCTTATTTTGAGTATCTCTAATTCTAGATATAGCATTCTTTCTCGGCAATTGAGGGATCAACCGATATTTTAAGTGAAAATCACTTATTTCATCTGCATATTTTGGAGAAATCAAACTTGGCTCTGCTTTACATCTTGGTTGAGTACTCTCTCTAAATGCATGGGGTCGCTGAAAATAGGTAATTATGGGTTAAACCCATGTTTTAGTTAAGTTACCTTTTTTAATCTACATTTTTATGGAGAAATCACACGTGGCTTTGCTCTACATTTTGTTGAGTACTCTCTCTAAATGCATGGGGTTGCTGAAAATTGGTAATTGAGGGTTAAACCAATGTTTGAGTTGAAAGTTACCTTTTTTCAATCTACATATTTATGGAGAAATCACACTTGGTTCTGCCCTACATCTTGGTTGAGTAATCTCTCTTAATACATGGATTGTGAAAGTAGGTAATTGGGGTTAAACCGATGTTTTAGTCGAAGGTTACCTTTTAGATTTATACTTATATGCAGACTGAATCTTGAATTATCTCTTTTCTTTACTAGTGATTATACGTTGGTACTGTGTATATGTTTGTGCATTATTAAAAGAATAATATCCATCCGGTTTTAGGAAGGATTTTAACGAAAGCTGTCGAATATCATACTCATTAACCTTAAGGAGTGAATCATTTGATAGTGAAACAAAGAACAATTCCACTAAGAATCCTCGTAAATGAAGCACTACTTCGCAGACTTCCTCCAAACCATCCTAAGAGGCAAGATATCCTTAAAGATTTGCTTATCAAGAGAGCCGGTTTCAAAGGTGAACAGGACATGGACTATTATATTAGTCTTTTAGACGACAAGGATTTTTACATCTTCCAGGACCTCCGAATTCCGCTTGGCCCCAACTACTTCCAAATCGATTTCCTTCTCTTATCGACTAAATTCGCCCTGTTGATTGAAAATAAGAATATGCCAGGAATCATTGAATTCGATCCTGATTTTAACCAGGTGCTGAGAAAACATAATGACCAAGCAGAAGTTTACGATGATCCAGTACTACAGGTAAAAAGGCAAATATATCAATTCAGGAACTGGCTGATAAATCATCAGCTTACTCCTCTTCCACTAGAATTCCTCGTCACATACAGCAATACCGGTTCCATCCTTCAAAATCCCAGCAAAAATCAAGAAATTTACGATCGTGTATGTAAAGGTGGAAAACTAGTCTTTAAGGTTGCTGAGTATCAACAGCGACATCAAAAAGAAATCTTATCAATGAAGGAAATAAAAAAACTGACGAAATTGCTGATTAAAAGCCACGAACCTAAGAAAGCCACTATTGATAGATATAATATCTCTCCTTCAGAAATTCTCCCTGGTGTCCTCTGCCCAGCCTGCAGCCGCGGCCCTATGGAACGCATCTCAGGAAAATGGTTCTGTCCACAATGTAAAACCACCTCAACAAGTGCTCATGAGCAAGCGATTCTCGATTATTTGTTCCTGTTAGGGCCGACGATTACGAATAAGCAGTTAAGAAGATTCCTCCTAATACCATCACGTACTGTCGCAACATACTTGCTGGGAAATATGAATCTGCAGCATACAGGCGGTACAAAAAATAGAGTGTATTCTAATAAATGAATGAACCTCCTCTACCTTTTGGGTGAGGAGGTTTTTCTAGTATATGGTAGATTATGCGAATATGGTCTTTTTTCGTGCAATTAATATAATTGTTTGTGCGATTATCCGTGACTTGTACGCAATTCAGTATAAAGTTTATGCAATTCTCGCTATTTAGTAAGAGAATAATTTTTCCAGCACCCCAAATTAGTGCTTTTAAACACTAAAAATCCCCCGCCAACCCGGTGGGGGACTCCTAAAACTCATATGCGGATCAACTTTACTCACTCAAACTCAACTTAGACCTCAAATAAGCATCAATAAACATATCAATATCCCCGTCCATGACTCCTTGCACATTACCGGATTCGGCTCCGGTGCGGTGGTCCTTGACCATGGAGTACGGGTGGAATACGTAGGAACGGATCTGGCTGCCCCAGCCGATTTCTTTTTGCTCGCCGCGGATTTCGTCCAGCTCGGCTTGCTGCTGCTCGATTTCGCGCTGGTAAAGCTTTGCTTTCAGCATCTTCATCGACGTTTCACGGTTCTTGATCTGTGAACGTTCTGCCTGGGATGATACAACGACACCCGTCGGCAAGTGCGTAATCCGGACGGCAGAGTCAGTCGTGTTGATGTGCTGACCGCCGGCGCCGCTTGCACGGTACGTATCGATTTTCAGGTCTTCCGTACGGATTTCAATCTCGATTTCGTTGTTGAATTCTGGCATAACTTCGCAGGATACGAATGAAGTATGACGGCGTCCTGAAGAGTCGAATGGCGAAATACGCACCAATCGGTGTACGCCTTTTTCCGCCTTCAAATAGCCGTATGCATTGTGGCCGTTTATCTTCAAAGTAACACTCTTGATTCCAGCTTCATCACCAGGAAGATAATCCAAAGTCTCCACCTTGAACCCGCGCTTTTCTGCCCAGCGCGTGTACATGCGCAACAGCATAGACCCCCAGTCCTGGGATTCCGTTCCGCCAGCACCCGGGTGCAATTCAAGAATTGCATTATTTTTATCATGCTCTTCACTCAACAACAATTGAAGTTCAAACTCGCTCATGCGCTCTTTGAATTCGATTAGCTCCTTCTCCAGTTCTTCCCGAAGGTCCGCGTCATCTTCCTCTTTTACAAGCTCATAAGTCAAATCAAGATTTTCATATGTCTCATTAAGCTCGTTAAAAACATTCACCTGTTCTTTAAGCGCATTTGCTTCGTTGATGACAACCTGTGCCTTCTGCTGGTCATCCCAAAAGTCCGGCGCAAGCATGCCATCTTCTAGCTCAGCAATCCGCGCTTCTTTATTTTCGAGGTCAAAGAGACCCCCTGAAGTCCGCTAATTTCTTAGCTGTTTTTTCAAGCTCATTCCTGATATCTGCTAATTCCATATCATTCACCTCATAAATAAGTTACTTTCCATTATACCGTATTGTATGTTCCAAGGAAAAAGAGAGCCGAGATCCGGCCCTCTTAATTGAAAAATTTATTTAAGTTATTCTGCTTTACCGCAGCAGTTCTTGTATTTCTTGCCACTGCCGCAGATGCATGGGTCATTACGGCCGACATCCATTGATTTGACGACAGGCTTCTTCTTCACTTTGCCGCCTTCGCCTTCTTTTGGATTCACCGCGTGGCCTTTCGCTACTTCCTGGCGCTCAAGGTTGCTGCGGATTTCAGCTTTCATGATATATTTCGCAACATCGTCTTCGATGGATAGGACCATGTTTTCGAACATCGCGAAGCCCTCATGCTGATATTCGCGCAGTGGATCGATCTGGCCATACGCACGCAGGTGGATACCCTGGCGCAGCTGGTCCATCTGGTCGATATGGTCCATCCACTTTGAGTCAACCGAACGAAGTACGATAACTTTTTCGAATTCACGCATTTGCTCGTCTGTCAGCATTTCTTCTTTTTCATCATAGCGCTCTTTCACCTTCGCCATGATGGCTTCGATGATTTCATCCTGCTCTTTGCCGCGAAGGTCTTCAGCAGTGATGTCGCCTTCGTGAAGCAGATTTCCGTTCACATAGTCAATGATGCTGTTCAGATCCCATTTTTCCATATCCTCGCCTGCTGGCGTATGGGCAGAGACATTGCGCTCCAATGCTGACCTGATCATTCTTTCTACGATATCGCGAAGATTTTCAGACTCTAGAACCTCGTCACGCTGCTTGTAGATGATTTCGCGCTGCTGGCGAAGAACATCGTCGTACTGAAGCAATTGTTTACGCGCATCGAAGTTGTTGCCCTCAACACGTTTTTGTGCAGATTCAACGGCTCTTGAAACCATCTTGCTCTGGATCGGCTGGGTATCATCCATGCCAAGGCGCTCCATCATCGCTTTCATATTGTCAGAACCGAAGCGGCGCATCAGTTCATCTTCCATGGAAAGATAGAACTGCGTCACACCAGGGTCTCCTTGACGTCCGGAACGTCCACGAAGCTGGTTATCGATACGACGGCTCTCGTGGCGCTCCGTACCAATGACCGCAAGGCCGCCAAGCTCTTTAACGCCCTCGCCAAGCTTGATGTCCGTACCACGGCCTGCCATGTTCGTCGCGATTGTAACCGATCCCTGATGACCGGCTTCCGCGATGATTTCCGCTTCACGCTCATGGTTTTTCGCGTTCAGGACATTATGCTTGATGCCTTTTTTCGTTAAAAACGCAGAAATGATTTCCGACGTTTCAATTGCAACAGTACCAACAAGAACCGGCTGGCCGGCCTGGTGACGCTCAGCAATGTCATCGGCTACTGCCTTGAACTTGCCCTGCATACTTGCATAAATCAAATCCGGACGGTCGTCACGGGCGATCGGACGGTTTGTCGGGATGACGACAACGTTCATATTATAAATATTGCGGAATTCCTCTTCCTCAGTCTTCGCTGTACCCGTCATACCGGACAGCTTTTCGTACATACGGAAGTAGTTCTGGAATGTGATTGTCGCAAGCGTCATGCTCTCGTTCTGGATCTCAAGGCCTTCTTTTGCCTCGATCGCCTGGTGCAAGCCTTCGCTGTAGCGGCGGCCCTTCATCAGACGGCCAGTGAACTGGTCAACGATAACGATTTCGCCATCCTGGACGACGTAATCCACATCTTTGTGCATGCTCGCCTGGGCTTTCATCGCCTGGTTAATATGGTGAAGCAATGTCACATGCTTGATGTCGAAAAGGTTCTCAATACCAAAAGCCTTCTCGGACTTCGTGATCCCTTCCTCAGTCAACTGGACACCCTTCGTTTTTTCATCATAAGTGTAATCCTCTTCACGCTTCAAAGTGCGAACGAATGCATTCGCCTGAATGTAAAGCGCGGCAGATTTTTGCGCAGAGCCGGAAATGATCAACGGTGTACGCGCTTCATCGATCAAGATGGAGTCAACTTCATCGATTACACAGAAGTGTAATGGGCGCTGAACCTTCTGATCACTATAAAGCACCATATTGTCACGCAGATAGTCAAAGCCGAACTCGTTGTTCGTACCATAAGTGATATCAGCACGGTACGCTTCCTGCTTCTCTTCCTTCGTCATGCTGTTCAGGTTCAAGCCGACAGTCAAGCCAAGGAACTCATACAGCTTGCCCATTTCCACGGCGTCACGGCTTGCGAGGTATTCGTTGACCGTGATAACGTGCACACCGCGCCCAGTAATCGCGTTCAGATAAACTGGCATTGTCGCTGTAAGGGTTTTACCTTCACCAGTCTTCATCTCGGAGATATTCCCCTCATGAAGAGCAATACCACCCATCAGCTGGACTTTATAAGGATACAGACCAAGCACACGCTTTGCACCTTCACGTACAACAGCAAATGCTTCAGTCAGCAAGTCATCAGTAGACTCGCCGTTCTGGTAACGGCTTTTGAACTCCTCCGTTTTTTCCCTAAGCTGGTCGTCAGAAAGCTTTTCCATATCACCTGCAAGCGCATCAATTTGATCCGCCATTTTCGTCAATTTCTTGATATCGCGTTTATTCTGGTCGAAAATTTTCGTTAAAATCCCCATACAGACGCTCCTTTTATCTATTGTATCTCGTTGAATTCGAAAAGCGCAAGCGCCTTGTCCAGCCCCGACAAGCGTTGGAGGGCCGACCGGTGAAGTCGTTCTTTGACTTCATTGGGCGGACCGAAACGACTCGAGGGGCTAGGCGCTGGAGCTGGCCAATTCTCGAAGTGAATTCTATTTAATGTCCCAAAGAAAAAAGATTCGCTGTAAACGCACCGAATCCCTTTTAGAAAAATTCGATTTATTTCTAATTACCATTTTACCACTAACAACAGGGGGTGACAACCAATCGGGGGTGGCGCAAAAAGTCCCTCTGCCAGTTGACAGAGGGATGATTTGTATTATTGGTTTTTCATAAACTCCAAAACTTCCAGATCTATTTTACTTTTCTCCTGTTCTCTTTCTTCAAAGTTTTCGGTGTGGATGTAGGAAGTGAGCGCTTTGTGGAGATCTTCGTCGTCAGATGGGTCTGCCTTAAGGTAATCCAAACGCTTAAGGTGCTGGACGACTGTTTCCTTAACTTCTCCTTCGATTGCGACAACGTTCTCCGGCTTTGACTTGGCAAAATAAAGCTGCTGAAGGCCATAGATGCGTATCAACTCGGTGATTGGTTCCGGATGGTCATCGACTCGAAGATCGATATAACGATCATTGTAGCCCCCGTAGCCGCCCTTCTCCTTGACAACAAGAAGTGCCGCTGACTGTTGGCCTCTGCTGTCGCCACCCGCTTGCTGGCCAGCGTTAAGTGCCTGTAGCAACCTGTGGGCGAGCGAACCTTCCGTTGACTCAAACGTTTCAGCCATTGCTTTAACTGTATTTTCATCTACTAAAATATTACCCTGTGCCGCGAAATGCTTCCCAGTCACTCCGCCTGCCCAGTCATAGCAATAAGTTCCTGTAAAAGTTGCTGGGTTGCCCTCGGCGTCAATCAAGCCAACCTGGCGCATCTCCTTGTCAGGGTCATCCTTTGTGATCAGCTCCATCACTTCCTCAGCCGATTTCCCCTGCGCCATCAACTCAAGCGCCTGAGGCCCATATGCTGTATTCGCATAAGACTGCGTAGCCACAGCACCCACTCCCGCCTTCGCAAAAGGAACTACTGCCCCTACTCCAAGAAATTTAGATTGTACCGCAATTCCCCATTCTTTTTCCTGCGGATCAAAACCTACGATAGAAAATGTCATATGTATCGCCTCCTGTAAAAATTATTTCGGCACTCGGTATAAAATTTCCTTCCTATGAACAAATTAAAACCCACAGCCAATTTCTGACTGTGGGTAGAGTGTTAGATTATTATTGAGCTTCAATCAAACCATAGCGGCCGTCGTTACGCTTGTAAACAACATTTGTTTGGTTAGTTTCAGCGTTTGTGAACACGTAGAAGCTGTGGCCTAGCATGTTCATCTGCAGGATCGCTTCTTCGCTGTCCATTGGCTTCAGGTCGAAACTCTTAGTACGGACAACTTCAAGATCTTCGTCTTCTTCAACCTGCTCAACTTCAGTGAAAATTGGAGCGTAATCCTTCAGGCTTTCCTTTTCACGGAATTTGCGGTTGACCTTTGTTTTGTGCTTGCGGATTTGACGCTCAAGCTTATCAGTGATCAAATCGATCGCAGCATACATATCTTCATGAAGCTCCTCTGCGCGAAGCACAAGGTCCTTCATTGGAATTGTAATTTCAACTTTTGATTTTTTATCCTGGTAAACTTTCAAGTTAACGTTCACATTGGCATTGGGTGACTCGGTAAAATACCGGTCAAGCTTCGCAACCTTCTTCTCTACATACTCTCTGATTGCTGGCGTTACCTCAATGTTTTCTCCACGAATGTTGTAGTTCATAGTGGACTCCTCCTTTGGGATATGACTATGTATTACTAATTCTATTTTACCCCAAAGAACTCCTTCAAAAACAGTCAGAAGATTTGACGATTTTATGTCTGTTTTTACTGTCGGAATAGTGGATAATTTGCAGGTGCTTGTCCGAATATGAAAAAACCGCCCGGGATTGGGCGGTTCATTGAATTAATAAAGCCAAGTTTTTATTATAGTGGTTGGATCAAAAAACCTTTTTTCACTTAAGGTGTTCAAAGCTTCCACCTATTTCCTCTTATCATAAAACATGCCGTCCGATGCAAGGCTTTGATATGTATTCACATACTTGGAATTGGACTCTTTTTTTATCTGCAAGCCCTTAATGTCTTTTTGGATTGAAATTTTTTCGGCCAGCAAGAGTTGTGACACTCTACGGTTCATTTGAACCAGCCTTTTACCGAGTTCCGTTTCTTCGGGTGTATAAGGAGGAAGTATCTCTTCCATTAATAGTTCCCGTTTCTCCAAAAGTTGTTCCGCTTGAGCTATTTTATTATCCCTGTCACCTTCAGAACTTTCCAAAAGCTGAATCAGTTGATCGGTCAATTGAAGAAATTCTTTTACAGCACTCACTAGGCCATTCCGCCCTGGTTATGCTGCTTTTGACGATTAATCTGGATAGCCTGCTTCCAGGTATCACGAAAGTCGGTGACAAGACCTTCCACCTCATCTAAAATTTCGATATTGTTCTTTATATTTGCCTCAATCAGCCTACGGTTCATGTAGTCATACAAGGACATCATGCTTTGGGAAACCTCAAGATCCATATTAAGCGTAACCATAAGCTCCTGTATGATTTTTTGCGCTTTTAAAATATTTGTGTTCTTTGTTTGAATATCTTTGATTTGTATAGCTTGTTTTGCAAGATTAATAAACTTTAAACATCCGTTGTATAGCATTAAAGTCAGTTCCCCCGGTGAAGCAGTGGTAACTGAGTTTTGCTTATAAGAATGATAGGGGTTATTCATTGCCATTTTTTACTCTCCTTTTCTAGAAAGGGAATTTTAGTACCCGCCACCGAATTGCTGCATTAGATACATAGATTGACTGTTAGATTGTTGAATTGCTTTTTCCATAGCTGTAAACTGACGCCAATAACGATTTTCCACATTTATCATGCGTTCTTGAAAACGATCTATTTGGTCATCAATACTATCTAAAGTTCGTCCAATTGTGAAATTGTTATTGATACTTGTTGTTTTACCTGCACGTTTTTCAATATTAACCATGGTAGCTTTCAAGGTATCCCTTAATCGACGTCCTAGACCTTGCGCATCACCAGTTCCTTCTTTTGAAAAAAGATCGTATAATGCATTTGGATTCTCTGTAATAGCCGCTTTTAATTTTTCTGTATTTACGACTAGTTTTCCACCATCACGATAATTACTAGAGGTTGTAATACCGATATCAAAAAGTTTATCTGTTCCAGTAAGCCCCGTTACAGTTGTATATAAGCTCAAGCGCATATTATTTAGTGCACCTGAAAGAATTGAGTCTCCTCTAAGTGTTCCACTTCTAGCTTTTTCTTCCCAACGTTCAATATCCTTTTCTTTCATTGCATCCTTTTGTTCTGTTGACAAAGGCTGAAAGTCTCTATATTTTTTTTCTTCCAGCTTTCCTTGTATATTTTCTATTAAAGAATTATATCCATCTACAAACTTCATAATTGTACTTAAAACAGCTTCTGTATCTGTAGAAGATGAGAAGGTAACAGGTTCTGTAGTTGTATTGTTTAATTTAAATTCAACACCATTAATATTAAATGTGTTAGTTGATTTTTCAATAGGCATTCCATTATACGTTAAAGAAGCATTAACTCCAGAAGCACCAGTTCCCTGTAACTTTGCTGTTTCATTGTCTGATGCCATATTCATCTGTGTCCAAAAGTTACCATCACTTCCAATTACGATCTCTGAGGAATTTAAAACATCTCCGGTATTCTTAGCAATAAGAGATAATGTGCCTTTTGTCTTATCATAATATGCTGATACATCGGTCTGGCTGTTGATTTTAGCAATAACGCTATCTAACGTATCAGTTGCGGAATCTATAGTGACCGTTTTCTCTGTTCCAAGGGTACCATCTTTGGCAGTTGATCTAATGGTTATTGCCTGACTCCCTATTCCGAGATCCGCTAATTTAACTGTTGGGTCAATTGTAACTTGAGAATTCGAATACATACTGCCTGCAGAAGCCAAGTTATGAACTTCAATTGTACCTGAGAAATCAGATGTAGAATTAATGTTGTTAATCGAGACGGCACCTGGATTAGTATTTGAAATGGTCTTCTGTATGTAGGAAGCCTTTTTCAAAACACTATCAAAAATTAAAGTGTCAAATTCTAATAGGGCTTTATTCAAATCCCGATAATCATCTCGTTGCCATTCCATATACTGTTTTTTTTGGTTCAGTTTATCTAAAGGTATGCGTTCAGCTTTCATCAAGTCACTTACAAGCTGATCTATGTCCATGCCGCTTGCCAATCCACCTATTCTCATTCCTGACATATAATCACCTCAAATCTTTTTATCTATCATTAGCCCAATAAACTCTGTCATCGCTGCATAAAAGTCAAGCATTTTCTTAGGCGGTATCTCCCTTACTATTTCCTTAGTTTTATCATCTATTATTTTTACGTAATACTCATTTAGTTTTTCATGAAATTCAAACTTCAAGGATGTTGGAGAGTTTTCCATAAACTTGTTTATTTTATTTACAACTTCTTCTACTTTTAACCTTGAAATTGACTGACCTTCTTTTTGGAAGTTTTCTTCCTCCGGTAATTTAACTAATTCTTCCTGCATCTGGATGTTTTCTACATTTCTAAGTTGTGAGGTAAAATTATTCGATGATAATCGTTCAATCATCTTGTTCTCCCCCTGGTTTTAACAGTCTTTATAGTTTTATCGGAATTAAAGCAAATTAATTTAGTTCATTTGGAGATTTATTTTCATTACAAAATTGCTCTTCTAAAAAAATCAGAAAATATTACCAAAATAGGACTAAATGCCTATTAATTTAACATAAGCAAACTATTATAATAGACTAAAACTCACATATATCCTAAAGTGTTAAAGGCAAACTATAGGAAACTATAGGACGCAAAGCCATGGGCCTGTTCTGTTTAACAGATGGCAGCCGGTTACCTCAAGGAACATAGACTATGTACCTATGAACCTTATCCTTAAGGTTCTTTTTTCATTTTTACATTACTATCAACTTACCTCTAATAGTTGGGGGATCCAGTTGTTTATAATAAAAAAAATATAACAAAGGATGGAAATTTGCCGATGAAAAACTCTTTCTTTCTTAAGGTTCTGACTTTGCTTGTTTTTCTCACCGGTTCATTGTTGCCCTACTCTGCAAGCGCTACAACAATGTCTGGAAGTTCACTAGTAGCCGTAAATAAAACGGTAGAGACAAATAGCCTGGTTGAAAACAGTACAACAGAGGTTACATTAACAATTCAAGGTACACCCCAAGACACCACAACTGTTAAACCAAACGACGTAATTCTGATTGTGGACAAATCAGGAAGTATGCAAATGGATAATAGGCTAGAAGCCGCAAAAACCGCTACCAAAGAGTTTATAGATTTGATGGATCTGACAAAACATCGTGTTGGAATCGTTGACTTTAGTGATTACTCAGGGTCTTTCGCTTTAACTACTGATGCATCCGCAGCAAAATCTTATGTAGACAGCATACAACTTAGCGGAAGCACTAATACCGGAGATGCTATAAGGACCGCCTCCAACATTCTAGCAAACCATCGCCCAGAAGCGCAGCCAACTATTGTAATCCTTACAGATGGTGCGGCAAACAGTGAGGCAGATGCATTAGCAAGTGCACAAGCTGCAAAAGATCAAGGAATTATATTTTACTCTATCGCATTACTCGGACCAACAGAAGATCCTAATTCAAGTGCACCCAATCAGCTATTGAAGGATATGTCAACTTCAGCAGAACACCATCATTTTGTTCTGGGTTCTGTCGGTCTATCAGATGTATATAAACAAATAGTAGAAGAGATTGGATTAGCAAGCGCTTATAATGTAAATATTACCGATACAATCTCTCCTGAGTTTGAAATTGTACCAGGATCATATGATAATAATATTCCAAAGCCAACAGTTACCGGTAACACCCTAGTATGGAATATCACTGAACTAAAAACAGATCAATTAACATTGAAGTATCAGATACGTGCCAAGGATACTACTAAAGCTGGGCGTTATTCATTGGGAACTACTAATACCTCATTTGTGGACAACAACATGAATAGCTATGTAATGAATACAGTAAACCCTATAATGGAAGTATTAAACCCTAAACCCGTTATATCTATCATTAACTCTGATAAAGGGTTAACTACAGGTGGGGAAATCGTTACAATAACAGGAATGAATTTTCTTCCTGGTGTTAAGGTTTACTTCGGTAATTATGAAGCAACTGTTACGTCTGAAAGCAATACAGAGATAGTTGTTACAACCCCAATTGGTGCTCAAGGAACTGCAAAAGTAAAAGTCTTGAATAGTGATGGACAATTTGCATTAGGGGATTTTAATTATTATGCTGATCCTACCTTGAGTTATGTCACTCCTGCTGAGGGACCGATGGATGGAGGAAATAGAATTGCTGTTATCGGGTCTAATTTCATGAGTGGTGCCAAAGTACTGATTAATGGTATTGAAGCCCAGACTGAATTTTCTACTGTAAGCAAGCTCTATGGGATAGTTCCAGCATCGCCAATAGATGGTTTTGTATCGGTTAAGGTGATAAATCCTGATGGTACTGAGGTAGAAAAAGCAGATGCATATAATTATTTAACTCCAGCTCCGAAACCGACCATTAAGTTAACAAGCTTATCTGCTACATCTGGTTTGTTAACAGGCGGTGAATCAGTTTATCTAATTGGTGAAAATTTCGATACAAACGTAAAGGTCTACTTTGGCGATAAGGAAGCACCTGTAAACTATTATGCGAGTCCTACGAAGATTAGGGTCAGCGTTCCTGCCGGGACGTCCACAGGACTTGTTAACGTTAAGGCTCAAAATCCTGATGCTTCTGAGTCGGAGTTGCCTGCTGCATATGAATACTTAGCACCACCGCCACCTCCTGCTCCTGAAATCAGCTATCTTTCAGACAATACAGCAATGATTGGGGAACAGAAAACGGTTTATCTCTTTGGTAAAAACATTTCACCAACAGCAAAGGTTTTTATCGGGAATCAGGAAGCGTCAGTTTCTTTTGTAACAACAAGTAAGATTAGGATTACTGTTCCAGTAAGCACTCAACCTTATACAGCGGATGTAAAACTGGTTAATCCCGATGGCCAGTCTGCTATCCTTGCAGGAGGATTCATTTATGCTGAACCGGTACCTGACCCTGCGCCAATTATCACTTCTCTTTCAGATAACTCAGGTTTAATTAGTGGAAATGAGACGGTTATAATTACAGGCCAAAACTTTAAAAGTGGTTTAAAGGTATACTTTGGCGATCGTTCAGCCACAATCGATTCTGTCAGCGCGACTGAAATTCAGGTTAGAACACCAGTCTCATCAATTACCGGAAATGTTACAGTAAAGGTTGTTAACCCAGATTTACAAGAATCCACTCTTGCTGATGGATATAACTACGAACCTCTCCCAATAACAGTTACTAAACTATCAGTCACTAGTGGATCTATTGCCGGAGGTAATTTAGTATATATTTATGGAACGAATTTTAATGGCTTAATGACCGTAACGGTTAACGGCCAACAAGTTCCATATACTTTCCTTGCAACAACCAGGATCCGTATTAAAATGCCAGCGGCTTCAGCTCCTGGACCTGTAGACATAACAGTTGACAGAGCCGGTGCTCAAGCCTCAATAACCTATACTTACTATTAATGGAAAAAGACAATACGTATGGTATTATCAACCAAATATAATAGAATTAACGCGTGTCGATATTTAATCGACGCGCGTTCTTTAATTTTTTTTGAGTTGGTCTGTGATTTAGTAGGGGATAAATCTTCAATTGTTTGGTTAAAAACTCTTCTGAACTATACTGTTCTTTAACTAAATTTCGAGATTTGAGATGGTGAAGAACGTTGCGAACATTGTCCAGGCAGCTTTAGAATGGAATACTTTAAGGCAGTATGTCACTAACCGATTGTGGTATTTCTTAAACTTTCACTGAAACCCTCGATTAATTTGAGGGTGGCTATTTATAATTTTTCATTGTTGTTTATAGCATTAATCCGCTTGAACTTTCAGTAATAAAAAAACCTCCAAGTCACACTCATACCTCGATAGAGGCTACTTCGAATGTGCACTTAAAGGGAATCATATCAAGAAACCTGTCTATTTTAAGATCTCTAAAGTAATCGCTCATTGATAAGAAGATCTTTTACAAATGAAGATACAAGCTTATAAAAGCTGTTTAATTCCTTAACGAAAATTAATAAGTCATCACTTGTATATCTCTGTTTTTTTTCAAAATAAACTAATTTATTTATAATTGAATCAAACATATACGTTAATTGGGATAGGATAATTTCCTCTAATATTTTATGCTTGGATACATTACGGAACCTTTTAACTACTTTGCCCATATCGTCTGCAGATACTACACCAAGCTTAAGAATTCTTTCTAAGCCTTTTTCAGCAATCTCTACTTCTCTTTTAAGAATTTCTAATTCTTGTATAAATTCAATTAAGATTGTATTGGTGTCTTTGGATGCCGACATTAGATTAATACAATCAATAGTTATATTATTTTTTGCCCCAACACTTATACTATCTGTCGAGATGTATGGTACTCCGTCAATCTTAGCTCCTGACTCAGATAAGTTATAAAGCTTCATATTTTTAGGAAGAGTTTTTACGAGTGCCTCAAAGGAATCTAGAAAGATCTTTAATGACCTAGTCGTTCCAATAGACTCTCCTTTGTTGCTTTCAACATATAGCTCAGCCTTCAAGTCCTTCATGCCTTCATGATGTTTAATTCCTTTTGAATAATATTCTCCATTAATTAAAGCCAAGTCTTGGCCAACCATGTAGACCTCTGAAAATCCCAGGAAGGCAATCACTTGTAATGTATAAATTGCAACTGATGGAGAAGCTTGAGGGAATGAATATAAATTCTTGAAGGTTCTTGGACTAACATAATCTGATAGCGATCTTGAAACTACAAGGGGGCCTCGATGATTATTTTGTATATTAGAATTAGACATAGTCTCATAAATCAAGTTCCCTTTATAGTCAATCCCCTTAAAATGAGTTTCGTAGTTTCTGTCACTTGCATCTACACTTAGAACGAAATCAGGTTGAATTTCATTTTCAGATAAAGCTCTTAATGCTGAACCTACTGAAAAGATATGAAAAGAATCTTTATTCTTCTTTATATAATCTATATTAAATTTAAGGGAAGGGCCTGAGGCAACGAGCATAGCTCTTTCTCCTGCAAATCTCCCCTGAAGTTCTTTTAAGTTTATTGACCTCAGAATATTTTGGGTATTTAATAACGGTTCAACAATCCAATCGACTGCAAATTTCGATTCAGTATTATTAAGGATTTGCTTCGTTTGGATTCCTTCTTCTATAATTTGCAAGCACTCTTTTATCTTAGCCTGATTGACTCTTGAATAGTTTGGATGAATCTTAATTTCTACTGGTACAGAAATAAACTTAGATATAAATTTGGCAAATAATAATGAACTAAAGTCCTCAATATTAATATAGGACAGCTTTTGTACTTCTTGGAATATGTCTTTGTGGTTTTGGCTTATTTTCAGCTCTGGAAAAGGTTCTATAAAAAGAAAATGCACATTTTCCTTGTATATTTGATCATCCAATAAAACTTCAAGCAATGACCCATTTCCAAAGCCAATAAAAATCAAAAGTTTCCCTTTAACTCCGCTTAACTTTTTAATGAATCTTTCAACTTCTTTTCTAGGCGAATATAAGGAATTAAGGGGTACTTCTCTGTCCATATCCTTATATACATATAAAAGCTGGTTATCATCTGATGTCTTTTCATAAATTTTGTATTCCATACTCACATTTCCTCTTGAATTCCTTCTGAAAAATGATTTAAAAGAGGAAGCAATTCATATTCAATGAGATCTAATATATATACATCATTTCCAGATTCCGCCTGAGCAAAAGCCTTTTGTGCCAGCTCTTTCACAGTATCTTGTCCAATTAGATCCTTTTGTAAAAAATCTGATACTGAAGTAAACTCCAATACGGATTCAATGATTTGGACAAAGCTATCCTTTACTGTTGAAAAATCCTCTGTATCTCTAACGTTTTCTATATAATCTTCTACCTTCTTTATATACAATATCAACTCATCTTTAAAATCTCTTAAAAGTAGATTTGTTTTTACACCTTGTAAAAAAAGTTGATCTTTTTCTATACTGGATTCTAATAAGGAATTAACTTTATTCTCACTCAGTATATTACCTGATTGGTCTATTAAAACCAGCTTTTCTTTGTGCAAATATGCTTTTATTTCTCTCTTCAGTAATTCCAGATTTAGGTCCCCGGCAACTGGTACTTCATTGATATATATCATTCATCTCTTCCTCTCTAAACTTACAAAAAATAGATAGCCACTAAATGGCTATCTATTTTTTCTTTTATTATAGCAAAAGTACTAAAAATTAACGAAGTAGCTGAAGTACTCCTTGCGGCTGTTGATTTGCTTGTGCAAGCATAGCTTGTGCAGCTTGAGAAAGGATAGAGTTTTTAGTTTGCTCCATCATTTCTTTTGCCATATCAACATCACGAATACGTGATTCAGCTGCTGTCAAGTTTTCAGAAGATGTTCCAAGGTTGTTGATTGTGTGTTCAAGGCGATTTTGTAAAGCACCAAGTTTAGAACGCTCTGATGATACGCTGCTGATTGCTGCATCAATTGCAGAAATTGCAAGATTAGCATTTGCATTGCTGTCAATCATTAAAGTATCTACTCCTAGAGCAGTTGAACGCATGTCATTAATATCTAAAGTAATTGTTTGAGAAACGTTTGCTCCAACCTGGAAAATATTACCTGTGATTCCACCACTTAATAACTTTTGAGTGTTGAATTCAGTAGTATTACCAATACGGTCAATTTCAGCAGCTAGCTGATCAACTTCTTTTTGAATTTCGCCACGATCTTCAGCTGTGTTTGTATCATTTGAACCTTGTACAGCTAGTTCACGCATACGCTGAAGAATTGAATGAGTTTCATTCAGTGCACCTTCTGCAGTCTGGATGAACGAAATTGCATCTTGAGAGTTTTTAGCTGCCATATCAAGGCCACGAATTTGGCCGCGCATTTTTTCTGAAATAGCAAGACCAGCTGCATCATCACCAGCGCGATTGATCTTTAGACCTGAAGATAACTTTTCCATTGATTTAGATTGACCAGCAGCAGCTGTGTTTAGCTGACGGTATGTGTTAAGTGCAGCGATATTATGGTTGATTCTCATTGTTTTTCCTCCTTGAATTTGAGTGCCCACTTCCTTGTGGACAAGATTTAATTGTTTGAGAAACAAGGTCGGCCGCCCTTATTACCTCTTACAATATTTTTATCGACCTACACGACTATTTGTTTATAGCTTTTAAAAAAATTATTTTTTTTCATTCTTCATTAAATCAATAATTTTCGAAAAATCCTTTGTTGCAAGTATATTTTCCTGATGAATTTGTTCAATTACTTCTTTTCTGTAAACACCAATATTTTTAGGGGCTCTTATACCAATTTTCACCTGATCATTTTTAGATGAAATAATTGTTATTTCAATATCTTCACCTATTTTTATACTCTCTCCATTTTTCCTAGAAAGTACCAGCATAATTTCACCCCTTATTTTGTGTATTGGAATATCCTGTGTTTAGTACCGAAGATTTCATTGTGCAATATAACCTGCTTTCCTGTCCGATTCTTAGTATTGACAACTATAGGTGCCTGCAGATTGGCAGTTGTTTTTTCAAAGGGATCCTCTACGGTTAGTATCGAGTACACAAGTATATCCTCTTCAGCATTTATGCTAAGTTCAGAGACTATTGAGTCTTCTATCATAAAATCATACTCTTTGAAAAAGGTGAAAGGGCTAATGACTAAGAAAGCTAATTCAGGTGTTTTGACAGACTGCATAATGAAATATATTCCATCATCTGAAAGTGGAAGAAATACAAAATTTTCTTCTTCTAGGAACGCTGGAATCCCCTGTTTGAAAACAAATACTTCGCTCCTATTAACACTGATCTCCCCATGATACTTTGTTCTTATTTGCATATATTGACCACCCTTTAAATCGATTGTTCGAAATTTAATCCTGAGTATTTAAGGTTTTTAAAATCTATCTTTATTGACGGGTAAGATTTCATATTAATTTCTACATTACCAGGCTTATAGGTACTCTCTATACTTTTATACTGGCTGTTTATAATCGGTTTTCTCACCCTCCAATTTATCACTAAACGTCCTGGACTGTAATCAATCTTAACACTTCCTGCTGAAGGAACCCAACCAATGTTAAACTCAAAAACAGGTGACTCACTATTACGCTTCGCTTGCTCTGGTATCGCATTACCTCCTCTTTCAATCATCATTAGCTCGTCTCCATCTTGCGATAACCTTTCAATACCCGAAAGTACGTCTCTATATCCTTGATCTGCCGCTTCTTCTATTCTTCTCGATATACTTTTTAAATCAACATCTTCCCTTGCCTTGGTCTGATTTATGCTCAACTTTGAAGGTGTGCGCTTCATCTCCAATAGTGCTGGTGGCTGTTCAATGCTTAATTCGTTATTAGGCTGCTCAATTTCTAATATTGCATTGTAGGTTTTAATCTCAATCTGACCCCTTACTGTTTCTACTCTAATTTGTGGGACTTGCATATTCATCCCTCCTAGAAAAAAAAAGCTATTCCCATTGAGAATAGCTTATCTTAAAAAGTCCAATAAAGATGGCTGAAGTATTCGGGCTCCAACTCCCAAGGCTGCACGGTGAACACTTTCCTGCGTCTTAAGGTCAGTAATTACTCTTTCTATATCGGCATCTTCTGTATCTGATAAAACTCTACTTGCCATAATTTCTTGCTGACTGATACGGTCATCAATCATTTCAAGCCGGTTATAACGAGCCCCCAATTCGGACCTTTCTGAAGAAATTCTATCCATAACGCTATCTAAAGTATTTAATAGCCCATCCAGTTCCTTAGGATTGTCACTTTCCAAAGCTACTTGGACATCATGCACAGCCTTAAAAAGCTCATCATTAAACATTTTTCCGGGATCTACATTCGCCCGTAAAGTCACACCACGAGAAACTTCAATATTGTAATTTTTAATCTCTGCATTTGCCAAATTGCCCGCTGCCGTCGGAGGATTACCAGGTTGTGCAGGAGGGTTTTCAGTATCTGTACCGTGAAAAATATATCTTCCTGATACTTTTGTATTTGCTACCTGTACGAGATCATTTTTTATTTGCTCAATTTCACGAGCAACCGCAGCCCTATCTGTAGGACTTAGAGAGCCATTTTTCCCTTGTATCACAAGTTCTCGAACCCTTTGCAAGCCATTATTAGCCTGCTCTATTCCAGCTTCAGAATTCTCCATCCACAAATACAATTCAGAGAGGTTCCTTTTGTATTGTTCAACTTCTGTCAAGTTAGAGCGGTAAAACATACCTTTCACCGCCCCTACTGGGTCGTCTGATGGTTTATTAATTTTCTTCCCTGTAGCCAACTGGTTCTGATACTGCCCCATTTGCCTATAACTTTCACTTAAATTTCTTAGCGAGTTTGAGGAAAGCATTGATTGAGTAATCCGCATATTAAGTCACCTATCTTCCTACAGTTCCCATTCCATTTATAATTTTATCCAGCATTTCATCCTGAAGTGTAATCATTCTTGCAGAAGCATTGTATGCATGTTGGAATTGGATCATATTAGTCATTTCTTCATCTAATGACACAGAACTGACAGATTTTCGTCGGTTATCAACAGCTTCTTTTAAAGACGTACTATTATGATTAAGCCTTACTGCTTCTTGTGACCGAACTGCCAATTCTCCAATAACACCCTCATAATAATTGTGGAAATTTGCTAGTTCAGGCTTAGCCCCATTCTGATAATCGAAATCCTGATTGAAGATATTGGCAAGAGCTAAAACATTGCTTGAATCGCCTTTCGTTGCTATTGAAGCAGGTCCGGAAGCTGTTGCAATGTTATCGAGGCTAACTTCTATTGACTTGGCTAAAGTAATCCTGCCAGCAAACCCATTACGATCCATACCTATTTCTTCTCCAGCTTCGGCAAAAAAGTTTCTATCTTCAGGGGGATTATTATCTATTTCATTTGGGCTTACTCCTAAGCTGTGCTGCGCATTAAATTCATTAGCGAAGGTATATGCCAGATCATCCAGGCTTTTCATTACATCTGGATATATACCATTTACTTTTCCCTCTATGTCTACTCCATATGAATCTACTAAAGCCTTAAGTTGTCCAGTCGAATTTAAATCCTTGTAATTAAAGCTTGAATGACCAATCGAGAAGGTTTTGACAGAATTCTCCACACCATCAAAATTAGCCTTAACTTCATTATATCGATCACCGCTGACCAGGATACCTAGCTCTTTACCACTATCACTGATCATCTTAACAATAGCCTGTCCTTCAGCTATTTCCAACGATCCTTTTCCCGAGCTGGAATAATCAACTTTTACATTAACTATGGATGATAATTGGTCAATCAATCTATCACGTTCATCATAAAGGTCATTAGGTAAGTATTGATGGGGTTCAACATCTGCGATTTGGCCATTTATCTTACTAATCTGTTCAAGAATTGAATTGATTGATCTCTCAGTTACAGTAATTTCATTTTTTAAATCCTGTTTGATTGTGGACAGTGAAATATGCAGGTGATTAAATGTCTCGGCGACTGCGATTCCTCGCTGACGAACAACCGATCGAGCACCTGCATTTGTAGGGTTAACAGCTAAGTCCTGCAAAGACTGCCAGAACAAATCCATCGTCTTTGCAAGACCAGAGTCGGATGGTTCATTCAGTACTTCCTCAAGTTTAGTGTAAGCCTCTGCCCGAGTTTCCCAGTAACCTAGTTTATTATTCTCACCGCGATATTGTACATCCAGGAAACTTTCCCTTATACGCTGGATTGATCCAGCCTTCACTCCAGTACCAACCTGTCCTGGTATTTGCGGGCGGTTGATCGATGCGTTTGGATATGGTTCTGTTTGTTCGAAATTAATACGCTGGCGTGTGTAGCCGGGTGTATTGGCATTCGAGATATTATGTCCGGTTGTATGTAAAGCGCTCTGCTGCGTGAACATTCCGCGTCGTGCTGTTTCTAATCCCATAAAGGTTGAACGCATTTTCGTTCCTCCAAATATTATGCTTTTGAGTTGAACATTCCCGGCGATTGACCAGGCTTTGCTTTCTTACCAGTAGGTGGTCCGTAGTTGATTTCCTTTTCCTGCGGCATCACAAGGCTTTTAGAAAAATTGATGAACTGCAATGACTGATGGATTAGCTGCTGGTTCAGTTCATTTCGTGCCTTTATTTCAGAAATGACTCCCACCAGATCTTCTTTGATTTGTAAAAGCTTATCTTTTTCCGAAGGGTTCGCCTCTGCTATTTCTTTTAATGACGCAGCAGGGATTATTGCACTAGAAACTGCCAGCCGCTCGTGCTCTAGCTTATTGATTGCCGCTACATGCGCCTGTTCATCCTTCATGAGCTGGTCGAGGGCAGCTGTGTCTCCTTTTTTTACGATATCCGTTTTCTTCACGGTCAGTTCGTAAAGGCTTTTATGTAATTTGAGCATCTTATTCAGGATGACGACAAGCGATTCAGCAGACATGGACTGCCCTCCTTCTAGGCATAAAGAAACACTCGCCAGGCAGACGAGTATTCACCTTATTTATTATGGTAAAAATTAATGATGCTTTTAGCTGTTTCTTTAGGATTCAATTTATAAGTACCGTTTTCAACCTGAAGCTTCAGCTCTTCTACCTTTTGCTGGCGTTGAACGGATACCTGGGAAAGCTGCTGCATTTCCTTTGCAGTTGAAGAAATCTCTACTTTATCAGCTTTCTTGTTCTGTGTACTTGCTGCTGCATCTAGTTTGTTCATCTGGCGTTTATATGGATTGATCCCTGATGGGCCTATATTATTTATTTTCATGTCTAACCCTCGCTTTCAGAACGATTCTAATAGTATTATCGGCAAGCAAAAAGAGTTTTTTAATAAATCTTTTTGCCTAATCTCTATGAGTGAAAAAAGTCGCAGTGCGGTTGGCAATTTCTTTTTTACGCTGCTCTTCATGCTCATGAACCTGCAAATCAGATTTGATTGCGCCAGCGCAGGATTCACACAGTCTTCCTGTCCTTATAATTGCTCCGCATTTGTCACAAGGATAGCCAAGATTCGGGAATTGGGTAATCTGCAGCTTTCCATTTTTTATGAATTTCAAAATTATTTTTTCAGCAACACCAGTCGTTTCTACCACCTGAAGCATAGTTGCTGCACGATTTTCACGTTTTTTCATGAACTTCGAAACAGTATCATATGCGTTCTGTTCCGCTTTCCAGCATTTTTCACATGTATCTCTAAATTTATTTTTAACGAAGATTTCTCCGCAATCAGGACAATTTACAAGTTCCAATGTCCTTCCTCCTCTAATCTTATCATATCTGCTCAACGTGCCAAAGTTAACGAATACACCCTGCCTGCTCCATTTTCCTTCAACAGCCTTGCTGCATGTCGTAGAGTTGAGCCTGTAGTATATATATCGTCAACAAGCAAGATTTTTTTACCCCTTAAATCAAGATCTGAATCAGCTCTGAAAACCTGGTCAAGATGTATTCTCTCTGACCTGGATTTTTTTGATTGTTTTTCTGTATGAACCCTCGATAATAATTGTGTTGGTTTTAGACCAGCCGCCCTAATAATTGCCTCTGACTGGTTAAATCCACGTTCATAAAGTCGTTCTTCACTTAGTGGGATAGGAACAATGTAATCATATTGCCAAGCTTGCGAAGATTTTAAAAAGTCCTCGGCAAAAACTTCTGCCAGCACATAGTCGCCTCGAAATTTAAATCTCGCAATGACTTCTTTGGTAACACTCGAATAGCTATAGAGCGAGGTGTTCTTGTCCAAACTCCCGTTCCAGAACTCATCTTCCTCCCACCGTCTACAATCCAGGCATAATCCTTCGTTCCTGTACTCCGCGTCCAATGAAGAGAAGGGTCTTCCACAAATATCGCATGTCTCACCACTAATGGATTCGAACTTTTCATGGCATTTTTGACAGATCCTACTATTATGCAGTTCATTATTAAACAAACTTCTCCAGGTGAACTCTGATTCTATTTCTCCATTACACAACAAACAAAGAGTCTTCATACATCAATCAGCCCCTTCTTGATCCCTTCCTTATTCATCTTGACGATTTGATTTCTTGCATTGACCATTGCTTCTGTTTTTCCATAGTGAAAAAAAATGACATCACCTGTCGGGAACTGTGTGCTCCTTCCAGCACGTCCTGCAATCTGAACAAGGGCACTTTCAGTAAAGATCCTATCCTCTGAACCAATCACGGCGACATCGATATTCGAGATGGTTACACCACGTTCGAGTATGGTTGTAGTGACCAGAATAGGAATTTCCTTTTGCCGCATCTTTAGAACTTTTTCTTTTCGCTCGGGATCTTCAGCATGCACGGATTCGATTTGGGGATGTAGCTGTCGGAGAAGAAAAAGAATTTTTTCCATATAGGAGATTTTCGGAACAAATACTAAAGTTGGCTTACCACTCGCAAGGCGAGCTTCAATCCATTTAGTGATGTTCACCGACAGTTTGCCTTTCGAAAGCTTTTTCTCCCAGTTCCCAGACCATTCAAACCTCGGTACTGGTAGTGGTTTTCTGTGAAATCTTGCTGGTATAGTGACATACTCTCTTTTTCCAAGACGGCATTCCCGCTGCCATTTCTGGCTAGGTGTTGCTGTAAGATAAATGAGTGTGGATTGTAGTTTTCTCGATTGTTCAACTACATATTGGAGGGTTTCATCAACGGAGTAAGGAAAGGCATCCACTTCATCTACTATGATTACATCGAATGCCTGGTAGAAGCGGAGTAACTGGTGAGTTGTTGCGATCGTTAGTTGCGCATATTCATGTCGATCGTCACTGCCACCATACAACGAGGCTATTTTCACCTGAGGGAAGACCTTTCCCAACCGAGGGGCCAGTTCCAGAACAACATCAGTTCGAGGAGTCGCCAGGCAAACTCGTTTTCCAGTGGATAACGCCCTCTCTATTCCGGCGAATAATACTTCAGTCTTTCCTGCTCCAGCCACCGCCCAAACAAGCAGCTCGGATAGGTTTTCAACGGCCTCCACCACTCGATTGGAGGCTAACTTTTGTCCTTCTGATAACTGGCCATCCCAGTTAAGCAGAGATGAGTGCACAGTAGACTCAGGATTTGGCCCCTTCCAACTAATCAGCGGAGTACATCCACTCACCCTGCCCATCATCAAACACCTCCTGCAATACACATCGGTTTCACCACAGCGTGAACAAGGAAATTCGGCAAAAGAAGCTGGGTCAGTTGATCCGCACCTCTCACATTTCAACTTTGTATCACTAATCTCCAGCCCCCTACGGTAAACTATATAACCATTTTCATAATGTTGGTGGATTTCTTCCAAAGAAAACGGTAAATCACCGACCAGAAGCTGTTTGCCTGTAAGTATCTTTTGTAAAGCGGGATTAACATTAAATGATGGATTACTCGGAACTGACGGAATATCAGGAAGCTTGGAGATAACCTGAGACTTGTCACCAGAATTGAACTTTATAATGGGGATAATCTTGCTGTCTTCCATTAAAAATTTCACGGTTAATCACAGCCTTTGTGGATTATTTTGTGGATAATATGTTATTCCTGTTGATAATGTGGGTTGTTTTGTTGATAAACATTTTTAAAGTGAGGAATGATGAAATGATACCGCTTTTTCTGTGGATAAAATATATTAGAAGATATTTTAAATTGTTAATAACTAGCTGTTTTTGTTGATAAGTGGATGAATTTGTGGATAAAAATAAAAAACGCCATTCCAAATATTCCTCGGAATGACGTCAATCACTGATGTAATACCTCTCCGCAATTACTTCTTGTACCAGCCCATGCCCAGAGCACCTTCGCCTAAGTGTGTGCCAATGACAGGTCCGAAGTAGCTAAACATAAATTCAACATTCGGAAACTGAGCCTCGAGCTCACTCTTCCATTCAAGCGCTTCATTCTCGCGATTAGCATGAATGACGACCGCACGATATCCGCCGCCCTTCCCTGCATCTTCAGCAAGTAGATCGACGACTCGATTTAAAGCTTTTTTCTTAGTGCGAACCTTTTCAAACGGAACAATCATCTTATCTACAAAGTGCAGCAACGGTTTAACCTGCAATAGACTCCCTATTAATGCCTGGGCACTGGATAGCCGTCCCCCGCGCTGCAAATGGCTTAGGTCGTCCACCATGAAATAAGCTCGAGCTGTCTTCTTCACTTCTTCTAGCCGGTCAATGATTTCTTCAGGAGTTTTACCTTGTTCAGCCAATTCAGCAGCTTCCAGCGCATAAAAACCCTGAACCATTGCACTGACTTCCGAATCAAAGGCAAACACCTTTATACCCTCCACCATTTCACCAGCAGAAACCGCTCCCTGATAAGTACCGCTTATTCCACTGGATAAATGAATGCTGATAACAGAGTCGTATTCCTTTGCCAAACTTTCAAAAAGCTTTACGAACTCACCAATTGGCGGCATGGACGTAGTCGGTAGCTCGCGATGCTTTACTTCTTCGTAAAATTCTTCTGCTGTAATATCTATATCTTCCCTATATGTTTCAGTATCAAAAATCACGCTTAACGGAATCATGTGGATATTCCATTTCTCTCGCAATTCCTTCGGGATGTACGCAGTACTATCCGTGACAACTGCCGTTTTCATTGTTAGATTACCATCCTTATGTTTTTCTCTTCGATTTGTACAATCCCATTTTATATGAACTTTATGTAAATTGCATTCTTTCAGGAAAACTATTTTAATAAAGAGTTTTGGAATCCGGGGAACTGGTTCCTTTTACTGGTCCACTACTCCGTTTCGGTCACATAGAACTTCCCTATGTGACCTTTTACTGGTCCACCACTCCGTTTCGGGCACATAGAACTTCCCTATGTGACCTTTTACTGATTCACCACTTCGTTTCGGGCACATAGAAATTCCATAGCTGATCATTTACGTGTTCCATCCCCCATTCCAGGCTTAATGAAATTCTTCGTTGTGCCCTTATTAGCACCTCCGTGTTGGCACATTGTCTACTCTTCATCTAATAGCGTTGGTCCGTCATATAAGAGGATAAACACCAAAAAAACGCTGGCAATCGGTTGCGCAGCGTTACAAATTTAAGATACGTATTGATTCCTTAAACTCTTAATTCCTCTGTTCTCTATCTCTTCTATTAGCATTTCAATAAAAGTTTCATCCAATTCTAATAGAGTAGCCTTTTGATAAGCTTCTATCAATTTTTCGTCAGTTAGTTCCCATAGTGAAGAAATTATGACCACCCTTTCTTTGTTCGTTTCCCTAATTATATCTGAAATTATTATTTTTTTGTAAAAGTCTAGGGGATTTTCTGTCGTATTATTCCAACACTTTCATACAGCAATCGACAAAAAACCACATCTGTCGATTCGACAAATGTGGTTTCTTATAGATTATCTTACTTCAACCCAGCCATTCTTAATTGCCACCACTACAGCCTGGGTGCGGTCGTTTACATTCATTTTCTGCAAGATATTGCTTACGTGGTTCTTGACGGTCTTTTCACTGATGAACAATGCTTCACCAATGCCTCTGTTACTCTTACCATCCGCTAATAGCTGTAGGACTTCGCATTCGCGGCGTGTCAACAGGTGTAGCGGACGGCGAATTTCAACCGGGGATATGTACTTATCGGATCCGCTCTCATCAGCTGATAATCGACGATATTCTTTTACTAGATTATGAGTTACTCGAGGATGTAAGTAAGATCCACCATCTGCCACGACTTTAACTGCTTCAACAAGTGCATCAGCATCCATTTCTTTTAATAGATAGCCTGTTGCTCCTGTTTTTAGGGCGTGCGTGACATAGTTTTCGTCATCGTGGATAGATAAGATAATAACCTTTGCCTCAGGATACTTCTCAATCAATTCACTGGTTGCCTCAACACCATTCGTATTAGGCATATTGATGTCCATGATGACTACGTCTGGCTGATGCTGTTCTACTAGCGAGATGGCTTCGCTGCCATCATCACCTTCTGCAACCACTTCGAACGATGGTTCAAAATCAAGGATCCGTTTTACCCCTTCTCTGAAAAGTTGATGGTCGTCAATAATGACAATCTTTGTTGTCATAGCCTTCGCCTCCCTTACGGCTTCTGTCTCTATTTTTCTCTCTTTTTTTATTGTTTTATAAATTCATCGGAATTTGGATGATGACCAGCGTTCCAGTGCCAATTTTTGAGTGAATCGTCAGCTCACCTTCCAGCAGTTCGACTCTTTCTCTTATTCCAAGAAGCCCAAAGGATTCTGGTTTGCTCTCGTTAATATCAAAACCTTTGCCATCATCCTTTATTACAGCCATAATCTGTTCGCTCTTTATATCAAGCTTCACTTGGACCGTCATGGCCTCTGCATGTTTTAGCGCATTCTGTACTGACTCCTGAATAATCCGAAACAAGGCAACTTCATAATTTGATGGCAATCTTCTGTCATCACCGAGATTAGTGAACTGAATTCTAGTAGTCCTATGATACTCTTCGATTGTCTGTAGATACTTTTTGAGGGTAGGGACCAGGCCGAGATCGTCAAGAGCCATTGGCCTCAAATCATAAATGATTCTTCGTACCTCATACAAGGCAGAACGGACCATCTTTTTCATACTCCTGATTTCCTGGATCGCCTCCTCCGCCCCTCGTTCCTTATAAACCCTTTCTATCAAATCGGAACGCATCATTACATTCGCCATCATTTGGGCAGGCCCATCATGGATTTCTCGGGACAGCCTTTTTCGCTCATCCTCCTGGGCTTCAATGATTTTCAGCCCGAAATCCTGCTTTTGTTTCGCTGTCTCAAGCGCTTCTCCCATTTCCCGGATGTCACTCATCATGTAGTTCATGACAACGCTAATCTGGGAAACCAGATGGTCGGCGCGTTCAATCGTTTCATTCAGACCAACCAGCCTTCGCTCAAGGTCATCCCGCTTTTCTCGTAGCTGCTTTTCCGATTGCCTATTCATTGTCAGGTCCATCTGAAGCTTGTGGGCCGCTTCATATGCCTCACGAACCTGTGCTTCGGAATAGTCCTTAAAATGCTTGCTTACATCCGATAGTCGCAGCCTCGCTCTCCTTACCTGGGCATCCAGCTTGTCGCCATCATTGATGATTTGTGCGACCTTTCTTTTAATCTCTCTTAATTCGTTGGTGATAGATTCATAATCTGTCCGGCACTGTTCCCCTATTCGGAAGATTTCGTCTTTGCTGTCTCCAACGGTTTCGATCATTTTTTCTAAAATCAAATCAAGGGCTTTCGTGTCGAATTTTTTAATTGCCATGTAAAACTCCCCCAAGGGCGGCACTAAAGATATTTTAACTTGAAAACTAATTTGTTACTAATTTTCAACAAGAAAATGATGCCAATTTTGCTGAAAATCGATACAAAGACATAGATTTGATTTTTCATTCTAAGTCTTATATCCTATTATTTTAGGAGTTAAACTCCAACTTTAAAATAAAAACATTTTTCCAAAAATGAATCAGGCCTTGTCAGACCACTAACTATTATAACATTCAAACACATTTACAGTATTAAAGTTATATTACAATCATAAGACACCATTGTCCCCCGATTGCCGTCAACTTATAATGAATTGTAGCACTAATTACCTCTGTAGAACATAAAAACGATGTCGAAAGATTTAATAGATGGGGTTGGGAAAATTTTTGGGAGAGAAGGGAGAAAGAATTGCTGACAAGCTACTATACGGTAAAAGGTTACGGAGAACATGAAATCGAGATTCAAAAATCACGATTTATAGCATATATAGAAAGAGCAGAAACAGAGGAAGAGGCACAGGAGTTCATTCAGAAGATTAAAAAGGAAAACTGGAACGCGACTCATAATTGCTCAGCTTATATGATTGGAGAGAACGACCAGATCCAAAAGGCGAATGATGATGGAGAGCCAAGTGGGACTGCAGGGGTGCCAATTCTTGAAGTGCTGAAAAAGAAGCAGTTGAAAGATACTGTGGTAGTTATAACTCGTTATTATGGTGGCATCAAGCTTGGCGCAGGTGGTCTGATTCGCGCTTATGGAAAGGCGACGTCTGAGGGATTGACAGTGACTGGAATAGTGGAAAGGAAATTAATGCAATCCTTTACTATTGAGTTAGAATATACTCTGCTGGGAAAATTTGAAAATGCAATCCGTAGTACAGCCTTTTTACTCAAAAATTTGCAATATCTTGATATCGTAAAAATACAAGTGCTAGTTTCTGTGGAAGCAATGGATATTTTTACTGACTGGGTAACCGAGATATCCAACGGCAAAGCTAATGTTTATGCACAAGAGCAGGTTTTTATAGAATTTGAAAGTACTTCATAATCTATATAGTTACTATATTCCATTGCGGGTTTTAAATATTTTCTTTATAATTAACCGGTACACCGTTAAGACATAATTGTTAGATTTTAGATACAACAATTGCTCCAAATTATCTTTGAACGTCTTATTTTTCAAAGGAGAAATTTAATGCAGAATAAAACAAGATTTCACAATAGAGAAAAAAGGAAAAAATATAGATTTCGTAAAATAGCTTTAGTTATAAGCTTGTTTCTAATTATTATTCTAAGTATATCTGGATACTTAGCATTTCAAACTATTTCAGCAGCAAAGGAGTCATATACTGACTTGGACAGAGGTTCTAAATCAAAGCTAAGGGAAGAAGATGTTTACTTAAGTAAGCACCCAGTTTCTGTACTGCTGATGGGCATAGAAGATTACTCCAGTCAAGGAAGCGGCGGAAGAGCCGACTCTTTAATTGTTGCTACGTTTAATCCGGATTCACAATCTGTGAAATTAGTGAGCTTGCCTAGAGACACTATGACTTACATTGAGGATGTAGGTCATGAGGATAAAATCAATCACTCTTTTAACTATGGCCAACTTGCCACTGTTGAAACTGTAGAGAATCTTCTTGATATTCCAATTGATTATTATGCTACAGTAAATTTTGATGGATTTAAGTCAATTATTGATGAAATTGGTGGAGTAGAAGTGGATGTACCTTTTGATTTTTGGGAGGAAACAGACACATATCCCAAACGAAAAGTATATTTTTATGAAGGCAATCAACAATTAAATGGTGAAGAGGCATTAGCTTATGCTCGAATGAGAAAAAGAGACCCTCGGGGTGATTTCGGTAGAAATGACCGCCAAAAAGAATTAATAAAATCATCTCTAGATTCTTTGACCAAACCTTCAAACATGCTTAAATTAGATGACATTGCCGAAATAGTAGGCGATAATATCGAAACAAACCTTAAGATCGGGGATGGAATTTCATTCCTGAAAAAGTACCGAAATTTCAATTCCAATAATATTGAAACCCTTTCTTTAAAAGGAGAAGATTCGTATATCGACGGGGTATACTACTTCATTCCTGCTGAAGAATCGTTAACCGAAACTAAGGCAACACTACAGAATCATTTGGAATTGTCTAATATCCCTGTTGAATAATGGTGACGAAAGGCTAAACCAAAAAAGGGTTTAGCCTTTTTAATTTAGAAAAAAGAAAAAGATACAGTGAGTTTTGAAAAAAGTCAATTCACTGCATCTTTATTGTTATTAAAACTTATAATTTATAATAATTCTTAGGCAATTGAGAAGTTGCTTTGAAAGAGTTTCGAGTATCAAATATCAATGCATCACTTTTTGCCAGTAATTCATAATCAAAATCAGTATGGTTTGTGGTAATAAGTACTATATCTGCCTCTTCAAGATCTTGAGAAGTAAAACTCTTTTTCGGTTCTACTATTTCCCCACACATTTTAAATTGCTTCACAAACGAATCGACAACTGTATAATTCGCTCCTGCTTTTTCTAATAGATCCAGAACAATCAAGGCCGGGGATTCTCTTACATCATCTATATCTTTCTTATATGCCACACCAAGAACAAGTACTTTTGAATTTTTAAGAGCTTTTCCCTCGTTATTCAAGAGATACATACAACGGTTAACCACAAATTCAGGCATTGAGTTATTGATTTCTCCAGCCAGCTCAATTAGTCTTGTGTGGTAATTGTATTCTCTCGCCTTCCACGTTAGATAGAATGGATCAATTGGAATGCAATGTCCACCCAAACCTGGACCTGGATAGAATGGCATGAATCCATATGGTTTAGTCGCAGCTGCATCGATCACTTCCCACACATCAATCCCCATTTTGTCACATAAAATGGCCATTTCATTAGCAAGAGCAATATTTATATGCCTAAAAGTGTTTTCTAATATTTTTTCCATCTCAGCCACAGCTGGACTTGATACTTTATGGATATCCCCTTCTAAAACATTCTTATATAATACACCTGCAATTTCTGTACAGGCTGGCGTTACACCACCGACAACTTTAGGTGTATTTTTGGTATTATAAACCTTATTACCCGGATCAACACGTTCAGGAGAGTAACTCAAGAAAATTTCTTGACCCACTTTAAATCCGCTTTTCTCTAAGATTGGTTTAAGAATCTCTTCTGTTGTTCCAGGATAAGTGGTACTTTCAAGAACGATTAACATACCTTCATGGAGGTATTTTGCAATTTCAGAACCTGACATTTCAACATAAGATGTATCAGGCTGTTGATAATTATCCAATGGTGTAGGTACACAGATTGCTACCGCATCAACTTCACTTATCTTACTGTAATCTGTTGTTGCTACGAATTGTCCTCCAGCTACAGTAGAAGCCAACTCTTCATCAACAACATCCCCAATATAATTAATACCTTCATTTACCATATCAACCCGTTTTTGCTGTATATCAAAACCAATTACTTTATAGCCTGCTTTTGCTTTCTCGACTGCAAGAGGTAAACCAACATACCCTAACCCTACTACACCAACTACCGCTTGCTTAGTTTCAATTTTGTTTAATAATTTCGTGGCTGTTTCGTTTAACATAAATATTACACTTCCTCTCTGGAATATAAAGGTGGGATTATCCTCATGTGACAGTTCGGCATTAATTTTTCATTAATTTAACATGTCATTAATAACCCAATGGTAATTTGCTTAAAAATACTTCATCTACTACAGTAGAACCTTGTTCTCCACTAACACTTTGCTTTACGTTATCAGGAGAAATTTATTTAGGAACTACATAGCATACTGCTTTTAATTGTGCGTTCTTTATTCAAAATTACATCCTTTTTTCAAGATGACATTATTTAAAGCAGCTAATTCTCACCTATTTTTCGCTCCTTATCCATTCAATCTTATTATGCCATAATTTCTAGCGAATAATATAAAGACCGTTTATGAATTATATCATAAACGGTCAGTCCATCAATGTTTGCCAAACACTTTTCGATAAAATTTCAAAATCGGTCTGTTTCTTTCGCTAACCATGCCGATTGTTTCAGCAATTAAATGGACAACAAGCAGTAAGCCAAACACCGTTATTAGGGATACCCACAAAGTAGCGGAGGTTAATATTATGGCTGCAATACTGAATAAAATCCCCAGTCCATATATAACCAAAACTGTATTCCTATGGGATAGTCCTATGGCCATAATTCTGTGATGCAAATGCGATTTATCAGGTGCAGAAATAGGCTGTTTATTGATAAGTCTCCTGATTATAGCATAAGCTGTATCAAAGATCGGAACTCCTAATATAATGATTGGAATAACAAAGCTGAATAAGGTAACACTTTTATATAGCCCTAATAGTGACAAAATGGATATGCAGTATCCCAGGAATAGTGCTCCTGTGTCTCCCATGAAAATTTTCGCTGGGAAAAAGTTGTAGAATAAGAATGCGATTGTACTTGCAACTACGATTAATGCAAGAGTTAAAATGAGAACTTTACCGGCTAACCCTGCCATAATTGCAACCGTAATAATCCCAATAGAAGATATTCCCGCAGCAAGACCATCTAATCCGTCAATCAGGTTTATTGCATTAGTTATTCCAACAATCCATAAGACAGTGATCGGATAAGCCCAAATCCCTAATTGGAATTTTTCGACCACAAAAGGGATTGTAATGAACTCAATCGTCAAACCGGTACTTACTACAATGCTTGCGATAAAGATTTGAGAAATAAACTTCACTTTTGCGGAGAGTTGGTAAATATCGTCTAAAATACCTAAAATAACAACTAGGATTGCCCCGAAGGATATTGCAGTAATTTTTTCATTATATAAACCGGAAACAAAAAATCCGACTAGAACACCAACAAATATTGCTAAACCGCCCAAACGCGGCATAATATTTTCGTGTACCTTCCGCTTATTTGGTTTATCTGTCGCACCAATCTTATGGGCTAATTTTATGACTAGCGGAGTGACCAACAGGACAGTTACAAATGACGAAACAAATGCAATTATTAAATTTAGAACGTCCATTAGATGTTCTCCTTTTCTATGTGATGCATATATTCTTTATTTTCCACAAGACAAGATAATTGAAACTGACTATATACTGGAAAGGAACATTATATTAATCTCACAATATACTCCCTTAGACATTCTAACATAACTTATTATTATGTACCATTTATTTTTAATTTCCAATAATACAGTCATTCTTATTGATATTTTTATAGAATTTTATATTTACACAATTTATTTGACGATAAGCTGCTTTGTTTAGTTTCATGTATATGTTTGCAATTTTTTTGTAATTTTCAGATCCCTAGAACAAAGAAATTAAATAAGTTATTGTGACTAATTTCCTGATCGATCACAACTGTTAGTCTTCTTGGTGTTAATGACGTTCTACAATGTCCAGAACTTGACGATGTTAATTGTCCTAAAACTGACGGAACTACTGTCCAAAATTGAAAGGGAAGCAGTTCACATGCTTCCCAAAAGTTTTTACAAATCAACTTGATAGGTCTCATTTTTCTTAAGATAGAATCTAACGTCATTTCGGCCGGTAAGAATATACCAATCTCTGCCCAGCTCCAGGCGGCAGGAAAGGGTCCGACCATTTCCTAGATGTAAATCAAACCATTCACCACATCGCATCTTATAGCCGGAGTTCTCTCCCCAAAACACAACCCAACAATCCAATTCTTCATTATAATTCATCTCTTTCCAGCGGGTTTTCATGAAAGTTCCCCCTGGATGACTTGCTTGATCATATGATCATCAATGATCCTTCGGCCATTTTGTGAACCATAGAGAAGACTATGTGTACAGAGCTTATTAATGAGCCTTGCGGCACCACCAGAGAAGCGATGAATCTCGTCAAGTGCTCCATCAGAGAATATTGGTTGATCAACACCGGCATATCGAAGGTGCCTAGAAACATATTCTTCAACCTGGGCACGGTCGAGATGTCCTAGCTGAAACTGGATATCGATTCTTTGGCGTATGGCTGCGTATGATTGGAGTCGAAGCCGATCCCATAATTCACTTTGACCGACCAGGATAAGCGCCATCGGGCTTTGCGAATCCATTTTGAAGTTCAGTAGGAAACGAACCTCTTCAAGCATTTCCCGGTCCAGAAGATGAGCTTCATCCACTACCACTACAGGTTGTAGCCCTCGTATGCCTTTCATTAATTCAATCTCACGATGAAGCTGCCGTTTTGCATCTCCTCGATAAAACTTCGCTTCAGAGCCTAACTGTTCCAAAAGACCTTTGTAAAAATGACGAGGCGTTAACTTAGAGTCGGACAGGTAAAGGATATGGAATTTCCCTTTATCCAATTTGTCCACAAACTTACGGATGGTTGTGGTCTTTCCAGTACCACTATCCCCACTCAGAACGGCAAAAAGCTGTCTTTCAGCTGTGTACTTCAGCCTACCAAGGATTTCTTGCACCATGGAGGAATCATACAATTGATCAGTCGGAAGATCTCTGGCGAAAGGAGTGTTGTCCATTTCATAGAATGCTTCAAACACGGGAATCTTCCTCCTTCCAAACGGCACGGAAGGTCACGGCAGGTTTCTGTTCGGTTAGGCGTTCCTGGTTCTTTCGTTCAGCTGCCTTTAATAGTCTTGAAGATTCTACACCCTGCACCTGCAGGTGCTCAGGTAATGCAGGACGCTTCCCAGCTCTTTCCCCAATGACAAGTTTCTTGGCTTTCCAAGGAGTATGATCCTCGAACTCAATGGTAAGCTCCTCGATATTCGCAGGATCATAAACCACCTCAACCTGTCGTCCAATGAAAGCCAGGCCGACCTCATATTTTTGATCCATGAAACTTATGCATCCTGATTTATCGACTTTCCTTGTTTCACAATGGAGGAATGCATTACTCAAGGTATCAGGATCGATGAACCTAATCGCTTTTTTATCTGAACGAAATGCCGTTTCCGGGCTGATTTTCTCCCCAAGTGCAGAATGAGGCTTATTCTGATAACACTCTGTGAGCCACACTTGGAAAAGCTCATTCAGACGATCAAGTGTATTGGGCTTTTCGATGACAGCCTCACTAATGAATGAATCTATGATTCTATTGAAGCGTTCAATTTTCCCTTTTGATTCAGCTGAGTACGGCCGTGTGTAAGTAAGGCGGGTGCCTATTTTTGAGCAGGTACGCGACATCCATTTGGTTCGATATTGCTTTCCATTATCAAAATAAACAGCCTCTGGAACACCATACTTCTGGATAGCCTGGCGGAAGGCATCCTCGATGATCCTTGAATCCAAGGTAGGATAGAAAGCTGCGTGAAGCACAAACCTGGTGGCGTCATCGATAAAGGCGACAAGATACACTTGTTTCTTTATTCCATTCGGACCAATCGGCAAGTAGGGACCATACTTGATATCTGACTGCCAGAGTTGGTTGCGATGTCGCTTCTGAAATCTTCTGGCAGCTACTCCTGTCTGGGAATAGAGTCGCATATGCCGGGTGCTGTAACCTTTTTCAGCGAGCTTTTCCTGGAGCGTTGATCTTTTGATCTGCCCTGGTTCAGCCAACCCTTCCCATTCGAGTATCTGTATGATTTGAGCCACGCTCCGGCTCGGCACTTCCTTACGCAGAAGGATTGCCTGTTCCAATAAATGAGGAGGGATAGCCTCAGACTTTCGAGCACCTTTTCTTCCTTGTGGCTTTAGTCCCCCAAACCCATCTTCCTGAAATTGAGCCAAATATCGCCTGATGGTTCTTTCTGAAAGACCGCTGGCCTTCGCTATCTGGTCTCTTAATTCCTTTACTTTCCCAGCGTCAAGCCCCTCTGCTAATAAAGGGGATATTAGCTGAAAACGATGCACTGCCAATTCTTCTGATTTCTTATGATCACTCATGATACACTCTCCTCTCTGTGTCTATCACGAGTGTAAATCAGGTGCTATTGGACAATGAATGCGGAACGGGTATGTATCCATAAATTAATATTTACGATGGGCCGGACAATTCTTGTCAGCCATCCATTGGCATCTCCTGCCAAGCGTCCTATCCTTTGAAGTGCGGTCCCTGAACATTTGGACGTGACATCCTGGGGGATATTTCCCTGGTTGGTCCTGATCATGATGGAATTCAAACAGCCAATCCAATAATCCACAAATTGATGAAACCAGCCGTGCCATCTCGAAAGAGTGGAATCATCGGCAGCAACAATATGGGCGGACGGGTTCGTAAGAACGTCTTCGATACATTCAGCCTCATAGCGTTTATAAGGAATCAATAAATCTGGAAGTTCATGATGGATGGTCTGACAATTGGTGCACTGCAATCTTCGGATGTTATATGTTTTACTCTGACCTGTATGATCCTTGGCTTTTCGATTCTTTGTACCTCTAACCAACATGTCTTTACCACAGCATGGGGAAGGAATCCTCCCCGCACCCCTAACTAAAAACTCCAGTATGAGTGTTTTCAATCAGCTGATAATCTGATACAATAACCATATACTTTTTGGTGGGACGTCTCCTGTATAACTGTTGGCGCAGTTATACATTTATGGGGGACGTCTTTTCCTTTCTCCAGAATAAATGTCGAAATGTTTCGAATTATATACGGACATTATAATCGACTAATTCTGGACAGGCAATACCGTCAACTTTCGGATAATTAATGGCGTCAAAAACATTCTTGGCAATATAAACATTTTCAACTACTTATTGCTATCTTACTCTTCCCACTAAATTATTTAAGTTCACTTTTTACAAGAAAAGGCTTGTGAATTATTATCACAAGCCTTTTCTTGTTAAAGTTATTCGATTGAATACTCGAATGCACCATAATCGTCATAGGTACGAGTAGAATTCTTGTCCTTCACATGGATGCTGAACTTGTAATTTCCGGCAGCAGTAGGTTTCCAGCTGTATTGATTGTTTGCTGAATACCCCTGGACCAGCTTCCATTCCTTGCCGTCATATACATGGAAAGCATACAGTCTTTCCGTTCCGCCTTTTCCGGTAGCGGTGACATTGATCGTCGTATTGGCAGCTTGTGGACTTGCTTTATCTGTCTCCACGCTCACCATTTTCACATCTTCTACCACCTGGTACTCGAAGGTTCCATAATCATCATATCGTTTGGTCGACTTGGCGTCTTTCACATGGACACTGAACTTGTATGAGCCTGGTTTTGAAGGGATCCAGGTATACTCGTTATCACTAGAATAGCTCTGTAATTCCGTCCATGCCGATCCGTCATATACATGGAAGGCATACCGCCTGTCCGTTCCCCCTATTGCCTGGGCTGTAATACGGACTGGTGTACCGGCTGTCTGGGGACTTGCATAGCTTGTATTTAGAGCTTCCATCTGTACCGGGCTGTCACTCACCTGGTAATCCGCTGATGTGTAAGCATCATATGCCTTTGTTGAGTTTTTATCTTTCACGTGAACGACCAGCTTGTAATTTCCTGGTATAGGCGTCCAGGCATACTGATTGCTTGCCTGATAATCGCGTAAGACCTTCCAGGTCTTCCCGTCATAGGCGTGGAATTTATACAGCTTCTCTGTCCCGCCCGACGCATTAGCTGTCAGGGTGATCGTCTTTCCTGACGGCTGCGGGCTTGGAAGACTTGCCTGCAGGCTGCTCACCTTGACTGGCGCTACATAGAAGTTGTAGTCGAACCATTTGTATGTGTCATAGTCTTTAGTGGAGTGGCTATCCTTCATATGGACACTGATCCGGTAATTCCCTTCTCCACGAGGGCTCCACTGAATCGTATTTTCCGGACCGTAATCCTTCAATACTGTCCATTCTTTTCCGTCATATTGGTAAAAACGGTAAAGGGCTTCCTGTACCCCGACTCCCTTAGCTGTAATGGTAACCGTGTTCCCTACAGCCTGCGGACTTGGCCTGTCCGCCTTCAGGCTCGTGATGTCAGGAGGCTGTACTGCCGTGAACTCAAAACCAGCATAATCGTCATATTCATTCGAAGACAAGCTGTCTTTCACGTGGACACTGAACCTGTAGTCCCCTGCCTCAGTCGGAGTCCAGGTTGCCTGGTTATCTGTGCTATATTCAGAAAGAACTTTCCATTCCTGACCATCAAAAATCCAGAACTTATACAGCCTGTTTACGCCGCCGCTTGCATCAGCCGTGAAAGTCACAGGTGTTCCGACATCTTGCGGGCTTACAGCTGATGTTGTCACCGAATTTAACTGCACTGGATCACCGAGGATAGTGTACTCAAATGTTCCATAGGAGTCATACTTTTGACTTGAATATCGATCTTTGACATGAACGCTGAACTTATAGTTTCCTGGATTTCCCGGAACCCATTTAACTGTATTGTTCGCTGAGTAGTTCGTAAGTGCTTTCCATTCAACGCCGTCATATACATGGAATTGATAAAGAAGTTCGAGTCCACCTGTAGCTTTTGCAGTTAAGTTGATAGCACTATCAACATTTTGTGGACTAGTAAGATCTGATGTTACACTTTCCATCTTAACTGGGGCATATACAGTATAGTCCAAGCCCTTGTAATCGTCATATTCCTTTGTTGAATAAGGGTTTTTGACATGGATACTAAAACGGTAATTCCCAGGTAATGTTGGCCTCCATTGATAGTAACTTTTAGTGGAATAATCCTGGACCATTTTCCACGCTTTCCCATCATATAGATAGAACCTATATAAATCACTTTTATTATTGCTGCTGGCCATAAGATTAATTGTCGAATTTGCAGCCTCTGGACTAGCTTTATCAAATGATACAGATGTCAATTCTGCAGGTAATCCTCTATAGAAAGAAATCACTGCATTAGCAATTCTTTTCGCGGTTTCATCCACCACATTAGGATTCGTGATTTTTGCCAGTTCTGTAGGATTTGACATAAAACCATTTTCAATCAAGATCGATGTCATGTTTGTATTTCGAGTAACATATAAATTATGATCCTTACTCCCTGTTGAAGTATACATTCTCTTATAACCCATCGCAGCCATAGTATCTGCAACCATTAAGGAAAGTTTTTTGCTGTTTTGTGCCGGCAGTGAAGGGGTGTAATCATAAGCAGTAGAGCTATAAATACTAACACTTTTAGTTGCGGTACCATCCTTATAATAGAAATAATTATTGCTCTCTTTTACATAAGGATAATTTTTAAAATTATAATTTACATTGATTCCACTTTTATCTATATTGGGTCTATAGCTGCTATAATGGACACTTATACCGTTCGCGGTACTGGAAGTACTTGAATCATGGTGAATGCTCAAAAACATATCTGCACCAAGATTGTTTGCGAAAGTGGCCCTTTCAGCCAGTGAAAGATAAGTATCAGTACTTCTAGTCAAATACACGTTGCTAGAGAATGATCCCAAATACGTTTTAATCTTTTTCGCTAAGTTTAAATTAAGATTCTTTTCAGCATAACTACCTGATGCTGCCCCGGGATCTGCTCCCCCATGTCCAGGATCGAGCACTATAATTGGTCCATAAGCTAACGTTTTCTCTCCTGTAGTCATCAGCACACTAGCAATTATTATGACAGTAACTAGAAAGATTTTTGCTAGTTTTGTTGAATAGCTTATCATTCCCTACCTCCTATGTAGAAAAAGGGCAGCGGACTTATATTGTCCGCCGCTCAAATATTTTAAATCTATTTAACCTCATACAACAAAACACCATAATCGTCATAAGTACGAGTGGAATTCTTGTCCTTCACATGGATGCTGAACTTGTAATTCCCGGCTGCAGTTGGTTTCCAGCTGTATTGATTGTTTGCTGAATACCCCTGGACCAACTTCCATTCCTTGCCGTCATATACATGGAAAGCATACAGTCTTTCCGTTCCACCTTTTCCTGTAGCGGTGACATTGATCGTCGTATTGGCAGCCTGTGGACTTGCTTTATCTGTCTCCACGCTCACCATTTTGACGCCTTCTAGCACCTGGTACTCGAAGGTTCCATAATCATCGTATCGTTTGGTCGACTTCGCGTCTTTCACATGGACACTGAATTTATATGAGCCAGGTTTTGAAGGAATCCAGGTATATTCGTTATCACTCGAATAGCTCTGTAGCTCCGTCCATGCCGATCCGTCATATACATGGAAGGCATACCGCCTGTCCGTTCCCCCTATTGCCTGGGCTGTAATACGGACTGGTGTACCGGCTGTCTGGGGACTTGCATAGCTTGTATTTAGAGCTTCCATCTGTACCGGGCTGTCACTCACCTGGTAATCCGCTGATGTGTATGCATCATATGCCTTTGTTGAGTTTTTATCTTTCACGTGAACGACCAGCTTGTAATTTCCTGGTATAGGCGTCCAGGCATACTGATTGCTTGCCTGATAATCGCGTAAGACCTTCCAGGCCTTCCCGTCATAGGCATGGAACTTATACAGCTTCTCTGTCCCGCCCGACGCATTAGCTGTCAGGGTGATCGTCTTTCCTGACGGCTGCGGGCTTGGGAGGCTTGCCTGCAGGCTGCTCACCTTGACTGGCGCTACATAGAAGTTGTAGTCGAACCATTTATATGTGTCATAGTCTTTAGTGGACTGGCTATCCTTCATATGGACACTGATCCGGTAAGTCCCTCCGGCGCGAGGGCTCCATTGAATCGTATTTTCCGGACCGTAATCCTTCAATACTGTCCATTCTTTTCCGTCATATTGGTAAAAACGGTAAAGGGCTTCCTGTACCCCGACTCCCTTAGCTGTAATGGTAACCGTGTTCCCTACAGCCTGCGGACTTGGCCTGTCCGCCTTCAGGCTCGTGATGTCAGGAGGCTGTACTGCCGTGAACTCAAAACCAGCATAATCGTCATATTCATTCGTAGACAAGCTGTCTTTCACGTGGACACTGAACCTGTAGTCCCCTGCCTCAGTCGGAGTCCAGGTTGCCTGGTTGTCTGTGCTATACTCAGAAAGAACTTTCCATTCCTGACCATCAAAAATCCAGAACTTATACAGCCTGTTTACACCGCCGCTTGCATCAGCCGTGAAAGTCACAGCTGTTCCGACATCTTGTGGGCTTGTCTTTGATAATGTCACATGATTCAACTTGACTGGTTCCCCTTGGATCGAGTATTCAAGTGTTCCATAGGAGTCATAAGTTTTTGATGAAAATCTATCTTTTACATGGACACTGAACTTATAGTTCCCTGGCTTCGTCGGAGTCCAAGAAAATGTATTGTCTACAGAATATTCTTTTACAGTAGTCCATTCATTTCCATCGAACATATGGAAACTATAAAGCAATTCACTTCCACCTGTTGCAGTAGCAGTAATATTAATAGTTTTATTAATCGATTGAGGCGACAAAACATCAGGACTTACAGACTGCATTTTTACAGGCGGAACGTATACTAAAGAAGAATCATAGTAGAGCCTTGTTCCTGGAAAATAATATGCAAGTATTTCTGCATAAGATTTAGTTTCAGCCATCTTATATGCCCCATATTGACTCATTCCAATTCCATGGCCAAAGCCGCCACCATTAACAATAAAGTAATCGCTTCTGGATTTGTTAACGGATTTTATATAAGGGCTTTTCATTTTTGATGATCCTACAAGACTTCTAATGTCATAGGAACGGTCTCTAAAACTTAATTCATGGATTTTAAGATTACCATTTTCATCCATGACGAAAGTATTATTTGACCGGCGTTTTAAAATATATTGGACAGTCAATTCTCCCGTCAATACTTCGGTTCTGCTCGTTAAATTTGTAGTAAAGCTAATATCTTTCACTGTCGTAATTTTCATTTCATACTCACTTGGAACGTAAGGGGCATCCCCATATTTATATCTGTCCGAGCTTTGTAAGAAAGACTTAACTTTATTCATAAACGCCAGATCCTTTTCAGTGACAGTATCCCACCACCCAGCTGGATTCTTCATGTCTCTTCCAGCAAGGCCAATCTGGCTTTTGTATACATTGTAATTCCAATCTTTATATGGATTACTGCTTGTTAAGTCGTAGTCATCTTTGCCAAAATTGAAATATGCGAGCGCATTCGTTCCCCAGCTATTTTGGTTAGTAAGCATCATTCCTCCATTGGAAGAATAGAAAAATGCATTCTGTTTTATAGATGAACCATTGTGTGTAATGATTATGCCCTTTGTATCTTCCACTGCTTTAGTAGAATTTTCATGCCAGGCATATCCGCCATATACTTGATAGGATATCGTATCATTGATGTTTGTATTATTTAGATATCCTGTTACATAAGTTCTGGCAGCAACTGCCTGAGCTTTCAAAGCTTCCATTGGCTTTAGGGCAGACATTTCTTTTGGCACAACACCCTTTAAATAGTCCTCAATAGTCAAAGTATTACGAGGCTTAATAACTCCTCCACTTTCTGTAAAACTCATCTCACCTAAATAGGAATAACCATTCAAAGATAAATAATGTTTAGTTCCATATACAGTTGGGTAAATAGAAAATGTTGACCCATAATTTTTGATAAGATGTCCGTTATCGGTATATAAATATAAATCACCATTAACAATCTTTACCTGATAATTTCCTGATAACTCCCGTTGATCGGCACTAACTATATAATCTCCATAGATTGTAAGATTTATAGTATTTTTGCTAGATAACCCATTTTGTGTAATGTTAACAGAAATCAGTGAATTTGCCTTGGTACTTATTGGGGAAGATAGTATTAATATTAAAGCAAAAAAAGACACTACCCAGCCGACATGTTTCCTCAAAATTCTACCTCCTTTTTATTTTCCACCCATTCCATGTTATCCCATACCTAGTATTTATGTACAGGACTAAAAAAATGGTAATTAATTGTAAAGTAATTGTTCACTCTTTGTCATGTTTCGGCAATATTCCGTAATTTTTTATAAAAAACGCAAAAAAAGTCCTGATTTCCTTTAAAATCAGGACTTTTTTCCTATAATTTGCTATCTAACCCACGGGAATACAATTGATTAAATATATTTTTCCAATCTTTTTCTTTTGCTGCTTCTATTCTCTTCTCAATTAATAAAGGATTTCCAATCTCACTAGCAACATCTGTCAGACTAGAAATAAAATCATCGTTTGTGTCTGAATAAATATAAACGCCCGGTTCTTGATATTTTATTGTAGAAGGTAAATTCATTCCAACAACAGGTTTCCCCGCCGCAAGAAACTCAAACAATTTCAGCGGAAAAACTGCACGGTTGTAAATAGATTCCTTATAGGGAAGGATGCCGATATCAATGGCTTTCATGTATTCCGGAACAATTGCAGGATCAACCTTGCCTAACCAATGAATATTCTGCTCTTTTAACAATTCCTTGAATTCCTCTGAGCCATTTGTTCCATCCGGCCCTATGAAGACAATACTCCAATCAGGATAAGTCACTGCCAATTTTTTTACCAGTTCAAAATCAAGCTTCGGTTTGATCCCCCCAAGAAAACCAATAACCGGTTTAGGGAGTGAAGTAAGACGATGATCACCTGTAACTTGACTTTCATTGAAATTATTAAATTCAACACCGTTTTCCAATACATGCACATCTTTATCGGCAGAAAAAGGGTTTTTCTTTACAGTCTCATGCAAAAAATCTGACGTGCAAAATATCGAATTACTTTCATTAATAATTCTGTTTTCGGCTGAATGAATGCTCTTTTCTCTCCACTTCATGACAAGTGATTGTTTTCCACCTATTGGGGCTGCCCAAAGGTCACTGCAATCATAAACAATTTTATTCCATTTTGTTAACTCAGCAAGTAGCGGGAAGCCTGGGAACGTGAACCACAGTACATGTTTAAATGTGTTTCGCTCGTTCAAGTAGATTTTCAACTCGTTCAATTTATTCTTATAAAAGGGATCTAGATATCTTCCAAATCGAAAAATTCTGGGAGGTAAAATATCAGGGATTTGGTATTCCATGATTCCATTTGGTAACTTTCTGAAACGCTGGTCATTACGAACGGGTGTTGGACAAACCCAGATTACCTCCTCAGTTTCTTCCTTTTGCCTCAAATATTCTGCGAATCGATGCCGTCTATACCGCAAATCATCCTGGTCCCAAGATCCCGTTGCTACGACCACGTGTATATATTTTTCCTGAGACACACTATTACCACCTTATGTAAAATTATTTTTCTCTCAATATTTCAGGGGTTAGAAGTAATAAAATTGCTGCGACTAGCCCTATAAGAAACCCAAGAATCAATCTATTAACAGGACTGATTGTATTTCCGATTTCTTCAGATACTATTTCAGGGGTATCAGTAAGAGCAGGTGGCGTCCATGTATTTTTCTTAGTCTCCAATTCAAACAAAAACCTTTGTTTATCAACAATAGCTTCTGAATCTTTGGGTATTCCATTAAGATCTTGGATAGTTTCATTCAACAAAGTTAGTTTTGCGTCATAGGCTTGTTCGCTTTTGAACAAAAACTGATTTATTATATCATCAAGAATTTGTTGTGCTCTTTTTTCGTCTTCATGCTTCACATCTACCCTAATACTGTTTGTGGAAGTTTTTGTTATGATTAAATCTTCTCGAAGTTCGATTTTATCTAGGTCATACTTGCCTGCTTTTAAAAATCCATTTAAAAACTTACTGCTTCTCATTAATTCAATCGCTAAGGCAGGGTCATTATATTCCTTGGAATCGAACTTACCTAAATATATCTCCGAAGAAGCAGTATATTCTGATGGTGCTTTTTCTTGAAAATTAGGTGTGAGAAAAGATATAGCTGCTGTTAGTACAGGTACCATAACAAAAATTAACCAATATTTTTTAAATCTCATAAAAACACTTGTTAAAAAATTTTTTATTATGCTCATTTTTCCACCCTATTTAGAGTATTTAAGTAAACATCTTTAATTTTTTTTGCCGCACTGTTCCAATTGTACTCATTCTCTATAAGCGTTCTTGCATTTTCCGCTACTTGCGATCTTTGGGTTGGGTTAAGAAATAGTTGTCTTAATATTTCTGTGAGTTCTTCAGTATCTCTTGGTTTCATTAAAAACCCATTCAATCCACTTGTTATATAATCTTCCGGTCCTTCTCCACGGCATGCAATCACCGGTTTTGCACATGCCATGGCTTCTATATAGACTATACCAAATGCCTCATTAAAACTAGGTAACGAAAAAACATCACACTCATTCATAATCTCTATTACATGATTTGGCTTAAACGCCCCTTTAAATACCACATTTCGTTCAATTCCCAATTTTTTCGCCATTCCTTCAAGTTTTTCCCTCTCTGGACCGTCACCAACAACTATATATTGCAAATCAGGGTATTCTGCAACCAACTTTGAAACAGCTACTATATTATCTTGTATCCCTTTTTCAAAATAAAGATTAGAGACACTTAATAACCTTGGTCCACTCCCATTAAAATTTGCGTCGGACCTCGCTTTATCTTTCTTGACATTCAGCCATTTCTGACTAACTCCATTGGGAATGATTACTTCATTGACTAAAACATCCGGAAAAATTTCAGATTCTAGTTTTTTCAGTTTAGAACTAACATATATAACTTTGCTAGCATGTTCAAGTGTAAATCCTACTTGTTTTTTACATTCTGAGCTCAGTTTGACTGTTTTTTGTAAATCTTGTCCATGAACAGTCAAAACATAAGGTATACCGATTTCTTTTGAGAGCAGATAAGCCGCAAAGCCATCAGGAAGTGCCACATGAGCATGAATCATGTCAAACTTCTCTTGTTGATGCATTTTAAGAATTTGTTTTCTTATTGATTTGTACATCAATAAGCCTGATTTATCGAATGCAATGTTCCTTGGTAATGATAAATACCTGGGATAGGTTACATGGACAGAATCATACACATCACTAAAAGGAATCTCTGCGTACCCTTTCCACTTTTCGCTTATTCTATTTAATGGAAAGGGGGACAACTTAACAGGTGAGACAACTTTGAGTTCAATATCCAGCTTCTTTAATTCTTTTACCTGCTCGTGTACAAACGTGCCATAGTATTCTCTTTTTACTGACGGATATAGGTGAGAAATAATAAGGATTTTCATTACAACTAGCTCCCTTTTCTATTGATCTTAGACAAATTTATATAACCAATCGAAAACGCCAGGAGCATCCAATGATAGTTTAAGTTAGAAACCGAGCTAGGACTTATACTTGCGAAAGCAAAAGCGAACAGTGCGCCTAATAAGGCCTCACTGATCATCTTTGAAACAGGATTTTCCGCTTTTTTATAAAGGTGAAAGATCTTGATGATTATCGATAGATATAAAAGCATATATCCAATAAAGATTATAACTCCATTGTTGACCAAGATTTCCAAATACCAATTATGCACATTCAATACATTTTGAGTAGGGTAAATAAAATAATTTTTCATATAATACTCAACATTCCCACTGCCTACCCCAAAGCCAAAAGATTCACTTGTAAAGTAAAGTGCATTTTTAATTAGGTTAGTTCTAATACTTACTGAGTTATCTGTTGTTTCTTCATTATTTAAAAATGCTGTAGCTGTATCCAATTGAGTGCTAATAAATAGCGTAACAACTCCAATCAATACCATACCTAATATGATTTTTATTTTAGGTTTTAAAATGACAAAAGTCATTCCAGCAACCGCCAGAAGAACAGCGAGCAGACTCGCCCTAGATTCAGTTACATACATTAGGTACAGACTTAAAGCAAGGATAATGAAACCGAGTATTTTCATTAGGTAACTTTTAATATATCTAATAAATGCTATAAGGAAAAACGAACTGACCGCCAAATAACTGGCATAATCATTTTGATTATAAAACACAGCAGTTGGAATATGCTTTTTATGTGGAGGCGCATTTAGTATAAAAGATGTGCTAAGATGCTGATGAGTAAGATTATTCCACAACCCCACAACAACTAGCATGACTAACATGCCAATCCATAGATAAAAGAATTTTAGATAGTCGCCCTCCCTTTGAAAAAGAAGTACGACGAAATAAACCATAAAAACTCCTATACCTAGCAGGAATAAATACCTAACCCCACTGTTAAACGATTTAACCCATGAGAGAGAAATTAAAGAATAAAAAAGCCAGGCAAGCAAGAAAAGAAGATATCCGTTTACAGAAATAGTTTGAGCATATACCTTCAATTCATTTCTCAAAAGCCTCACAAGAATCAATAAAAATAATATTAGAAATAGTAGTCTGTATGGAAATATAGAAATAGACCCAATTTTAACTGATAAGAATGCAGCTTGCAAAAATGATAGACCTATTGCAAGAAACAAAAATGATCGTTCCAAGTCGAAATTATAAACGGACCATTTTCTGAATACTAACAGTAAGAGAATATAACCTGAAGCGAAAGCGGTTAAAGTAATATAGGAATTAATAAGGTTGAACTTTAAAAAGACCACACTAATCAATGTTAGAAAAAGGATAGAAATTATTTGGTATGGAAGTTTATCATTGTCTAGTAATTTCATTTTTTACCCCCTTCTATCCTGCCTAAACCTGTCTCTCTTGGATTTTTTGATTTTCAATAACCTTGATTAGCTGCTCAGCCAGTAAATCAAATCTAAACTGCTCAATATTCTCAAATGAGAAGCTTTTACTTCTGGATACCAAATCAAGAATGACTTGTTTAATTTCTTGCGGAGAATGTGCTTCAGCCACAATGCCTGAATCAGTGTAATCCAATAATCTCTCAAGATTAGAGTTTTTCAACCCTATAGTAAGAATCGGTTTTTTCATTGATAAATACTCATAAAATTTTCCTGTTACTGTACCTAGACCAGGTCCTGGTATTAATAAAAGAGTATCACTTTCAGCTTGATGCCGCATGCTTTCCAGATAAGGTACAAAACCAACATGTTCAACCCATTCTGCAAGGTTATGGTTTTCTACATATTCTTTATAAGAATCATCAAATCCACCGACAAATTTAACTTTAAGCAGTAAGTCTGGATTCTCTATTTTTAGCAAGTGTAATGCCTGTAAAAAAGTGCCGGGATTTTTCTCCCCATAAAAAGTGCCTGTATGAGTAATGGTAAACTCTTCTTTATTTGTATTGAAAGAATTTATTTCAGGTATATCATCAGGATCGTAACCATTGTTAATGACAATGAATTTTTCAGCATATTGAGGATACCTATTTTGAAATTGCTCCTGAAGGGCAGGGGCAACAGAAATTACTTTTTCAGCTTGTTTAACGACAAACTTTTCCAGCATTGCATTTATTTTATAATGCAGCTTTGTCTTATGGTGAATGAATTCATTGCCAATCCATGGATCACGAAAATCAAGGTATAATTTCTTTCCGGTAAACTTACTATACAAAGTACCTGCAATTAAGGAACTAAAGCTTGGCCCCGTAGCAAAACATGCCTCTACTTCATCTTTATTCACCGATTTTGCAGCTTTGAATGCAGCAAAAATGCCCCATAAGATGTATTGATCTGGAATAAACAGCCAATCATTAAACACTTTACTTCTTGGTGAACCTTGCTTTGGTGAATTATTATTAGCAGATGATACCTTTCCAGTACCACGCTTTCTTGGGAATAACTTTCTGGCTAAATCGTATACTAAGGCTGGCCCAATAAGAGGAACCCGGTGGATAGTATAGTCTTGGTTCTGATCAAATTCATCGGCCTGTTTAATTTTCGGTGCCACCACAATAGGCTCCCACCCGTTTGCTGGTAAATATTTTACGAATTTAGAAATACGCTTAGTTCCAATTCCTGCTGAAGGCAGAAAAGGGTTAGCGAAAATTAACAATTTCTTCATGCTACACCTCAATTAATCCAGCTGTTTTATTATCTGCTTAACAAGATCATAACCTTCTTCATGCTGACTGATTCCAGCTGGTCCAGTCTCATATCCACAAACATTATCGATAAAGCTTATTAGCTCAGCCGCGTTTTCCATATAGACAGCTGCATTTTCTTCTATTTCCTCTTTGAAGAGTTCAGCGCCATTTTCATGTGTAACAACGCTTTTTTTATTATACTCTTTCGCTTCTTTAACAGTCGAAGACCACTCCGTAACATGGACATCAATCTGTTTTAGCAGATAGGGTAATGGAAGTTCAGTTGAAAGATCAATCTCGTACTTAACATCAGCAGGGAGACTACCTAGTTTTTTCCTAATATTCGGTTCATCCTCTAGCATATTAGGATGCAGCCTGATGAGCCATAACCAAGATGCTGATGAGTCTTTCATAGCTTCTAAAATTATAGAAGGAAACTCCCGTCCCGTTTGTAACGTTACAAGTATCACTTTATCTCTTTTATCCGGATTGATTTCAGGCAGACCTTGATTTAAGCGGTTTGCAAGTACATTGTCTTGTTTAGTCCATAAGTCAACCCACGGATTACCTCCAACAAAGGCCTTATGGATATTCAACTTACTTGACCATTTTTCAATTGCATCTGCGCTATCTTGGTCCCAGCACCAAAAATATTGTGGCAATAGTGAGTAACCATCGGCAGGCACCTTAGACCACCGACCATACGCCCTATGCATCGGGCCTTGCACCCCATGTTGAATTTCAATGGAAGGGAGAGCTATTTGTTTGCATGCCAAATTGAAGGCCATACCCTCCGGGCCATAGTAATATATTAACACACCTATAGCCGCATTATTTTTGATTAATTCCTTTTTAAAAAAGTCCGCCAGAATGATGATCAGGTTAGTATATTTCACATATGATTCCAACGGCTTAAGACGGATATTATATTTTCCTAAAAAAAGATTTACCTCATCAAATTTCTCTGCCAGGACCTGATTATTTTTAATCAGATTAATAAACTTAGCCTTAAAACGCAGGTATTCTAAGGATCCCTGGATATTTGTGCTATTGTGATAAGATGGTGACTTGAAATTATTATTAGGGGTGTACTCCAATATCCTTGAATGAATACCAAATTGATTAAGATTTTCGGCAATGGGATCAACCAAACGGTCATACCAAACCCCGGATACTTTAGTTTTCATCATTGAATGCGTTAAAAAAACAACATTATCAGCATGACTGGATTTATTTCCAGTGAAATCTCTATTCCAGGATTGAAGGACCTTTTTCATTTGATTAACGGTTGTTTCTTTTTTCTGTGGGGCTGCTGCAGATGAGGCCCCACTATTATGAAGCTTCATAGCCAAATCCAATCTTATTATCGGCCAAATAAGGACATTATTGACACTCCATTCATCAACTGGGTATTGTCTCTCAATCTCATTAATAATATCCATATAAATTGAAGGTTTCATGATAGCAGTACACCCTTTTTATTTAATCATCCAGAAAAACAATCACTTTTTAAGCCCCCAAGGCATCTTATAAACCCTTTGAGATAATAACCATGTCAAAACAAAGGAGATAAAAAATGCTAAAGCTGTTCCCTGAGCAGCCCCGATTGGGCCATTCATTTTAATAAACAGGTATGTGAAAACCACATTTAACATGGCTGTAAGGAAAGTAACCCATGCTAAGTAACTTGTTTTTTCTGCGTAAAAAATATAATTAGTTACCATTTTATACATTCCATTAAATGCATAACCAATAGCAATCCAAAAAACATACTTGCCCGATTCGGTGAATTTATCTCCTACAAAGAAAGATAGAAACCACGGCGCAATTAAAGAAAACACTAGAGCCAGTAAAAGAATCCCAACAAAATAGATATAAGTGATCTTAACAATTCTTATCTTTTCATTATCATCGTCTTTTTTCAGCCTTTCATAAAGCCATGGAACCCATGCTTTATTAAAGGAATCCTGTATGATCCCTATTATATTCCCGAACTGATAACCGACGGCGTAAAGTCCAGTTTCCGCAATACCTACCATATTTGTTATAAAAAAGCGGTCTGTCATCGTAATCAGAAAGGATCCTAGAGAGTGAGGGATCAATGGCACGCCAAACTTTACCCCATGCATCATATACCGCTTGCTTAACCCCTTTGCAAGCCAGCCATTCTTCCATAGAACATAAAAAGCAATCAAGGCAAATATGACTGCGGTTATTACTTGTCCTTGAATCCTGCCCTGCCAATCAAATCCCATAAGGACAACAAACCATAAAGATAGCGAAACATTTAGGATTGTATTGGTAATTTGGAATATCCCAAAATATAAAGGCTTTACTTGAACTTGCCATTGGAGAAGAACAACTGCAATAATAAAATGGCAAAATGAAACTAACAGCACAGCCCAGAGCCATTCTTTTGGAAAAGCACTGAGAGAAGATATCTGCGGAGCGAATAACACAAAGAATAACCCTACAATAAAAGTACTTAGCAGCAATAAATAAAATGAGTTTGCAACATATTTAGGGAAATTTATTTTATCTCTTTCATAATATTGTCTGTTGATCGCCCCATTGATACTCAGGCCTGTAAATGGACCTATGATGCCTACCAGCACTTGAAACATGGTGACGATTCCATAATCCACCGGTGTCAGATATCTAGTTAATATGGGCATCATTAAAAAAGGGATTGCCGAATTAATGACTCTGGTACCCGTGTAAATGAAAGAAGCTTTTAAAAGGACGGATCCGGAAAGCTTTTTTAAAAGACTCATAAGTAATTCCTCTTATCTCTAAAGACTAAAAGACAAAAACTTAGGATTGCAAATATCCTAAGTTTCTCATGACAATAATACGACATTTATTGACAAAAATAAATATAATACAATTGGAAAATGTTAATTTTTATGTTTTATTAATAGGTCACTCAAAGCCTCAATAACATAATCCTGCTCGGTTTTTGTCAGGCTTGAACCCGAAGGCAGACATAGGCCACGCTCAAAAACATGCTTTGAAAAGTCGAAATCATCGTTTTCTTTGTAAAATGGTAAACCTTCAAATAACGGCTGCATATGAAGCGGCTTCCATACCGGACGGGTTTCTATATTTTTTGTGTTTAATTTTTCTACAATTTGATGTGGAGTAATATTATAAAGTTGCGGATCAATGGTCAATACAGATAACCATCTGGTTGAATAGTATCCTTCAGGCTCTTCCATAAAGTCAATTCCATCAAAGTGAGAAAGTTCAGCTTTGTAATATTCGAAAATTGCCCTTCTAGTTTTAACTCTTTCATCCAAAGCTTCGAGCTGTGCTCTCCCTACCCCAGCTAATATATTACTCATGCGATAGTTAAATCCCATTTGGCTATGCTGGTAATGAAGCGCATTGTCACGAGCCTGGGTAGCAAGGAACCTTGCTTGTCCCAATCCTTCTAGATCATCTGATACAAGCATGCCTCCGCCAGAAGTAGTAATGATCTTATTACCATTAAAAGAGAATATTCCATAATTACCAAATGTACCGCTGGATTGTCCTTTATACTTCGCTCCAAGTGATTCAGCCGCATCCTCTATTAAAGGAACATCGTATTTCTGGCATAATTTCGATATTGGGTCCATATCAGCACTTTGTCCATATAAATTTACAACAATAACCGCTTTTGGCAATTTGCCTTCTTCTTCTGCTGCCAGCAAAGCTTTTTCCAGGGCAACAGGAGACATGTTCCACGTCCTTGGTTCAGAATCGATAAAAACTAAATCTGCTCCTTCATATAGGACCGGATTGGCACTTGCGATAAATGTAAGGCTGGAACAAAATACGCGATCTCCTTTAGTGATGCCAAGGAGTCTAAGCGCAAGATGAATAGCAGCTGTACCTGAACTTAGAGCTAGTGCACCCTTTGATCCTGTATATGCAATAATATCTTTTTCAAATGCATCTACGTTAGGTCCTAGTGGCGCAATCCAATTTGTTTCGAAAGCCTCATGGATATATAGTTGTTCTTTCCCACTCATATGTGGAGGTGACAGGAATATTCGTTTTTCCATTACATTCTACCTTCTTTAATTTAAAGTTTTTATAGGTCTTGCCGGATTCCCCACTGAGACAGTTTTTGCAGGTAAATTACGGATGACAACACTGCCTGCTCCAACAATGGAATTTCTGCCCACTTTTATCCCCTGGATAGCGCAGGCAGCGATTCCAAAATGAACCAATTCAGATAATGCCACATTTCCAGCCAAGTTCGCGCCAGGCGATACATGTGAATAATTTCCGACTACACAATCATGGTCAATTGTGGATCCGGTATTGATAATAACATGATTTCCAATTTCAGCTGAATGATTTATAACCGTATTAGCCATAACCACAGTCCCAGAACCGAGACTTACATTTGATCCTATTATGGCCGAAGGATGGATAGCCTGACCAAAATTAATGTTCAAGCTCTCCAAACCCTTCACAATCCGTTTTCTTGCATGGTTATCTCCAATGGTGACGATAAACTTAGGATTAACAAACTCTTGAATAATCTTGTCTATTTCATCTATTCTCCCTAAGACTGGATAAGAAGCGAAATTCCCCATGCGATTATCGTCCAAAAAACCAAATATTTTCTGGTGGGATGAAAGCAATATATCAAGGACAACTTTACTGTGTCCTCCAGCTCCAATTAGAATATACACCTTCCATCACCCCTTAATAGGAGATAATTTTTTCTAAAAGCTTCTGGTTCAACTCTAAATCAGCTAGAACCTTAATAATCCGTTCACTCGTTCTGCCATCTCCATATATGTTCTCAACGCCATTCAAGGATGATTTGAAGCTTTCAGATGTAATTTCTTTAAAAGCTTTGACAATCTGCTCTTTATCAGCTGATACATTTATTACATTAGCGGATTGTTCACGTCCTCGCTGGCGATCTCCTATGTTCATGACCGGAATTTGAAAAGAAGCCGCTTCAATAATTCCCGAGGAGGAATTTCCAACTAAAGAGTTTGCATTCTTTAAAACAGATAGATAATCCAGAGGACTAAAATTATCTATGAACACGAATCTTGGATCTCTGGAATATTTTTTATAAGCATTTGTGATTTCCTGATTTCCTGCGTCGGAGTTCGGCATTATAACGATGAATTTCTCATTTAATTCCTTCAATGCTTCCATACATTCTTCTATCTGCGATTGAACACCGGTAAGTTCAGTTGATACAGGGTGAAAAACAAACATTGAATAGGACTTTTGTTCAAATGGGATTTCATATTTGGCAAAGACCTGATCGATTGTCGGCAATTCTACACTCTTGATTGTGTCAATCCTCGGTGCACCCACCTGAAAAACTCTCCAGCTATCTTCTCCCATACGCTTGATCCGTTCAGCGCTGTTTAAGGTTGACGGAAAATGAATATGAGATAGCTTGGTTATAGCATGACGAACAGATTCATCGATAGAGCCAGAAACTTCTCCACCATGGATATGCGCTACAACAATATTCAAGTGTGAAGCAGCTATAGAAGCAGCCAGCATTTCCCCTCTATCGCCCAATACTAAGACGATATCAGGTTTTAAGTCTTCAAATGCCTGTGTCATGCCCATTATTCCGATTCCTATAGACCTTGCCATAGCTCCTTCATTATCATTTTGCAAAAGGATATCTACTTTAGCGGAAATGGGAAACTGGTCTTTTTCGATTTCTTTTATAGTTTCTCCATAAAAAGGAGACAAGTGCATTCCTGTGGCAAGCAATTGCAGCTCCAATGCCGGGTGGGTCACAATCTTATTTAGTATTGGCAGATATATGCCATAGTCAGCTCTTGTTCCGGTAACTACACATACTTTTCTTTTCATATCAAATCTTCCCAGGTCAGTGTTTGATCGGCCGATAGATTTCTATTTATTTTCTTTCCGATTAACAGTGGCAGATATTTAGGCTCGATTCCCGTGCCTGGCCTCTTAGTCACAATATCGTTTTCGGAAATTACGTCCCCTTCAACCAAATCTTTAGCAGCTACTAAACTTTTCCGCGCAACTTCCTTTGTATTGATTTCAGACGGCATACACCTTTTAATACCGTCGCCCATGGAGGCTTCAATATTCCTGATTCCGTCCACCAATTCTTTTAACTCTTGCGGAATGATGGATGCTTTGTGATCTGGACCAGGGAGGTCGCGATCCAGGGTGAAATGCTTTTCGACGACCTTGGCACCAAGTGCTACTGCGGCAAAAGAAATTGTGTTTCCTTCAGTATGGTCAGAATATCCCACAATTCTGCCGAACGCATTTTGAATAGTCCTTATTGCATTTAGATTCACTTCATGATAAGGAGCGGGATAATTCGAAGTGCAATGCAGGATACAAACCTCATTTTCTTTCAAAACATCAAGTGCATCCTCGATTTCACCCAGGTTTGCCATTCCGGTAGACAAAAGAATCGGGACATTATATTGGCTAAGCTTTTTAAGGAAAGGCAGATTCGTTAAATCTCCCGAACCGATTTTATATGCATGCACACCAATTTCATTTAAAAATGCCGCACTTTCGTCATCAAAAGGTGTGGAAAGAAATTCAATGCCTTTTCCATCGCAGTATTCTTTCAACTCTCGGAAATCCTCAAAACGAAGCTCGAGCTTTTTCAGCATTTCCAACTGAGACTCTTGGCTTTGTGTGTTTTCAACCTGGTATTCTGCTTTAACAGCATTTTTCGACACCAGTTTCTCGCTTTTAAAGGTCTGGAACTTAACAGCATCGGCTCCCGAATCTGCGGCAACATCAATTAGCTTTTTGGCCATTTGAACGTCACCATTATGGTTAACCCCTACTTCAGCAATAATATAGGTAGGAGAAGATGCGTTGATGATTTTGCTGCCTATCTTAAACATATTACATCCTCATTTCTTTCATCAGCAATTCAGCTAGTAAAAAATCAAATCGATCGTCAATATCTACAGAATACTGTTTTTCCATCTGATAGGGATAGACCTCGTCTCCGTAAATACGATTTTCATCCATGATTTTTTCCCTGGTTGTTATATATATAGCACCGTTCAGCTCGTATACTTTGGTTAAGTCCTGTCTGCGGGTTACAGTATCTGAAGTTTCAAGAAAATTGACCAATTGGTTATTGTCAATTTTCTTCACCATGTTTGGATGTGTTTTTGCCTCTGTTACACTGACAACCGGTTTACGCCCATTATTTAGAAATATCTTAAAGGCCTCATCGATATGCAGATGATTACGCAAAGGTGATGTTGGCTGCAACAAGACGATATTGTCGATTTTTACACGTGAATGCTCTTCAAGCTTTTCAATTGTAAATTTAAGAACATCCAAGGTAGGAGTATCATCAGCGGCCAATTCAAAAGGTCTCATGAAAGGGACCTCTGCCCCTGCCTCCTTTGAAACTCTTGCAATTTCTTCATCTTCTGTTGAAACCATTACCATGTCAATGTTCCTGCTATTAACTCCACTTTTTATTGAATAAGCAATAAGAGGAATGTTCAACAAAGGCAGGATATTTTTCCTTTTTAACCCTTTGGACCCCCCTCTTGCCGGTATGATGGCAACTGTCTTCACCTTTCACCTCTCCTTTCTAAAATAAAAGGCTCTCCCTGTCCAAAAGCTCACGAATTTCAGTTTTCGTCAGGACTGGTGCATTATGAGATGAATAGGCTTTGGGTTCGCTTTTTCTAAAACCTTGAGGCGGTTCGTAGTTTTTCGCAAAGTTAGAGTAAATGGCATACATCTTTTCATTTTCAAATGCTCTTTCCGACTCTTCTGCAGTCATAAGTTCTTCGTATATCTTTTCACCAGGACGGATTCCCACTTCAACAATCTCACTGCTAGAGGTTCCATACTTTTCTTGATAATCATCCATCAGGACCTCTGCCAAATCTTTAATATACAAAACAGGCATTTTCAATACATATGTTTCTCCTCCGCTTGAAAGCTCTCCAGCACTCACAACGAGTTTGGCAGCCTGCGGAATCGACATCATAAATCTTGTCATTTCCCTGTGGGTGAGTGTAATTGGCTTACCGTTCATAATCTGGTCTTTGAAAAGGGGGATGACGGAGCCTCTAGAACCCATCACATTGCCAAAACGAACACAAGAGAAAACTGTTCTCGCATTTCCTTTATAATAACCTGCGGCAGAAATAAGTTTCTCTGATAGCAGTTTAGTTGCACCCATCGTATTCATGGGATTAACAACTTTATCTGTACTGATGGAAACCATTTTTTCCACATTATTATTGATCGCTACTTCTATCACATTCTGGGTCCCTAATACATTTGTTTTTACCGCTTCAAATGGATTATATTCACAGGAAGGGACATGCTTTAATGCAGCAGCATGAAAAATAACATCAACTCCCTGAGCAGCATATTCAAGCCGCTCTTTATCCCGGATGTCACCAATCAAATAGCGGATTTGGGAATACTCATTAAGTTCCTGTTCCATATTAAATTGCTTAGATTCATCCCTGCTGAATATACGAATAGCCTTTGGATTATAACTTAGCAGCTGGCGGACTATTTCGCTTCCGATAGACCCGGTACCGCCAGTGACCATAATCGTTTTATCTTTGAACATTACATCACCTGATTCATTTTATTTTTTCACATTTATTCTTATCGGCAGATTCAAAGTTAAGCTTTAGAAGAATTTGTTTTATAAGCTTTCTGCTAATTCCTTAATAAATTGTTTTACGTCATCTTTTAAATCCTCACGCTTCAGGCTAAAATCCACTGTGGCTTTGATAAAACCTAGTTTATCACCAACATCATAACGTATTCCGTCAAATGAATAGGCAAGGACACCTTCTTGTGTATTTAAGATTTCCAATGCGTCTGTCAATTGAATTTCATTGCCTTTGCCCGGAGGCAGGGTTTCCAATATATCAAATACAGCAGGGGATAAAACATATCTTCCCATAACGGCAAGATTGGAAGGAGCTTCACTGGTTTTAGGCTTTTCCACAAGTGATTCAACTTCAATGATCTTTGAAGGGCCGGCAGTATTTTCAGGAGCCACAATTCCATATTTATCTGTATCTTCCCACTTGACTTCTTGAACCCCAATGATGGTTTTTTCATATTCCTCATAAGCATCCAATAACTGCTTTAAACAGGGTGTTTGCGATTCAACTATGTCATCACCCAGCAGGACAGCAAAAGGTTCATTGCCAATAAACCTTCGAGCAGAGTAAATCGCATGCCCAAGCCCCTTCGGTTCCTTTTGGCGGACATAATGGATATTAACAAGGTTAGAGATGCCCTGAACCATTTCAAGTAGATCAAATTTTTCCTTTTGAGCCAATGTTTCTTCAAGCTCATATGATTTGTCAAAGTGATCTTCAATTGCCCTTTTTCCTCTCCCGGTCACGACCATTATATCTTCAATACCTGAATGGACTGCTTCCTCGACAATATATTGGATTGTGGGCTTGTCAACAATAGGCAGCATCTCTTTTGGCTGAGCCTTTGTGGCAGGAAGGAATCTTGTACCCAGTCCTGCTGCCGGGATAATCGCTTTTTTCACTTTCATCTCATCGCACCTCAATCTCTATTTTTCATATAACCGTTCCATGCGTAATTCACAAAATACCATAAAGCAGGCAATAAGCTTAACTTCTCATGCTTTCTGTAAATAATCCAATTTTGCTTTGCTGCTTTCACTTTATTCCTCGAAATGGATCCTGCTGTTTTACGGTATCTGGCCAAGACTTCATTCAACCCATATGCTATGTGTCCCTTTTTTAAAATAGATAACCATAAAGCGAAATCCTGTCTTGTCCTATATAAAGGCATTTGAACTTCGCCAACTTTTTCTCTATCTAATACAACGGTAAGACACCCAATAATCGTGTTCTTCAACAGATATTGATAGTTGACTTTCTCAGGAACCTGTACAACCTTCTCGGTTGATTTTCCCAAATCATCCATCACTTCATAACCCGTAAAGGAAAATCCCACGTCTTTCTCAAGCATAAATGAAATTTGCCGGGTTAGTTTATCGGGCACCCATTGATCATCAGCGTCCAAAAACGCAATAAACCTTCCAGACGAATTATTTATCGCCGTATTCCTCGTTACAGCTGCCCCACTATTTTCTGTTAGCTTTATTAATTTAACCCTTGGATCCTGTTTAGCATATTGTTCAACAATTTCAACCGTACGATCCCGGGAACAATCATCGCAAATAATCATTTCCCAATTTGTATACGATTGATTTAACACTGTCTTAATTGTTTCCTCAATATAATTTTCTGCATTATAACTTGGTGTAATAATTGATACTAAAGGTTGCTCATTCATATTTTCACCTGAATCTCCTGTGTTTGTGGCTCTAATTAATAACATCAAATATTATATCAAACTAACCATTGATATAAAAACATTATACGACAAAGCTCGAGCAGCAATAAATTTCATAATAAAACAACTTCAACATCTGGTACAAAAAGACCACTAAATGTAATTTTACTCTTTAGACACTGTAATACAATGAATATCTTCTTACTATCTCTTTAAATTAATATTGCAATTTTTCAGTTTGCCGATGTGGTTGTAACACCCATAGTATAACTGCTCCATTCTATTTACAACCCGCTTCCTCTCCTGCTCTTTAAATAGTTCACACTTCAAACAAAAATAAACATTTTTTTACTTATTTATTTTTGATATGATAGAGAGCAGAATGTTTTTGAAGAATTTGGGGGTAACAAAATGAGATCAGAAAAAAAGAAAAAGAGAAAGTGGCTCAGGGTTCTCGGTTTCATTGTTTTATTATTAGTCATTGGTTTAGGCGTATATGCTTTTACTGTCTATAATTCATTAACGAATGCAATAGATACTATGCATCAGCCTATTGATCGCAAAAAGTCAGAGAAAAGAGAAAAACCTGTCACTCTAGAAGATAAAGAGCCTTTTTCTGTGCTGATGATGGGTGTGGATGAGCGTGAGGGTGATAGAGGCCGATCTGATAGTTTAATAGTTCTTACAGTGAACCCGAATACGAAAACCACTAAAATGCTAAGTATCCCACGAGATACAAGGACAGAGATTATTGGTAAAGGCTTTGATGATAAAGTAAATCACGCCTACGCTTTTGGCGGTGTTGAGATGGCTATGGATACTGTCGAAAACTTCCTGGACATACCGATTGATTATTATCTGCAAATAAATATGGAAAGCTTTCAAGATATCGTGGATGCCGTTGGCGGGGTAACCGTTAATAATACACTTGATTTCACATACGAGGGTGTCCACTTTCCTAAAGGCGAGCTCCATTTGAGCGGTGAAAAGGCGCTTAAATATACACGCATGAGGTATGAAGATCCGCGCGGCGACTTCGGACGCCAATCAAGGCAGCGACAAATTATTCAAGGAGTAATCAACAAGGGAGCCAGTTTCTCTTCTCTTACGAAGTTTGATGAAATTTTTGGTGCATTAGGGAAAAATATTAAAACTAACCTTACGTTCGATGAAATGGTTGATATCCAAAAGAATTATAAAGATGCCGCAAAGGATATTACTCAAACGGAGATAAAAGGAAGCGGAACTAAGATTAATAAAGTTTATTATTTCATAGTACCCGAAGATGAAAAGCAGCAATTGCAGCAGGATCTTAAATCACATCTTGAATTAAATTAACGGAAAACTTTTTATACACCTCATACCCAGAAACCGGGTATGGGGTGTTTTTATTAAGGCAGTTTTCGCATTGTTTATTCCATTTTTTTAATAATGTTTCCCCTCAAATAAATAAGTTATTTATACCTATCAATATTCCAAAATTCGACATAAACTTGCACCATTAACCCTTATAATATGCATAGAAATTAATTTTTAGAGGGAAGAGTGGAATGAATGAAAAAGAACAACAGAGTGCTGAGTACAACAATTGCATTATTGCTATTTTTCCTCCCTGTAACTGCCGCTTACGGGGAAGGACAATCTCAAAGCAATGATACAACGAAATTAGTTGATACATTGAGAGCCGAAAATACACCTAAACTCGAAGAAGGACAAGGCCAATCATTTTCTTATGATCCCGCTGATTACCCGCTGGTATCCGAAGGAAGCCATGCCGGAACATTGAAAGATCAATTTAACGCGGAGCACAGAATTACTTATTTGACAACTGCTGAGAATACGGATCCTGGCAAAATGGAGATTCAATTAACCTATGAATCTGATGAGCCCGTATATAAAGACGCTCTCCTTACCATTGAATTTTTTACTCAAACTGAAAATATCCTTTCCATTTTAGGAGCAGTTGACTTTGATACATACGGAGAAACGGGCTTACATTTATCTTCAATACTAAATAAAGATTTTTTTGCAGACCAGCAATATATTTTTATGAGATTGGGAGTCTCTGCTGATTACGATGACCCTTATTACTCAGATACATTACTGTTTAAAGTCGCAAATCCCTTTTACAAGCCTAGTATGGATGATCCAAATAAATTCGTGCTGGTAAGCAATGAATCGGTCGATGGAGATCTGACACAATACACCGGGCAATTTAAGATGAATAATTTTAAATTTTCCTTTGATAGAAATTTAAGCGAAGAGGCATATAAGGTTGATGCAAAAAAGCCCTTTGATTTAAGCATGAACAAAGATAAAAAAGTGAATGCCTTTTCTAAATTGTCCACCTATCAGATTGGACAAACCAAAGATTTTTGGGTGTACAATTTTGAGACAGGTGCTGATTATCAACTTAACGCGACTCTTATGTATTCAGGTGCAAAAACAAATGTCTGGGTTAACAAAAATCAGATTACTTCCCAAGAGGCTGAAAGTATCGGAAGGGAATTTGACCAAAAAATCCACCCTGCCGTCACGGATAATTTCGCAGCGGAATCAGATGTAGACAGCAATGGTAAAATCAATATCCTAACCTATGATATCCAGGACGGATACCAGGATTCAGGAGCATATATAGGGGGGTATTTCAATCCAGGGGACCTATTCGATATTCCATATTCGAACAAAACAGAAATTTTCTATATCGATACCTACCCTGCGATGGATGCTGATTTCCAAAGAGATGTAACAAAGTCATTTACAACTCTGGCCCATGAGTTTCAGCACATGGTCAACTTTAACCAAACTGTATTCATAGAAGGCAGCGAAAAACAAATGGACGTTTGGCTGGATGAAGCTTTGGCAATGGCTGCAGAACAGGTATACTCCGGCAGGGTTCTATCAGACCGGATTGATTACTATAATTATTCAAGCTCAATCGCCAATGGACATTCTTTATTATACTGGGACTACGATGGTGATGTCCTGGCAAACTATGCTTTATCCTATCTGTTCGGACAATATGTTAAAATCCAATCGAATATTGGGGATCCAGTTTTTAATGAGATTTTAACAGACAAGAATAATGACTATCTGGCAGTTGAAAATGTGATTAAAAAATACATTGACCCAACTATGTCCTTCGGCAAGTTCATGACAAATTTCCGGACTGCTTTATTGCTAAAAAAAAGTTCAGGGCTTCATGGCTTCAAAGGAATTACTGAATTTAACCAGCTGAAACCAAAGTTATACAGCGGCACATCCAAAAACCTTCGGGGCGGGGGAGCAGTAGTTAAACCCGTTTCATCACAGGACGAACTAACAATCCCTGTCGACAAAGAATCGGATATATCATATTTGTTCATCGACCTAAATGAAACTGGCGAAACGGACCTCACTCCTCCTGCTGTGCCTGTCGTATATCCGGTAAGTGATAAGGATCTTGCTGTTAAAGGAACTGCTGAACCAGGATCTGCCGTCCATGTATACAACGGCAGCTCTCTAGTTAGCCATACTTTTGCAAATAACACAGACGGAAGTTTTACAGCCAGTTTAACGGCTGCCCAGAAAGCAGGTACGATTCTAACTATCCGTTCTGTTGATAAAGCAGGCAATATAAGTGAAGCAACACAAGTAACCGTATTGGATAAAACAGCTCCAGCCGCCCCTATCGTCAACCAAGTGAGGGATTATGATAAGAAAATCAACGGGAAATCAGAGGCCGGTTCAAGAATAGCAGTAAAAAGCGGAAGTGTTGTTATTGGCAATGCCACTGTAGATCAATACGGAAACTATTCTGTAACATTAAAGTCAGCGCAAAAAGCCGGGACTAAACTCTCTGTAACCGCTGCTGATAAAGCCGGAAATATCAGTGGGACAACAATCGTTACAGTGTTAGATAAAACAGCACCAGTCAATACAATAGTAAATGAAGTAAGGGATTATGATAAGAAGATCATTGGCAAGGCAGAACCTAGTTCAAAAATTACGATCAAATCAGGTAAAAAAGTTTTAGGATACGCCATTACCAGTAAATATGGAAACTTCTCAGTCACATTAAGAGCAGCGCAAAAAGCCGGAACCATCCTATCAGTTACAGCTGCAGATAAAGCAGGTAACGTAAGCAAGCCCATCCAGGTAACAGTAAAGGATAAAACTCCTCCAGCGATGGCAAAAGTTAATGAGTTAAGGGATTTTGACAAAAAGATAACTGGGAAAGCAGAAGCGTATTCAAAAATCATTGTCAAATCCGGAAAAAATATATTAGGATATGCCAATGCCGACAAATATGGAAAGTTTACGTTAAAGTTTAAAAAATCACTTAAAGCGGGTACTGCATTAACTGTAAGTGCCAGGGATAAGTCGGGCAACGTAAGTAAGCCTGCGTATATCAAGGTGAAAGACAAAACGGCTCCTAAAAATCCAATTGTCAATAAAGTTACTTACCGCTCAACGAGTGTTAGCGGTAAGACTGAACTTTACGCAACTATTTTCATTAAATCAGGCAATAAAGTGATTGGTTCTGCAAAGGCAAGCAGAACAGGAATATACAAAATCAAAATAGCTAAACAGAAAGCAGGCAAGATTTTATATGCTTATGCAAAAGACCCTTCCGGGAATGTAAGTAAGGGAACTAAGATTGTTGTTAAAAGATAAATAAGAAGGTCAGAAAACCAGTTGTTTCCTGCCCTTCTTATTTACAAATCCAGGGTTTGCTCATACAAAATGGAGAGGGAGCGATCTTATCGCTCCCTCTCCATTTTTATCATTTTAAATATCCCTCAATGGCTTCGCAAACAGCTTGGATTTCCTCGTCGGTAATATAAGGATGCATAGGAAGGGAAAGAACGATATCACATAATTCATTGGTTACTTCAAAGTCCTTGTCCTCAAAAGGCAAATATGAGAAAGCACCCTGTCTGTGCATCGGTTTAACATAATAAATCATGCTAGGAATGCCCTGCTCTTTAAGGTGGGCTTGCAATCCATCACGCTGCTCCTTATTTTTCAGCTTGATGGTGTATTGGGCAAAACTTGAATAATATCCTTCTGGGATCACTGGCACTTCAACAAGTCCGGACAGCTTTTCATTATAAAGACGATATACCCTGTTTACACCTTCTAGCTCATGATTAATAAAGGCTTCAAGTTTCACTTTCAATATAGCAGCTTGGATTGTATCAAGCCTGGAGTTTATCCCAATCCTTACATTGTCGTATTTATCTTCACCTTTGCCATGAATTTTCAAGGATTTTAGCAATCCGGCTAACTCATCGTCATTGGTGAAAATTGCTCCGCCATCTCCGTAACATCCCAGAGGCTTAGCCGGGAAGAACGAGGTCGTGGCAGCATCCCCAAAACTGCATGCTCTTTTACCATTGATATTCCCGCCAAAACCCTGGGCGCCATCTTCTAATATTTTCAGATTATATTTCTCAGCAATTTTCTCGATCTGGCTGAAATTTGCCGGAAGACCGAAAAGGTCAACAGGAATAATTACTTTTGGAGTTAATTTTCCTTCTTCAATCGTTTTGATAATCGCTTTCTCTAATTTTAATGGATCGATATTGAAGGTTTCTCTGTCGACATCCACAAAGACAGGAGTCGCCCCTCTAAAGGATACAACTTCTCCAGTAGAAAAGAAGGTGAAATCAGGAACATAAACTGCGTCCCCTCCTTTAATATCCCATGCCATCATCAATAAAGTCATGGCCTCTGTACCATTGGCACAAGTTATGCAGTGATTCACACCGACAAAATCTGCTAACTGTTCTTCCAGCTGATTTACCTCTTTACCGCCAATGAAATTTGCATTAGAAATAACATTGAAAATGGCTGAATCAATTTCCGGCTTATATTTTTCATACTGGGCTTTTAAATCTCGAAATTCCATAAAATCAGTCCCTGTCACTTAAATGTTTTTTGCATTTGACTTCTCTTTTAAAACACCATCAAGCAGAAGGTACTCTCTACCACACTCGTTGCACTCCAGCTTATCTTTTAAGATTTCGCCGCATTCACAGGCCCAGCCTATTTGTTTAGCTGGGATGCCTGCCATTAAAGCATAATCCGCCACATCCTTGGTAACTACAGCTCCTGAAGCAATCATCGCCCATCGTCCTATTGTGTTGCCACAGACAATTGTGGCATTTGCCCCTATTGAAGCACCATATTTAACAAGTGTCCTTTTATAGCCCGCAGGTCCTTTTGGATATTTACTGCGCGGTGTTAGATCATTTGTAAAGACCATGGAAGGCCCGCAAAAAACGTAATCTTCTAATTCAACACCCTCATAGACAGACACGTTATTTTGAATTTTTACGCCATTGCCGATCTTGACATTATTTGAAACATTGACATTCTGACCCAATGAGCAGTTTTCCCCGATCTCTGCTCCTGTGTGGATATGACAGAAATGCCACACTTTAGTTCCGTTACCGACTTTTACGTTTTCATCGATATAGCTGCTTGGATGAACAAAATGGGTCATCTGTTAAACCTTCCTTTGAAATCCATGGTACTGCAATTTTCAAGAGGGAACTTGACACTTTTACCTTCTGCGGCAGATTTATAAATCGCTAGAACAAGTTCTAAAGCCCTTTTTCCGTCTTCCGCTGTTACATAAGGTTCTCTGTCATTCTGGATTGCATCAACTACGTCAGCATAAAGAGGATTATGTCCGAAACCGTATACATTCGGAGGGTTTTCCTGATATTTTTCTTTCACCTCTTCCGGGTTGTCCAAATGATCAGCAAACTGCCATTCCTCAATAAGATTGACTGACTTACCCCCTGCCTTGATTGTTCCTTTTTCCCCAAAAATATAGAGGGTTTCTTCAAGATTGGTAGGATAAATATTGGTTGTTCCTTCAACAATCCCGTAACTCCCATTCGCAAATTTAATCAAAGCAATCCCTAAGTCTTCTGCTTCAATATTCTCATGCTTTAAGTTGTCAGTCATGCCAACTACTTCAGTTATTTCATTTCCCATCATCCATCTCAGCAAATCAATGTTATGAATACACTGATTCATGAGCGCTCCGCCGTCTTGTTCCCAGGTTCCACGCCAAGGGGCTTGCTTGTAGTAGTCTTCTCCCCTGTTCCAACGGATATGGGCAGCTCCGTGAAGCAATCTTCCAAAACGGTCTTCTTCGACAGCTTCTCTAATTTTTTGAATAGATTTATTGAATCGATTTTGATGACAAGCGCTAACTTTCACATTTTTTTCTTTAGCCCGCTCAATAATCTGATCCGCTTCTTTAAGTGATAAAGCAATTGGTTTCTCAATAATCAAATGGCTTCCCGCTTCAATGCAATCCAATGCAATTTGGCCATGATTTCCGCTCTCAGTACAGATCGCAATCAAATCCGGCTGCTCATTCTTCAAGAGCTCATGATAGTCTGTATACTGAGGTGTAGATGATGGAAGGTTGAATTTGTTTATTTTATCCTCTATATTCTCTTTTACTATGTCACACAATCCTACGATTTCCAGATTATTTTCTAAAGCAGCTGCGATATGATTGGGAGAAATTCTCCCACAACCAATCAATGCAAATTTCAAGCTCATATCAAATCCTCCTATATTGGTAAAATGAACGTTTTATTTTTCAATTCCTTCGGTTTTTAATGGATTTGCACCACAATACTTCATTGCTTGATATTATCGTCTGATAACATTTATATCGCTATCGAATATTAATTATATAATGTTACGCACCAGCATGTAAACAATATCGCGAATCACCGATCATGATTAGTAAGTCTTAAATGCCCTCACTTCTAAAATCATTGACACAAAGTAGGCCTTGAAATAGTTTAATATTCAGTTACTTACAGCCTGGAGGAAATTCTGCCTACATATAACTACAGAATTGATGCAGTAAAACTTTTCAGTATTATAGCGGTTGTACTCATTTATTTTTCTGCAGTATTACCCAGCAAAGACCTTGCTACAATTATTATATTTACCGTCATGCATTAGTCATATCCGTGCCTTTCTTCTTCTTGATACTTTTTAGCTTCAAAGGAATGTATTTGGCGTTCAGTTTATTATACATATTTATTAACATCGTCTTTGCTCTGCTCGATAGGCTGATACTGAAGGCTTCTTTTTTGAGATCCTTAAAAACCTATCTAGCAGTTTTTCAATTGTTAACTTGCTAAACAGAACAATCGGCTCTACCATTTGTGGTTCTTAACCGAGATGGTTTTTGCGAGTTTACTAACTATCTCCTTGTATGAAGCAGGGAGATTTTTTATTTTATATAATTTTCGTATCACTTTTCCAAAATCCTATCACCTTTGCTATTGGGTTGAGAGGTAACGTTAAATTCTAAATCATGCTCCGTTTCATTAAAAATTTGATGAGGAGCAAGAGGTGGAATCTGAATGCCTTCCATGGGATGCAGCAGCACACGACCACCATTCACTTCTATTGTTGCAACACCAGAAAGGATAAAGAAGAACTGACGTGAAGACTGATGAAAATGCCTTACTTCAGAAGTATTAGGTGGCATTCGTTCTTGAATGATGCTTAAATCATTCGTTTCAACTAGGTACCAGCCATCACAATGATCACCCCATATATAATGTTTTGCATTGAACTTACTCTTCTTCATTCGTTTCTAACACCTCTAATTATGTTTAATTAGTAACATTTCTTTTTCCATAAAGAGGAAAACATCAACCTGTAAAATATTTCATATCCATGTCGATATTTCATATATAGTAGTTGATTCCATTACTATCAAGCCAAAAATTTCACAACGAGAGTGGTGTTCATAATGAATGGTTATTCGATGGCAGAATCCTTATTAGTTATGCAAAGTGAAGCGTTAAAATTCAACTTTGCTTTGCTGCATGATTCAAATATCATGAAGATGCTCCTTCCATTCGCAAAAGAAAAAATAAGTGGAAGCAGCAAGTCTGAGATTATGGAAATGGTAAAGAAGGAGGCAGATAAATATCGCTATACTCCTGTTAACCATGTTAGGCGTAATCTCATTCTTGAGCTTTCAAATATCTACGGGATTCCTGACCGAAGACTAAAAACCAGACAGGATGCTGCAGAGCAATGCGATAGAATTATCCAAGCAATGTATTCGCAAATGGTGCAAAACAATAAAAAATTCGCAGTTTTTTTGCATGCCCATACAGAAAAAACCAAATTAGAAAAAATCATTACATTTCAAATGTATAGCCTAATTGATTCTATTAGCGGAAAGCAAATGACAGCTGCGCAAATGAAACAAGTTGGCGATTCTTTAGAGGATTTTTTAACGGACCTTCCCGAACAACAACAGAAACAGGTTGCAGACAAACTTGGTATCAATCATATAACCAGTCAAACAATGCAACAGTTAATTGCAACAAACGGGACAGCAGCCGTTTTTGCCGTTATTGTCCAAGTAGCGGGATTTGCTTTTTACACTACCTTAACCTCTGTAGTGGCAGGAATATTCGGCCTGGTAGGAATAACTCTCCCCTTTGCCGTGTATGTAACTTTAACTTCTGCCGTTGCCGTTTTGACCAACCCACTGTTCATTATACCTGTACTTCTGATTGGAGGTGGAGGCTTACTCAATTGGCAGAACGTAAAAATGAAAAAAGCAATTGCTCCTGTTGTATTAATGCAAATCATGGTTATGGGAGACCAACATGCCGAGGCTAAATGGGAAGCATTTTTGGATGAATAAATCTCAATGGGAACTATTCGTTCATTTTTGGGAGAATGGGAAATATGAGGAAGCTGTAGAGGTACAACTGGAAAGTGAGCCACGGGGTGGCTTAAATGTTGTTGACAAGCTGTTTCGATCACAAGGAATAAACTCTTCTGCAACTATCGCAGGTTTCTCCTTTATGGATATTCTATATGATTATTTCATGATTAACCCAGCTGTAATGGACGCTATTGATTTTGCAAGAAGTGAGGATTTAGCCAGTTTTTTTACTTTCCAGCAATTTGCGGCAGGTTTTGATTTTGACAACGCCGGGGAGTTAACTAGATTAAAAGGTTATACAGCAGAACAATTAGTAGCTTTAGAGTTACAAGGGAAAGGGCATGACGTCAGCTTCCCTGAAGCTTCTAACCAAGCTGGTTTTGATTTAATCGTTGATGGACAACCATTTCAAGTTAAATGTCTTGGCACACCAGGAGGGGTCTATGAACATTTTCGGGCTTACCCTGATTTACCTGTATTAGTAAATCGCGAATTGATTCCATCACTTGCTGATCACCCTCTGGTTTATGGGACAGATGTTTCCAACCAAACTGTAGAAGTAATTACACGATCGACTCTTAAACATGCAGCAGAATTTACGGAACTTGATATCCCAATGATTACTCTGGGAATTTCTAGCCTTACTAATGGTTATAAGGTAATCAGAGGTGGAATCAGTACACGAATAGCCGGTCTAAATATTGCAAATGAAACTGCTGCCAGAGGCGCTGGTGCTCTGGCAGGAAAAGGTATCGGTTTAGTTTTAGGTCCTCTATTTGGCCCTGCAGGTACAGTAGTTTTGCCCATGATGCTTGGTATGGCAGGAGGCTATAGCGGCAAAAAGCTGACAAAATACATTAAGCAGCTTTATACACAAAAGGAACGTGATTTGGTATTTAATCACTTAGGAATTCTGATTGGCAAAGTACTACAAGCATTTCCTAAAAAAGAAACAATTAAAGAATCCAAATTCCAAGAAGCTAATACTCTTATAAAAAAACACCCTACATTGCGATTCTTAACGGGGGCATTCACAGAGAAACATAAAGAAAAACTGGCCTATTTAATTAATAAAAAGCAGGAGTTAAACAACTATCAGGAAAAAGTCAAACAACAAGCCATAGACTTAGAATCAGATGTACCCCATATTCTCGATACCATTCTTAAAAGCCAGGTTCACCCTTCTCTTTTCCAGAAGGAATTAACAACATTCGGAGAAAGCTATAATAATTTAAAAAAGATATAAAACGACTAGACTTTGATGCCAATCCCCTTTAAGCAGGCCTTCAAGAAAGATATACGAAGAACCTAACTTTGAGGGGAATACTTTTATATTCTGAGAGACAATGATATTCAATTGTATAATAGAACTGATGATTCCAAGTTCTAATACCTACTCTTCCGATGAACATGAAGCAATTAGGTTTTCTGCCCACTTAACAATTTCAGGATTACCGCTGATAAATAGCTCCTGATCCCCCATTCCTCTTTGCTGGACTTCTAAGGTCCCTTTATTAGTTTCATTCCATAGAGAAAAGCCACATTTAAAGCTACCTCGTTCACTTTTAAAACATGCTGGCAGCTCCCATAAGGACCTCTTTTTTGATCCTTTCTTTGTAAGTACCAGCGATTCATCATAATCAAAAACACCCCACCCAGCTTTATCCTTGTAGGTAGAAAATTTTCCAGTTGCGGTGTAAATAGCATTCCTCTTTTGGTCATAATCAGCCCTATCTCTATAATGAGGATGATACTTCACCCAGGAAGGGATCGTATGGATGCTATTCAGATCATACACTTCTTCTACTTCCAGATATCCATAAATCATATGGATATTTGGAGCATTTTGTCTATATACCCAGGATCCATTGACTCGCCAGGCTTCTTTAAACCATCCAAAGAAGAGAAAAATATCACCTTTACCTACGTTTTGATTTCTCAAGTTTGCCTGTGAAGTCCCACTCTGCCCAAATGTCCCCCTCCATTCAGATGGTCTATGAACAATAATTGACCGCCTAATATCCGGATCCACATGTCCTTCCAAATGCCCCTTGATTCCTAAGTCCTGCATAATCTTCAAGTAGCTTTCAGTCTCGGAAAATGTTAAATTCCTATAAAAATCATTGGATCCTGCAAGAGGAATCGGTAATGACATAAGCCTATCACCAAGAATTGGGCTAGGTTTCCCTCCAGAACTACTATCAAACCCTTTCCTGCTTAGTATCACTTTTCTCACCACCAAACCATCTCCATCTACTTCGAATCTGTTTTTTCAATGATACTAATTCGGTATAAAATGTCATAATCCTTTCCTTAATATTAGGACAGATCATAAAAGTTCTAGCTTCTTGTAACCACCTATAGCGCTGTAATAAAACTTCTATCCATCGCTTAAGAATAGTTTTGGGTTATGTTAGTAGGGTGACTATATTTTTATAGGGCAGAAACATTCTATTTTACGGAGTATCAAATACTCCACCTAAGAAAATGAAGGAGCCAGATAAATTAAAAAGAAAGATAAAACTCTTTATTTAAAATCTTCAAGTCTGAAATACCACTTACCTTTCGGATACAACCGACACAGCCAGTTAACATCATCCGAATAGTGTTTACGAGAAAAAATGATTCATGATTGAGTAAACCAGAACATATAATTTTAAGACAAGCTCCTCCATTTTTAGTATTAAAACTGGGAATTTAACAGTTTATATCACTGTGTTTTGTCTACTATTGTCATAGATTCAAGATATTTGAGGATAAAAAAGGAAGTTATTTTGAAGGTTATTCTTTTAAAAAAGGGGAATAATAATTAAAAAAACGGTCAGGAAGTGATTGTATGAACCGTGAGGGAAACTTTGCATTAGGTTTTTCATGGGGGATCTCACTAAGTATACCGCTTTGGATTTCTATAATTGGTTGGATTAAACTGCTTCTAAAAGTGCTATAAATTTGATTAGATAATATACTTGCCCCAGATGAAAACTTACATCTGGGGCTTTTTGATTTAAATCATAATTAACGTCTAGTTATGTTTATGGAACTCCCACGCGGTCTTAATAATTTCTTTCAGGTTCCGCCTGGCCTTCCATCCCAATTCTTTGTTTATCCTTTCAGATGAGGCAACCAACCTTGCTGGATCACCCGGACGCCTTTCGCTAATGACGACATTCGCGTTTTTACCAGTAACCTTTTCGCACATGTCGATGACTTCTTTAACGGAATAGCCCTGACCATTTCCGAGATTATACGTTGCTGTTTTATTTTTGCCATCCAGCAATGATGTAAGGGCAAGAATATGGGCCTCTGCCAAATCAGTGACGTGGATATAATCGCGGATGCAAGTTCCGTCCGGGGTATCGTAATCATCACCAAATACAGAAATTTGGTCCCTCTGCCCTAACAAATGTTGAAGGATGATAGGGATTAAGTGAGTTTCCGGATCATGTTTTTCACCGATTTTCCCTGATACATGTGCACCAGCGGCATTGAAGTACCTTAAGACAACATAATTCAATCCATAAGCGGAAGAGAAATTCTCTAAAATGCGTTCCACCATTAATTTTGACTCACCATAAGGATTGATTGGATTTGTCGGAGTATTTTCCTCAATGATATCAACGCTTGGAATGCCATATGTGGCAGCAGTTGAGGAAAAGATAAAGTTCTTTACATTATACTTAAGCATTACCTTTAACAATGTTAATGTTGCAGCGACATTATTTTGATAGTATTTTAACGGGTCCTTCACCGACTCACCAACCAGGCTATTAGCAGCAAAATGCATGACAGCTTTAATTGGGTACGCAGAAAACACCGCTTCTAAATCTTCTTCATCTCCAAGATCACCCAGGATAAAGACTGCACGAGAATCAACTGAATCCTTGAATCCAGTCGATAAATTATCTAAGACGACTACTTCTTGTTTTTCTACTAATTCTTTTACTAGATGACTCCCAATGTAGCCAGCACCGCCAACAACTAAAATCATATATTTTCTCCTTATGATAAAATTTCTTTCACCTTCGACATTACCGTTTTCTTCAAACCTTCTAGTTTACTTTGACTGGCTTGAAGTGTTTCAGCCTTCACTCCAAAGTAGAATTTAGCTTTAGGTTCTGTACCTGATGGACGCAGGCAAAACCAGGAACCGTCAGCTAAATGATATTTAAGAACGTTGAATTTTGGCAGTTCAATTTCGCTTATTGTTCCCATTTCAAGCTTTTCACCTTTTAAATAATCTTCAACAGTTACTACTTCAATTCCTGCCATCTCTTTTAAGGTTTCTTCCCGGAAATAATTCATAAGCTTTACGATTTTCTCTGCTCCATCCTTCCCTTTAAGGGTAATAGATTCCAGGTCCTCTTGATAAAAAACGCACTTATCGAAAAGCTCCAGTAAGCCTTCATACACCGTTTTTCCTTCTGCTAATCAGACTTAAAAATTTCTATGTTAAAAACCCCCTTCTCTAAAGAAGGGGGTTCATTTATCCTAAATCAGCAGTTTGAATATTCTTCTGCATTAATCGATTCTCGGCCAACAGAATCATAAATCACCTTTGCCTTTGCAGCATCTTTAAGCCTGTAGCAGTTCCTGCCATCCAACACAATAGGCGTCTTCATCAATTCAGCATACTTGGTTAAATCAAAGTTTTTCACTTCATCCCATTCGGTAAAGATAAAGCATACATCTGCATCCTTGATGGTATCCTCGATGGTTTCGCAGTAGGTCACATCATCAGGATGAAGCTTCTTAAAGTTTTTGGCACCAACCGGATCCCATGCTTTAACATTTGCTCCATCTTCCAGCATAAGAGGAATGTTCACCAGTGTCGGTGCTTCCCTTAAATCATCTGTTCCTGGTTTAAATGTAAGACCAAGAACGGCAACATTTAAATCCTTGAAGCTATCAAAGTATTTACGGGATTTTTTAATTAGCTTAAGCTTTTGATTTTCATTGACATCAATCGCTGCCTTTACTGTCTTTAGTTCATAATCATGAAAGTTCGCCAGCCAGTGAAGCGCTTTTGTATCTTTCGGGAAACAAGAGCCTCCATAACCGATCCCTGCATTCAGGAAGCGATTTCCTATTCGTGTATCGTATCCCATTCCAAGTGCTACATCTTCAATGTCCGCTCCGATGATTTCACAAAGGTTGGCAATTTCATTGATAAACGAAATTTTCAATGCCAGGAAGTCATTTGAGGCATACTTGATCATTTCGGCACTCTTTCGGTTTGTTACGATGATTGGAGCATCAAAGCCTTTATATACTTCTCTTAATACCTTACCAGCAAACTCTTCTTCAACACCTACAACGATCCTTGATGCATGCAGCGTGTCTTTGACTGCTGAGCCCTGAGCCAAGAATTCAGGATTGGAAGCAACATAGACATTCACATCATTCTTCAGGCTGCTTTTAATGATTTCTTCAATCTTATCATTTGTGCCGATCGGTACAGTTGACTTCACGACCACTACACAATCTTTTTCAATGCTTTCCGCAATTTGTTCCGCCACTCCATATACATAGGACAAATTAGCAGAACCATCCTTTTTCTCAGGAGTTCCAACACCAATAAAGATAACATCGGCATCTTTATAAGCCTGCTGGTAGTCCGTCGTAAAATGAAGCTTCTCCATGTTTTTCTTCATCAACTCTTCAAGGCCTGGTTCATAGATAGGGGAGACTCCATCGCGCATAAGAGCCACTTTGTCTTCATCTATATCTACACAAGTAACAGAATGGCCATTTTCCGCCAGGCAGACTCCTGTAACCAAACCTACATATCCCGTTCCTGCAACTGCTATTTTCATCATTATTCACCTTCAATACAAAATTAGATTGCATATTTCGTCATCACTCTTCATATTTTAATGAATTATGACTAAAAAATACATTATAAAATATTATCTAAAAAGGAATAGAGGATACTGTTAATATTCCCACCATTTCGTCGAGTGGGTTACTGAATGTTTTTCTGTACACATACACAGATTCCTTAATCCAGTCAATCGATGTTTCCTCCACGTTATATTTCTGAAATACACTCCAGCTCATTGTCTCACATAATTCAATTTTTTTCAGGTATTTGAGTGTGAACAACACTTATGACCGTTAAAATTCTTATTTCATATAAAAAGTAATCATTACTATTAATGAAAATAAAATTGAGATGATAAGTCCTATTTTACTAGCGGATGTTTTGTTTTACAATTGGGGAACTTATATATGTAGTTGTTAGCAGACTAAACAGAAATATTAATGGGATTGCTTATACACATTGAAAAACTATTCTATAATTATACTCTGAAATTCACTAAAAGCCCCTAAAAATCAATGATTAAGGGCTATTTAGTCAAAAAATACATTTCTATTTGTATATGAGAAATTCTAATTTGTTCATAATATATTCCAGTTCTGGCTTTTCTCCATAACTTAGATTTCAATTACTCATGATACTCTTATATTCTTTGTTTATGCTTTTATTAAAATATCAATTCTCAGTTATTAATCTTTCTAACTTATTATTAAACTCTTCTGTATTTGATATCCATCCCCGTGAGTAAGTTGAGCTTACCTCATTAAAGTCAACAATAACCTTTTCTAATTCAGTTTCACAGTATGCTGGAATAATCTTCTTTTTTTCGCTCATTCTTTTCGTAAAAAGAATTTGATGATTATCAACATGCTCGTTATATTCAGGATTCCTAGGAAACACTATTGGTAATTTCCCTGCAGAAAGTCCCATTATTATGCTCCCAGGCCCGCCATGGGTAATAAACAAATTACAACTTTCGCTATAATCCTTCATTTCCTCAAATGTTAACATAGGTTTATACTGGCAATTTTTAATTGGATAAGTAGAATATCCAGACTGAATAAAAACCTCGTCCTTAATAATGTTATTACCCTTTAATTCATCTATAGTTTTTACTAACCTATCTAGTTGTTGTTCATGAGTACCAACAGTAACAAAAATCACAATATCCCTCCTAAAAACTTGCCTTTAGGATAAAATTTACGCTGTTCTTCCCATTGAATAATAAAATGATCAGAAACTGGGTAAACTAATTTTCCTGTTAATGTAGGACTATCTATTCTATCAAAGACTTCTATGTATATTGTTTTTATTTTTAGCAATTTACCAATATAAAAAAAGGGTATAGCAGATGCAGCACCTGTCGAGACAATCAAGTCCGGTTTTTCTTTTTTTAGAATTCTCCATGCTAACCATGTATTCTTTAGTAAATTTTTTGCGTTTCTATTAGTTGGAAAGTAGCACCAATACTTTATTTCGTCTTTTAATAGTGACCTACTATCAGCCTTGTCAAAAGTTACCCAAAATCTCTCATGTTTTTCCCATATTTGTTTTATTAAGAATAATTGAGCTAAATGACCACCACTCGATCCAACAAGTGCTATCTTCATTCTAATTCTCCTTTTGTGTGTTTTGATATATTGCTATATATTAAAGAAATATTAAAAAAGTATAAAAAAGCTACTATTTGAGGTGCATCTATATCTTCCGTAACCATCCAAAGAGTAAAGCTTATAAAATTAAATCCGACAACCTTCCAAATTATTAAATTTTCATTCTTAAATATATGAATTTTTTTATACCAAATAAATAAAGTGATCGATAAAAAAGCAAATAGTGTAAAAAAACCTAAAGATCCAGTTTTCATTAATACACCTATAAAAGTTGAATGTGAGCCAATTGGTATTGGTATACCAGGCTCCTCAAATTTTACTCCAGTGCCAATTATAGGGTTTTGATAGAAATATGAAAGTGCTTTCTCGTATACATATCCTCTTAAATCACTCGAACCTTCTCTAGATTGAATAATTTGATTCAATAAATTCTCGAATTTACTGAAAAGTATAACAGGTACAAGCAAAACCATGCATAGTAGAACAATTTTTAATAAAAATTTTTTGTTTTTTTTGCTAAATAAAAAATAAAAAAAGAATAGGCATATCAAAGTTGTGATAATTACTGTTCTAGATAAAGAAAAGACCAATGGTATTGATATAATGACGTACTCAAAAATCATTTTTATTGATAATCTTTTCCTCTTATTAGTTTTATGATAATAATACGTAAAGGATAAAATAAAACTTGTGGTAATTCCTAAAGCTGTTGGATACAAGTTAAATAAACTCAACCGCGGGAATGTTGACCCTAACATATAATCAGTTCTTATTAAATTTATTAATGAAGAAGATTTTATAATATTTGGAGCATTCGCCAAGAAAAATTGACCAAATAATGAATTGATATAGTATACCTTAAGATCTATCGCATACCATAATATAATTAGAAAAAGTCCCAAATATCCGCTAAATAGACCAAAGTTCCTTATTGATTTTGACAATTTTCGGAAATAACTCACTTCAAGATTACTATTATAAACTGCTAGAATAATAAAAAAGCCCATTAGCCAAAAACTAAAATTATAAAATGAACCTACTACTCGTTGTATAGGCTCGTTAATTGAATTTATCATTAACGATACCCCATAAGTAGCAATAAAAAAGAAGAGCATTATAATAGACCACGAAATTCTTAATTCACTCTTCCCTTTTGATAAAAATAATGTTCTAGCCAGAAAATAGAAAGCAAATGCATGGAATATAAATACTTTTATTCCCAATAAAGACCATATGGGAATGGAAACAATAGCAATAGTTACCAACTGCATTGGAAAGGTTGGTTTATAGTTATTAGAAAGGGAATACATAATTACTCCTTTAATAGTCCTTTTAATTCACTCATTTTTGTAGGAGTCTTTATATTAAAGTCAATGGACTCAAAAAAAATATTATAAAGTTCACCCTTTAAGTTAGTCATTTTATATAGTGATAAAATTTCATTTTTCCAACCCATCATTATTTTAGGTGTCAATAAAGCTGTAGAATTTATCCCAATTAACTTCGAATCCTTATTTATTTCGTTATTTAGAATTAATAATTCAATCGGAACTCCTCGTGCATCTATACAATAATTTTTACTTAATTCTTGAATTTCTATGTCTCTTGGGTGGACTTTTATAATATATTGTGTTTCATATTGAGTCTTAAGAATATCAAAAATCTTTTTCTTCAATATTTTTTTCTCTCTATCTTTAAATGGCTGGTCAATGAATATCATTTTTTTATTCTTGTAAATTTCACTAGGGGTATAATTAAAGATTCTATTTAACACGGTAATATCGTAATCATAAAAAAATACATTATCCATTTGGAATATATTTTTTTTATTTATTCCAATTGCTCCTTTTGGATAGAAAAATCCAAAAAAATCCACATTTGCTCCGGAGAGTATGTTCCTTCTTGGAAGTGATTTTGATATAAGATTTCTCATTTTTTCTTTTCTTGTGGAAAAATTAATATAGGTACCTACTCCATCTTCAATGAAAAACACTTCAGGTTTTTCATTAAAACTATATGACCTAGAAAAGAAGTATTTACTAAAGTAACTAAAAGTAAAAAATGATAAACGATTATACTGCTTAAAATTTATTCTTTCTTCCCAGTCCTTTTCTATTTTTTGTTTATACTTCTTATGTTTTCTTCGTTCATATAAACTCATATATGAGAGCTTTTTATCCGTGATGAAGTATACATTTTCAAAAAGATTCTCTTTTTTTATGTTGTGATATATCTCTTCAGAGTTGGGAAAATGATCAGAAATATATATATCATTAGAGAACCCTTTATAATGATTTTTAATAAGATGGTAACTTAATATAATGTGATATGGGGTACAACATACAAATGCATTTTTTTTCATATTAATACTCCAATTTACTATATTTCTTTCTAATACCAAACAAAAGAGCAAAAGAAAGGATGCCAGATATGGTTGCACCATTTATACCAATAGTAGGAATCAAAATAATATTGCCAAATATAGAGACTACTGAACTTATCACCGTCGTAAATAAGATTTTTCTTTCCTTATTTTGTGCGTATAATTCATAATGTGACAATTGAGCAAAAATAATAAAAACCATTTGTATTAACATTAAATAAAACAGCGGTTCACTATCTACTAGTTTGGAATCCTTTATAATAATCAAAGACACTTTCATAGCTATAGTTGCAAATATGGCCAACGATACCATCGATAGGATACTTAACTTATACATTCGTTTTATTAAGGTTTGATATTCCTTTATTTTTCCATTCGCAAAATACTCAACTGCCTTTGGGTATAGAAACATACCTACACTTGTAAACACAAATACCGGAAGGATATTAGAAATATTATAAAAGAAAGTATAAATCCCTAGTTGTTCCTTACCTAAAAAATAGTTAATGATAAATCTATCAAAGAATTCTATTATTTTTAAGAAAATAGTAGAAATAAAAAAAGGAATAGAAGCCTTTATACCTTTTTTTATTAAATCAAAATTCAAGCTGGATAACTTTAGAATTTGAAAATCACGATAAATTCTCGAGAATAAATAAAATGATAGGAATAAAGATAGTGACGATCCAATTAACCAACAGTATAAAACAAATTCAATATTCCTAGCATTCTCTAGAAACACTAGGAATATTATTGCAATAATCCCCCACATCCCACTTCTAGAAAATAATAGAAAGTTAGCTGTTAAAGGGCGGCCAAAAATGATGAATAAACGATATAGCTCCTGAGATAAATGTTCTATGAAAAGCAGGACGGTAAATAGAATTAGAATTTTAAGATCCCAATGTAATAAAGCATGAATAAAAAGCATAGAAATTAATATAATAAAATAGATAAAAATATAAAATAAAAATTGATTAAATAATATTTCATTTAAATTCTTTTTATCTTTTAATATCACTCTATTTGCAAACATATAAAAATCAAATCCAACTAGAATAACACCCAGAATAATTGAAGTATTCACTAAAGAATAGGTGCCTAGTTCTTCGATGCTAATATACTGAGCAATAATAAATGTTAATAAAAATCTCGAACCAATAGTTAGTCCTCGAAGAAAAATATTAATTAAACTATTCAATTTCATCTTTTTAATATGCATCCTTTGAACCTAAAAGAACTAGGACAGTTTTAAAGAGAATTTTTAAATCAAATAATATAGAACGTTTTTCAATATACTTAATATCTAATTCAACCATTTGATGAAATCCAAGACTATTTCGACCGCTAACCTGCCATAATCCTGTACACCCTGGTGTAACCAATAAGCGCTGTCTATCATATTTTGAATACATCTCGACTTCTCTTGGAAGCGGGGGCCTAGGGCCTACTAGACTCATTTCACCTTTCAATACATTGAATAATTGTGGGAGCTCATCAATGCTTGTTTTCCTGATGAAGCGCCCAATCTTCGTTACCCGTGGGTCTTCTTTCATCTTGAACATTGCTCCAGATACTTCATTATATTTGAGCAGTTCATTTAGTTTTTCTTCGGCATCCGAGACCATTGACCGGAATTTGAACATTTTAAATTCTTTCCCGTTTAGGCCAACTCTTTTTTGCGTAAAGAATATAGGTCCCTTAGGATCTTCTATTTTTATTAAAACGGCGACTATTATGAACAAAAAGCTTAAAATGAGTATTCCTGTGGATGCGCCAACAATGTCTATTAATCTTTTACTATATAAATAGAAAACAGATTCTTCTTTAACGGCACATTGATCCTCTGAATAAGAGTATTCTTTTTGAATAAAATTGGACATTAGTAACCCTTCCTTCACTTTATAGCTTTGCCAGATCTTTGTCATAAATGGAAACTAGTTCTTTTAAGTACTCCATTACATCATGCTGCAGATCTTCATGCTGTAAAGCAAACTCAATCGTGGTCTTGATAAAGCCAATCTTTTCACCAACATCATATCGTTTACCTTCAAAATCATAAGCAAATACTCTTTGAATCTGGTTAAGCTGCTGGATGGCATCGGTCAACTGAATTTCTCCGCCTGCTCCTTTTTCCTGCTTGTCCAGGAACATAAAAATTTCCGGAGTCAGAATGTAACGGCCCATGATGGCAAGATTGGATGGTGCTGTTCCTTGTGCAGGCTTCTCTACGAAGTTATTTACCTGATAACGGCGCCCTTCTTGTGATAACGGATCAATAATTCCATAACGGTGCGTCTCATCATCAGGAACCGTCTGTACACCAATGACGGAAGACAGGGTTTCTTCATATTGATTAATTAGTTGTTTTAATCCTGGTGTATTGCTTTGAACGATATCATCGCCCAGCAATACAGCGAACGGCTCGTCACCAATAAAATTCCGCGCGCACCAGACAGCATGCCCGAGTCCTTTTGGTTCTTTCTGTCTTATGTAGTGAATATCTGCCAGGTTTGTAGAGTAGCGGACTCTTTCAAGCAAGTCCAGCTTGCCTTTTTCCTGTAAATTCTGTTCCAGTTCAGGTGCAAAATCGAAATGGTCCTCAATCGCGCGCTTTCCCTTCCCTGTGACAATGATAATGTCTTCTATTCCTGATTCAATTGCTTCCTCTACTATGTATTGAATGGTCGGCTTGTCGACGATTGGCAGCATTTCCTTTGGCATTGCTTTTGTTGCTGGTAAAAATCTAGTTCCTAGTCCAGCGGCGGGTATAATGGCTTTTCTTACCTTTTTCATGTAATTTCCCCCATAACTATTTTGATTTCCTAAATTTCGCTTTTAACGACTAAAGCGTGATGGCCAAAAAATAAATATCTAATGAAAACACACATGTCTTTACATGCACTTTCATTAGATATCTAATTGTTTTTTAAAAATTAGTTAAATTTTGGGCATCCAACCCACCCTCACACCACACTATCGATAACCGAAGTATCTAAGGAGTACATCATTGTATCCCACAGCATGGCCGAGTGCCTCCGTGGGTAACGGACAGGAGACATCGCCGGTCAGAAGTACTGACAAATATGTATATTAACTCTGGGTGGCCTGGTAGTTTTATTCTCCTTAAAATATTCCGAGGAATTTTTTCTTCTTGATTGGCTCGGGAGTATCTCTGTATACATTTTGGTTATGAATAAGCAGCTCAGCGTTTTCCTGGAAAAGGTAAACGAAGTCCACTCCATATTTCGCATGTATTAAGTCCATGGTTTCTTGCATCTTAAAGCCACGTGTATCGATATTATGAGCGTCTGAAGCGATGAAGTGTGTCAAATTGGCTTCGATTAGCTGAAAGGAAAAGTTCTTGATTCTTTTCCCAAAATAACCACTTAAGCTGGAAGCCGTGACTTGAGATAATGCGCCTTTTTTCACAAGGTTATAAAAAACATCGGGGCGTTCGATGATTTCCTGGTTTCTCTCTGGATGTACAATAATGGGGATGATCCCTTTTAATTGCAATTCGAATACTAGCTTTTCTGTATATCTCGGAACGTGTCCGGATGGCAGCTCGATGAATAGGTATTGAGAATGGTTCAATGGCAGGATTTCACCTTTCTCTAAATCCTCGACAATTTCTCCGTAAATCCTTACTTCCTGACCAGGAAGAATAGCCAAAGGAATTCTTTCATCCTGAAGCTTCCCATTTAAATCTAGTACCCTCTCAATGATTGAATCTCTATTGTTGTCGTATTTGCTATTTTTATGGTGAGGAGTGGCGATGATGGTATGAATTCCTTCATTTACCGCTTTACGAGCCATCTCGATGCTGTCATTTATACATGATGATCCATCGTCAATTCCGGGTAATATGTGACAATGTATGTCAATCATCGACCAATCTCCTTCCAGTAAATTGTTAAATTAATAGGACTTTCTTATCGTACCATATTTACCCTCTACGGTAAACGGGGGGAATTTGTCGAATACCGTCGTTTTGTCATGTTATTTTTTACCATAAATGTCTATTTTACACCGTAATAGTAGTATTGGGCGGAATTATCGATCTTCTTATTATTCAATACCACACCCATTAGCTTTGCCTTTGCTGATGTTAAAAGTTCTTTTGATTTCATGGCCTGTTCGATTTCTGTCGTTTCACTTCCGACCACTAAAATAGTACCTTCACACTGATTCGCCAAAATTTGTGCATCGGTTACCGCTAGGACAGGTGGCGTATCAAATAATATGAAATCATAGTCTTTCTGGGCATTGTCCAGGAATGCCTTCATTGCTCTCGATCCCAACAATTCAGAAGGGTTAGGCGGAATCGGACCACTTGGAAGAACTAACAGGTTTGCCACATCGGTTAGCTTGACTGCCTCTGATAACGGCATTTGATTCGTAAGTACACTTGTAAGGCCGGTTGTATTTGTAAGATTGAATGTATAATGAACAGTTGGCTTTCTTAAATCCGCGTCGACAAGCAGTACGGATTTCCCCTGCTGTGCAAACACAACGGCAAGATTGGCCACGGTAGTTGATTTTCCTTCACCAGGTCCTGAGGAAGTCACCATTAATGTACTGACTTCTTGATCGACAGATGAGAACTGTATATTTGTCCTGATTGTCCGATACTGTTCTGAAATTGGCGACTTCGGATCATTCTTGGTAACCAGCTTCCGTTTATTGTCCAAAATCATTTTCTTTGTTTTTTTATTTATTGGCATGTCCTCACCTCAAATTCTCGCTTTTCTTTCTGTACGTTTTTCCATATCCCTCGTATCAGATATTGTTGTAATAGCCCCTAAAACTGGAAGTTCCAGGATCTTCTCGATATCCTGTTCAGTCTTGATTGTATTATCAAAGTATTCTAATAGAAATGCCAGTCCCACCCCTGCCATTAAGCCGACGACTAAAGCAATCGCAATATTTAACAGCGGTTTTGGCTTTATCGGAGATTGCTTTTCTCCTACAGTGGCTTTTGCGAGAATGCTGACATTGTCAACATTCATAATGTTCGAGATTTCCCTGGTGAAGATTTCAGCTGTTTTGTTGGCAATTTCAGCCGCCTGGTTAGCATTAGGATCTTGGACAGAAATATTGACAACCTGTGAATTCTTTTCACTTGCAACATTGATTTTTCCGTTTAATTCAGCCGTTGTCATATTAAGATCTAATTCATTAATCACTAGATCAAGAATAGCCGGGCTTTTAATAATGACGTTATATGTATTAATTAATTGCAGATTCGTTTGCACTTCGTTGTAGTTATACATACTTTGTTCATTTTTGGACTGGTTTACCAATAGCTGTGTTGAAGCCTGGTAGATTGGAGTTAGTAGAAAGTAACTGATGATTCCACTTACCAGTATGGCCAATAGAGTAATAGTCAAAATAAGATTCATTCTTTTTCTCAGCGTTTGCAACAACTCTTTTAAACTAATTGTTTCTTCCATATTCTCCTCCACTGTATCTGAAAAATTAATTAGAACCATAACACATATTGTTGTAAAATTTGACGTTTATTGTCATAATTTTAATAAGCTTGTAATTTTTCTTCCTTATCCTTTCATTATTTAACAATATTTTTCAGGTAATTGGAAGAAAAACTTTGCTATTGGAAATATTTATATGTTTTTGTTTTACTAATATTGGGTATGTGAATCTCTTTTTTGGAGGATGAATGAATGAAAGCTTTTTTAACAACCATTCTCGCAGTACTTTGCGCAGTTGTAGTAATATGGGGTAATTTGCACTGGAATGAAAAAAATGTTTTGTCTGGCAGTAAGAGGCTAGAGCAACCGACAAATACTGACTCAGAAACAACACAAACCGAGTCTAGCGGCTTTGAAGAATTAATAAAACTCACCGGTAATTGGCCTGCTGAATCTCAAGAAACCTTCAAAAGCGCTTTAGAAGACAATAGGCCATTTAAAATTTTGATCATTGGTTCTGAAGCAATCGGCCCAGAAGGAATTGGCTGGGCATCTTTAACAAAGAATAATATTATGGAAGCTTACGGCTCTGATTTTGTATCTGTTGAAATCTTTGATTACCCTGACAGTACAAAGCAATTTGCTCAAGAAGGGGTGTCTAAGCTTGCAGAGGCAAAGGCTGATATCATCCTTTTTGAACCATTTACTTTGACAGATAATGATGAGCTTAAAATCGAAGATTCGATTGGTTATATAGAACAAATCATGGATGGCGTAAAAGAAGCTAATCCCCAAACTGTGTTTATACTTCAGCCGCCCAATCCAATTTTTGGCCCAAGATATTACGCAACACAGGTTGAAGGGTTAAGGGAATTTGCCGAGACAAAGGAAATTGAATATCTCGATCATTGGGATGCGTGGCCGGACACTTCCAGTGAGGAGATAAAAAAATATGTAGAGGACAGCACCAATCTCCCTACTGCTGAAGGCCATCAATTGTGGAGTGAATTTATCTCTAATTATTTCATCAAAAAATAATTTACTTAATGCATCCATTTTGGATGCATTTTTCATTTATACACATAGGCATAAAGAAGCATTGCATTTTTCCAGAAAGAATTCTATTTACATCGATAGATTAACAGCCGATAAGAATGATAGATGGACATATTGGTATAAGGCCATTAACTTTCCCCTGTTGCATACCACGGACATACTATCAGATCGGGAGTGAATAAATGAACAAGTTCGGAAAAGTGCTGATTTTGTCAACAAGTATATTAATAGGGGGGAACTCTGCTCCAATAGAAGCTATTAATGCGGAAGCGGCTGTTGTGAACAGGATTAATAAAACCACTTACCAGACAATCTCAAATCTCAATATGCGGGCAGGAGCTGGGACTCATTTTAAAGTATTACTAACCATACCAAAGGGTCAGAGGGTTATGGCAACAGAACGCTCCGGGAATTGGTTTAAGGTCTCATATTCATATAGTGATAAAGGAAAGAAGGTCACAAAGACAGGATGGGTCACTGGTTCGTACCTTAAAGTTGTAACCTCAGGGTCCAATTCAGGGACATTGCAAGCCCAGGCAGTTGGCATCACAAAGATGGCTAAAACTACGTATAAAACAACTTCCAACTTGAATATCCGGACAGGAGACGGCCTGAAATACAAGGTTGTCAAAACAGTGCCTAAGGGAGGAATCGTTACTTCCTCCGAACGCAAAGGCAGCTGGTATAAGGTTGTATACAGTTACTCATACAAGGGTAAAAAAGTAACTGTGTCTGGTTGGGCTGCCAGCAGCTATCTAAAAGAGTATTATCAATATCAAACAATTAAAGGAACGTATTTGAACACCATGAGGACAACTGGACTCTATCCTTCACCTGATACAAAAAAGAAACCTTTATTTACCTCTGGAAGCAGCAATGGTTTCTATACAAACCAAAAGGTCATTAACAGTACAGGACAAACTTGGTATCGTGTGTCTTATAAAGGAAAAGCGGTATACCTGCCGGCAGGCAATATAGCTGTCATTTCTGCATCGTCCTTTGCTAAAACTGATTTTCTCACAAACAAGGAAACTTACTTACTATCAGGCATGGGGAATGTTTATACTAAGTTATTAAAAATCCCAAAAAATATTAAGCTTTCTTCCAATGTAAAAGTGGGAAATTGGTATAAGGTTTCTTATGGCGGAAAAACAGGATTCATTCTTGCTGCTGATCTATCAAAGTACACTCCGCCTAAGCCGGCTCCTGCTCCTGCTCCCGCTCCGGCAGAATTGCCTGAAGCAGCAGAACCTAGTCAGCCGGCTTCTCCAGTGGACAGTCCTGAAACAATGGAGCCTGGGCAATCAGCACCTGAGCAGGACCCACAAACCGATTTGGTTGAAACTACAATCAGCGGGAAGACTTATGTTACGACTTCCGCTTTGAATTTCAGAAAGTCAGCAGGAACTGATTCAGAAATACTAGCTGTTGTTCCAAATTCGACGTTTGTATTCCCTACGCATAAGGTGTCCAATGGATGGTATAAAGTTTCGTATAATGAAAAGTCAGGATATCTCTCAGGAGATTTTATAAAAGAAGTCATCACCGGAGACCCCATGCATCGGGATGGCTATCAATTCATTGACTTAAGGAAACCTTCAAAAGTAACGGCTGTCCATATTGATCAATATATCAGCAATAATCTAAAGGGCCGTTCAAGTGTACTTGCTGGTAAAGGGCAAGCATTCATCAATGCTGGAAACAAATACGGTGTGAACGCACTCTATCTAGCGGCACATGCCATTCATGAAAGCGGATTTGGAACCTCCAATATTTCACTAGGAAAATATAATTTGTTCGGCTTCGGAGCTTTTGATGCAACTCCTTTCATCGGGGCCGTCCGCTTCGAATCAGTTGAACAAAACATTGATTATATCGCACAGGAAATGAAGGCTACTTACCTCAATCTACAAAACTGGAAATACAAAGGAGCCTATTTAGGATTCACTACAAGAAGTGTGGCTGGAAACGCCAGAATTGATAGTAACAGCACCGGCATGAACTTTTATTATGCAAGTGATGTAAAGTGGGGCCAGAAAATTGCCTCCCATATGCAAAATATCCTGCCATACAATAAGGTTGACTATGACCAGGCAGCTGTAAACAGCGTCATGTTCTCATTTCCATCAAGGCCAGCTGGGATGGACGCCTTCCCTGCCGGCACCCTGGCCATTGCTAAAAAGGATATGAAGCTGACCAGCCAGAAAGGAAGCACAACCCTGGCTGTAACATTAAAGAAGGATACTGTATTTGAAATAATTGAGAAGCATAATGATTATTGGGTCAAAGTGAAGGCTGACAATAAAGATTACTGGACGAACGATATCAAATTTGACCGCTACAGGGAATTTATATCAGTCAAGAATCTTGGCAGGGTGAACGTCAGTTCTTTGAATGTCCGACCAACTGCCTCCACTGCATTGGCCCCTATTGGCTCTTTCAAGTTAAATGAGTATGTACACCTATTGCCTGATGCATCTGGAAATCCTGTCATGAATAGCACAAATACTTGGTACAATGTAAGGCTTGCTGACGGAAAGACTGGTTGGGTAAGTGCTTCATACATCATTCAGGAATTAAAATAATATTGATTAGAAGGCTTGCCGATCTGGCAGGCCTTTTATGATTTAAAGATCTCCTACCAAACAAAAAAACCTCAGTATTCCCTGAGGTCCAAAAACATCCTTTACTATTTATCTTTGCAGGAAATACATGAACAATCCATTGTATATTCCGGTCGCTGCTTTCTGTTGATAAGTAGAAGTAGCAACTAGCTTTTCCTCGTATGGGTTTGAAAGGAAGCCAAGTTCCACTAGAGCAGCCGGCCTTCTATTTTCACGAATGACATGATAATTGCCATATCTGGCTCCCATGTTCCTGAGCTTCGTCGAAGATACAAGACTGCTTTGAATCGACCTTGCCAATGGAGCATCTTTGTATCCATTATAATAAAAGGTCATAACTCCTGTACTGGTTGGAGAGTAAGCATTATAATGCAAACTGATAAAAGCATCTGAGTTGTAATAATTACTGATATTTACTCGTTGCGCAAGACTTAAATAGACATCTGTTTTTCTAGTGAAGATAACCTTTGCCCCAGCTTTTTGCAAACGAGGAGCCAGTTCAAGAGCGGAAGTTAGCGTCAAAGTCTTTTCTAGATAGCTTCTTCCCCTTGTACCACTATCATATCCGCCATGCCCCGCATCCAGCACAATGACTTTTCCCTTTAAGACTGATGCAGGATCACGAACAAGTGATGCGTGTAACCACCCAATTGTTCCATTGAGTTTCCTTACCTGGATCCAATCACCTTTCACTGCCAATTTATCAACGAAGGTGCCTGCAGGTTCAGTAGATAAGATAGCATAGTTTGTTCCAGGTCCCTTACGCAGATTGCTGTTCACCTTCATGACCAGTTTTTCATACGAAGCAGTCCTAACAATGACTGGCTTCTGGGATGAAACGTATGATGAATGTACCCAGCCATATTTACGGATAGAAGGCACATAGACTTTATACCAGCTGCCATCCTTGCCATAAACAGTAAGGGATGTAGCTTTCGACAAAGTTCCAAGGATTTTCCCTGATGGTGCACTTCGTAAATACAAGTTTGTTGCGGTGACATAGCCTGTCCACCTTACTGATGTCAAAAATTTAGAAGAAACCCAGCCGGTAGTCGTTTTATAGACTATTCTTGACCAGCCATTTTTCTGTCCTAAAACAGTAACAACCTGACTTTTCAATAGTTTCCCTTTAATGGAATAGGCTGTACCTGGCTGAGACCGGACATTTAGCACATCAGCATTCACCTTGGCCTGATAAGTGTATGCTGCCTCTGTGCTGTTGGCCTGAAACGAAAAAATAAGAGAAAAGAGAACCAGAAAACTTAGAAGTATTTTACCAAATGAAGCAACTTTCATTTTTCCCCACCTTTTGTCTAATTTTGTCTTATTATGAAAAGTCTCTTCCACTATAAACCAAGTATGTAAGTAATTTGAGGGTATAAAGGCCCTATTTACATTTATGGGATAAATTAACAAAAGTGTGATGTCAAATAAAAAACCTTATCGCAAACATTATAGAGGTTGTGGGTATCCAAATAATTGATTGAGTTCCAAACTAACTTCCATATATTGTTATTAATCCGTTTAATGTAATTTCCAATCCACTCGATTTCTTGCTTAAACATTTAATCGATAAGACTAAATATGATTATTTTAGAAGAATAAAATAGGGGAACCACTCTCATCGCTCCCCTTATCAGACCGTACGTGCTTTTTTAAGGCATAGGGATTCCTAATTGTTTAAATTAATAAGAGCCCCTCTCAATTGAGACGGGCTCTTATAGTGTCTAAGAAGCGGTTTTCTTAGATTTTAACAGTGATATGATTTTTATTTTTCCAAATAGCAATTTTTCAATATAGTAAAATGCAACACCAAAGATTAAGCAAAGGAAGATATTTATAAATGCTAATTTAGTTGGCGGATATCCATACAGGATGCGCATTGTCGGAAACGGCTGGAAAGCCCAGAAGTAAACCATCTGAGTTAAAAAAATGTGGTAAGACGCTTCACCTATAGTTTTCATAACTTTAGCAGCTATTGAACTAGCCGTATTTTTCAATCGACTAAGTCCAAAAATAACAAGGGCATATGGCCAGAAATATGCGTATACGTTCTGACTCGACCAGTTGGGTTGTACTGCTGGTTTAAAACCATAGTAATGAACAGCTGTTATATATACTAAGCTGACGAATGTGCCAATTTCGAACCATTTATTCCAATTTGGTTTAAATGCCATATATACTCCAAGCCCAATAATGAAGATATAACGTAAAAATATAAAACGATAAATTTCATTAGGCATATATGAATAGTAGGCATAGAGCTCAAAAGCAAAATTAATAATGAATGTGCCAATAAGCATATTCATAGGATTACGTTTTGCCCATAAATATAGCAGCGGTAAACCGAATACCACTTGTAGAATCAAGGGAATAAAATAACTTCCAGGCCCCCATCCTCCCTGAATAAAAGTCAGAAATACTTCTTTAATCTTCAATACATGCCCAGAACTACTAACTAGGACATACAATTGAAATATCCATACAATAGTGAATGGGATTAATAAACGCTTTAAACGTTTTGCAATTTGATCTAAAGAATAAAAATAAATAAGATTAGTTATTTTTTTTCGTTCAAAACTGTTAACTAAATTTAAACCTGTGAGTAATAGAAACACAGGAACTGCTTGTAAAATATGATATGGGCCCAAAATAGAATTTTCATAATCCGTTTTAAAGCTGTGCAATAAAATTACTGAGATGATAGCCATTGCCTTTAAATAATCTATACGTAAGTCTCTTCCCATGGTGATCCTCCATATTTATTCGTTCAAACACAATTTTAATAGTACCATAAAAAACCCTTCTTATTCGAAAGTTATTTACATTTACAACTAGTAAATTAACACCTTATTTGACTATAAAACGGAAAATTAAACTGATGTGGAAACTCTCTGAAGCGAAAAAACCTGAAGAACTTGTATTGTTCTTGATAAAAGAGAGGAGTGACAGATATCTTACAAGGACTTGATTAGTTTGATTGAGGATGTAAGAGAGGATATTACTGAAAAAAATTGGAAAGTAGAATATATATAAATGGATGACCTTTTGCATTTCCTTCAGGCCATAACTCTCGATACCGACCTAGATTGTCTTCCCAAGCTATCAGTCTTCTTAGGGGATGAACTTTCACCATCTGTAATTCAAACTTCCATTATCCATTAACACTTCAGTGTTATCTAGTACTAAAAAGAAGTAAAGGACGCTGACTTGGCCAGCGTCCCCGTCGCATATAAAGCCACAGCATATTTATGGTTAATAATAGCTGATGGCCTGCTTTCCAAATTGGGTCCAGCCTTCAATGAATTGTTTCTTCAATCTTTTTTTATTTTTCATCCCATCAAGCGGATCATTAAAGTAAACATACTTGCTGTCGTAACCTGTAATAAGAACTGAGTGTTCCTTCATCGTTATTCTAATCGGACCTTGAGGAGTATACCATGTCTGCCAGTATTTTCTTGGTACATGGCTGAACCAGCTTGTATTGATGACCCATACCGGACGGCCAGCACCAACATAGTCCAAAACAGAGTCAAATGACTGTCCAGATAGGTTTACGATTCTGCCTGGCATGTATTTATTCGCCAACTCTGCTACCGGCTTATTAAATACTCCAAAGCCTGGTTTGCTGAAGGTATACATATTGCCTACAAATCCATAGTTTGGATTCCCAAAATACTTTTTGCCATTTGAATATCTGTAAATAGTAGGATCCTTCTTTACTTGTTTCGCAAGCGTCATTTTGTTCGCTTTTACCCCTGCCTGATTCAGCATCATCGCAAGACTAGTAACCTCACAGCCTCTTGGAAGCTCGGGCATCTGTTTAATTAGCGGAGCATGCATCAATTTTTTGGCTGGCCTTTTTTGGTTGGCCACTGCCACCTGAATCTTAGGACTTTGATTTCCCGCAGAATCCTTTGCGTAAAATGAAAGTTTAGAGTTAGCAGCTTGCAAAGGTACTTTTATCGAGAACCTTCCCTGCGAGTTAAGTTTGATCGTTTTGAATTTTTTATTATTCTTATAGATGTAAAGGGTAGATTTGCCTTCTGCACTTCCCGTGATTACAAACGACTTATTGGTTTTTTATTAACCCTAGGGGCTGCGGGCGGAATCTTATCGGCCACCTTTACGGTCACGATGCCACTTTTGCTTTTGTACCGGTCTGCTGTGGCATAGACTGATACCACGGTTCCTGCCGATAATGGTTTTTTATTGGGTAAATACCTTTTAAAATAACCAGTAGAATAAGCTCGTACAGTATAACGCGATTTTCCTATCATTATGTTTACTTCACTATACGGTTCAGCATAGCCGGATATATAATTCGTTTTATTTGTCACTGTATTTACTTTTGGCTTGCTCGGTGCAGCTGAAGCAATTACTTGTGCCGACCCTACATTCTTTATCCCGTCAATCAGTGCAACAACTTTCACCGTGCTTTTATATTTAAGCAAAGGTGACGGTTTAAATTCAAATGTACCATCTGCCTTGTTGAATCTCTTCAGTGAAAGACCCTTCCCATTCGCACTCGCTGTAATTGTTGCTCCTGGAACTGTTTGTCCGGAAACAACTTTTCTTTTATCTTCAATTTTATTTAAAACAGCCGGAGTGTATACTGTGTCGGTAGTCACCCCTGTACTTTCAGCCTTCAAAGTAAGCTTACTGTTTCCTGAAATCTGCTGGGAAAAATTAATTTTTAAAGTATTATTTACAGCCTTTCCTTGTCCTAAGAGGTATTCGCCACTAAAAACCGATATCGTATCTTCTCCAAGATAAGTTCCTAATATATAGTTAGAACCTATTTCCTTCACAACAATTTCATTTGGTTCTTCTGCGAATGCAGAATTGCCTATCAAAAGAATAAGAAAAAATGATAAGCATAGAATTATGTATTTTTTTGTCAAATTTACCAACCTCCCCTTTTAAATTTATGGCAAAATTTTCATAAACACAAGATAATTTTATGATTTTACTATAATTTTAAAATTAGAGAATCCTTTTTCTATCGTTTTTAATAATTTTGGTACTTTTTCCAGTATTTTAATATATTATAGTAAATATTACTCATTCGCGGAGGGACAAGGTTTGCAGAAATTTAAAGTAATATTTTTATCATTCGTATTCTTCTTTGCTAGCTTTTCTTTCAAACTAGAGGCAAATGCCGAAACTGGTATTGTTAACCCCTATAAGGTTTACACTTATAACCAAATGGTATCGGACATTAATAAACTTAAACGAACCTATCCAGATTTGATTGAGGTGAAAATCATCGGTAAATCTGAATACGGACGAAACTTGTATGCAGTATCAATAGGAAAAGGACAAGCTACCTTATTTGTGAATGGTTCCCACCATGCACGCGAGTGGTTAACAACTACATTAAACATGTATATGATAGACCAATACGCACAGGCCTATAAAAGGAATCAAAAGATTAAAGGATATAACGCGAGGACCATCTTAAATTCTACTACTATTTGGTTTATTCCAATGGTGAATCCAGATGGTGTGACACTTCAGCAGCAGGGATTAAAGGCTTTTCCGGCAAAGTATCAACGTTCCCTGATCAAGATGAATGAAGGAAGCAAAAATTTCAAGCGCTGGAAAGCAAACGGTAAGGGAGTAGACTTAAACCGGCAATATAACGCAGGATGGAAGGCTATCAAAAGTCCTACAGCTCCTTCTTATAAGAACTATAAAGGAAAGGCACCTGAAAGTGCAGCTGAAACAAAGGCCGTTCTTCGTTTTGTTTCTTCGATAAACCTTGAAATGGCTTTATCCTACCACAGTAGCGGGAAAATATTGTTCTGGAATTACAAGCAAAATAAAACAGATTATTACCGTGATCTTTCCTATGCAAAAACAATTGGAAAAATGACGGGATACCGCTTAGTTTATCCTGGTAAGAACCCATCCGGAGGTGGATTTACTGATTGGTTCATTCAAACCAAGAAACGCCCTGCCTTCACCCCGGAGATTTCAAGATCTGTATATGAAACAAGTCCTCCCCTCTCGGAGTTCAGCGGAGCATGGAAGGAAAACCAGGCAGTCGGCTTATATACTGCCAATGAAAGCTTCAAGCTGTATGATTTACGAATGAAACAGGAGACCGACAAGCTTGCTGGCCAATTAAGCAAGCTTCAAGCGAAGGCCCAAGGACTACGAACCTATTATTATTTAAATATTAAACAGGCTAAGGATTTGAAAATTGATAGAGGATTTAAAGCTCTATACGACACAATTAACAAAGAAACTGCTTCACTCGAACGACAAGCTGCCAAGCTTCCTGCAAAGCACAAAGCAAGACTGGCAGGTTATTTTAAGAATATCAACACTTACAGAAGTCACTCAAAACTTTTCATTGATGGAGTGACCGCCGGTGATAAGCTATTAAAAACCAACCAGGAGTATGATAAAATCTTCGCAGCTGGAAAGTTTGATGCTGTGACCTTCAGTAAGCATGCAGCGCTGTTGAAAGAAACTGGCGCAGTGGAAAAAACGGTCAATAAAATGTATGGAAAAAATGTTATTTCTCTTGCAAAGAATAAATATATCATTCCAGCCAAGAATACAGCCGAGAACACGAAGCTTGAATTGGATCGTTACACATTAACCAGAGAAATTCAGGCACAAGTTGCAAAAGGGGAAATTGATACTGCCAAGAGTAATTTAGCTAAACTCGAAGCACTGGAACTGAAGAGTAAAAGGTTGAAAGAAACGTACCCTGCAAAATATAAGTTATATCCACTGGCAGAAAAAAGACTGACCGAGTTGAAAGCTGGGATATTGGAAGCTTTGCCTGCAGAACAGGCTCAATAAAAAAGGTGAGACCCTCTTATTTATACGGGGTCTCACCTTTTGTTTATTTTACCTTTACATAAGTTACCTTACTCTTGTTCCTCGCTTTATCAATAGCATAGACACTTAAGGTTGTTCCTCTTTTTTGCGGCTTGATTTTCACCTTGAAATAGCCCTTGGAATCTGTAATTGACTTTCCGACATAAGATTTCCCTTTAAAAATATAGACAGTGCTGTATTTTTCCGTTTTTCCCTTTACAACCGTTGTGCGGTAGGTAATAGTATTGACAGCCGGCTGTCTCGGTGGAGTCTTATCGATTACTGACTTATAAAGAGTTTTACTAAAGTTGCCTGACGGATCCTTAGAAACAATACTAATTTTCGCACCTGCAGTTTGTTTGGTTATTTTAATTGTAAATTTGCCTGTTGATCCCGTTTTTGACGAACCCAAAACCTTTGAACCAATTCTAGCATAAACCGTCACGTTTGGTACGGTTTTTCCAGTGATAACTGTATGGCTGTCGTAAATGGAGTTCGCTGTCGGAATTGGAGGCGCCACTCTGTCAATATTCGTTATTTTTATTGATTTAACCGCTGTGTTTCCAACAGTGTCCTCCACTACAAAGGTGTAGGTTCCGTTGTTGGCGACAGGAAATATCGCGTTGGAGCATTAACATATGATCCATTCGGCAATTTAATGCGCTTTACTTTAATATTATCTGAAGTGCTAACTGCAATCTTTATCGTTCCTCTGGTCGGCGTCGTGACGCTCGGGAGCAAAGATATCTTTGGCAACTCTTTATCAATATTTCCTACTGTAATTGATTTTTTACTGATGTTTCCAGCTCTATCTTCTACCTGGAAATGATATGTGCCATTTTTTATTACTGTAAATGTCGCTTTATTCCCTAGGATTACAGTATTGTTAGGTAGAATAATCTGTTTTACACCATTTTCATCCGAAGATGTAATGGAAATTGAAATATTACTTCTTGTCTTGCTCTGGATGTTTGGAGTTAACATGATTTCTGGTCCACGTTTATCAATGTTGGTGACTCTGATAGAGGCAGGGGTTGTGTTTCCTGATGTGTCTTCCACCACAAATTCATATAATCCGTTTTCAAATACTTGATAGGCAGCTTTTGAATCTAATACATATTCTCCGTTTGGAAGCTTTATTCTCTTTACCGAAAAATTATCGCTGCTTTCCAGCAGTAGAGAAATATTCTTATTTGTAATAGAAGTTATGTCTTGTTTTAGCAGGGTAACAACGGGAGCTTTGTTGTCTATGACTTGAACGAAAAATTCTCTTTCCACGTCAAATGGATTTGTTCTTCCTTCACTTCTTGCCATTACCTTGAAAGAATATCCTCCAGGCGAAGTTGGTTTCCAAACAAAGCTATAATTCAAATTATAGTCTTGCAGTGTTTTCCAACTTCCATTTTCATTAATTAGGAACTTATATTGAGCATTTAACCCATCTCTCGCACTTGCATTCAGGACATATTTATCCGGTGCTAAACTGGTATCTACCTCAACGGTAACTCTGTCTACTGGTGGTACAAATGTTTTGAAATTTATAAGAATTTCCTGGCTTAACTGCATTCCAAAATAACCTGTTAGGGCACCTTGCCCGATTCTTAAAGTATATGAGGAATTTTCTTTGAGCTTATTCGGGAAAATTGTAACCTCATTATCATATGAGTTAATTATGACTGGTACTTTCCCTTCAGAACCAACAATGCTGATTTTGGTCTTATCAGCTATTTCAACAGGATGGTTAAAAAGCAGGCTGAATTCTCCACCTGTATGAATATCTGTGGCACCAAGATAAAATTCCTCCCACTCATAGTCTCCATATTCACCAAGGTATTTGTTCGCTCCATCAACTAAAGAAAAAGGTTCAGGACTGTAGTCGTTTATATACTCTAAATAATATTTTTCCGGATTCATTAAAGACCGACACCAATCCACCATTATGATAATGAAGATTTTCTATATCTTTATCTGTCTTGATCGAATAAAGGTACTCATCAGAGTTATACCTATAAACATCAATGCCTCCGTCCACATTCGCACCAAAGGCTAAATCATCAACCAAACTGAAGGCAAAGTCCTTATATTCCCGGCCAAGTTCAAAATTATAAAGCATATCTCCAGAACTTATTTGTGATAGTCCAAAAACAACTCCGCTATTATTATACATATTCTCACCATCAGGAGAGACCTTGGCAAAAGGCTCTAAGTCATATGCTCCATGGTAGGGGGAATCATATTGACTAATCACTGCCCCGTCTCTTACTTCGTGGGCCGTGACATCACGCGGGCTAACTTTCGTTGATATTGAATAAACCTTTGACATTTCCTCATTGTAATATAAATAAGATTCACTAGAGATATTTGTAGTGGAGGCTGTTTTCTCAGTTTGATCATAGATTGAATAAACTTTAATTTTTTCTCGCTGACCAGAACCAGGAGATATAAAAATATATCCCTGTTTGTCAATGACTACATCGTAGGGGTCAATCTCCACATCTATCAAATTTGATAAAGTAAACGTTTCGGTATCTACTTCAGCAATCCCACCTGAATATGGTCCAAAATTATAACGGTCATGGCTCATTTTATGCTGTGTAACGTAAAGCTTGCCATTGAACAAGTCCAGTCTTTCTGCAGGGTATGGAAGGGAAAGAGTTGTTTTTACACCAGTTTCATAGTTAACTGCATAAAGTGTTTTGCTTCCGATTTTTGTCATATAAACAATCGGCCGGTTTGGATTCAATGCAGTATCATTCGGTTTAAAACCTAACAGGATAGGAGCGCCTTCCGCGTTAGCTTTTGATAAGAATAGTAAATTACTAGAAAAGGACGAGAAGCACAGGATTACAGCAATAAAGTAAATGATTAACCTTTTCATTTGATGATCCCCCTGGAATTATTTTTGCTTAAATATTGCTTCCTTTGTTCTTAATATAGCCTTTGCGTCCAAGAAAATTGATTTCATAATAGCCATTTTCCAATTTTACATAGCTAACCTTTTGGTTCTTTGATATTTTGCCTATTATATCTGCTGAATTTCCATTTTGGCTGCTGTAAACCGCCTCTTCCTGGTCTAATAAAATGGAACCTTTAACCGGAAGCTTGGCAGCCGAGTTGTTGATCCGGGCGTTAAAAATCGGAGTTGCTGCTGTTTTTTTAATGTAAGCTACGCCGGTTCCTATTTCTCCTTGAATAAATGGCCCTGCTCCTATTGATTTCGCCATAAAGATTTGTCCTTTTTTCAACTTACCCATATGGACATACACGCCGTTTCTGAAAGTAAAGATTTCTGCATTCTCCTGTTTGACTTCAAAATATTTAATTGAAGATGTGTACTGAAGATTTAGCAGATTCTTATGAATATAGCCCATCCGATTACCGATTAATAAAGAATAATAGTCTCCGGATTGCGAGTATATATTTATTGAAGTTCCTTTATTTACATATAATAGTACTTTTCCTTTAGTATCAGGCTTATTTAGAACCTTGGTGTAACCCTTCGCAACAACCAGGCCGTTACTCTTTAAAGACCCATTTGTAAAACCCTTGGTCGGCTGATTTAGATATGCATAGACATCTGTTTTTCGAAGGTAACCTTTTTTACCCCCTAATTGAATTTCATACCAATCGACTTTATCAGCAGAAATTTTAAATGATTCTCCTCTGGTAAGAGAACCTATCTTTGTTTCATTGGAAGCTGGGATAGGATAAACAGCCGTTGTTCGTTTAGTTTTCACATAGTAAACCTTATTTTTAATTTTATGATGCTTAAATACAATTGAAGCGATATCCGCAATCACCTTTTGCGACTTTGTGTAAGATAAGTTATTGGTCATTACAGCAAGTGCGAACGGATTTTTATCGTAGATAATCCCTATATCATTATAAATTCTGGACATAGGAATCATTCCAACTTTATGAGCAACTGGAACACCTTTAACTCCTCGCGGAATCGTTGTGTTGTAATCCGTTTTCTTTAGGTAATCCACGAGCTCTTTACCAAGTGGATTTGTCCTGGAGAAGGTATATAAGCGGTTGGCGTACACGACTAAGTCAGTGGAAGACGTTATGTTTTGTCCACCTGGATAAGCATTCTTTCCGCCAACCTTTTTCATATAGGCAATAAAATTGTTCTTGCCGACTCTCTCACGAAGCATGATAAACGCAATATTATCGCTATGTATCATGGACTTTTTGACCAAATCCCTAATTGAGTATTTCGTTCCGAACCTTTGTTTCTGGATAACTCCGCTGCCTCCATAGTAATGGTGGCGTTTGTAGGTCAATTTTTCGTTTAGGTTGATTTTTTTAGCAGCAGCCAGTTCCATTACATATAGAGCTAAAGGCAATTTAATCGTACTTGCTGCCTTTCTTGCACTTGTACTATTAAGCTTAAATTCTTCTCCTGTCGTTAAGTCCCTATAATGGAGAGTGATAGTACCTCCGGATTTCTTTATGTATTGCTTCAACTCTTTTGATACATTGTTATTGAAGGTTTGATAAGCACTTATTGTTGCCGCCTGGGCAATTTGGGCCGGCAGAACTGATGGTAATAACACCAATAAACTCAACAATGCAATTAATATTTTTTTTATAAAAGACACTTCTTCTCCCCCTGGAAACGATTAGCCTATTAATCTTATTTTAAAATATTCTCAATAGTAAATATATAGAATTTTATACAACTGAAAGACATGACCTAATTATCATGCCTTTCAATTAATTTTACTCCTCAATATCAAAGGAATAGACATTCCCTAACGAGTCTTTATACTCTAAAACATAATATTTTGCTTCATTTTGAGGCTTAATATATTTTACATAATTGGTTCCAGGTTTTAATTCAAATTCTTTTCGGTCAAGCAACTCACCCATATATATTGAATCATATACCTTTATAGATAGTTTAATTGAATCTGATACGGCGATTTGAAGGTTTAGCTGTTTATTAATACTGGAATTCTCACTATCGGGAATAAATGAGTATTCTTGTGACTGCAGCCATGGCGGATTCTCCCGATTTGTCATTTTCCCCTGTACCACCCTCTCATTTCCATTAGAATGCCTGCCCCTAATCGTATAAAAGTATACATCTCCATACTCATACCAGCCATTGACATCGAATCCATCCCATTTAAATGTGTTTATTCCTTGCAGAGCCGATGAATTAGTGGAAATCGTTCTTATCTTCTGTTTAGAAGAATTCAAAACCTCTATTGTTACCATTGCTGGCTTGGACAAGTGATAATACACCTCACTCGCGACTTCTTCCCAGGCAAACAATTGAACAATGGATGGGGCAACGATTTCAACATACTCATAGGCGACTGCAATGTTGCCAACGTACTGGCTTGTTTGTTTATATTTATCAGTAAAAGTGATTTTGAATTGATATTGCCCGTCGGCTAAATAGGTTCCGGATTGGTTTTTCCCATCATAGATAAAAGAATGGGACCCTTTGTGTTTATAAGAACCTGACTGAACTGTTCGGAGAATTTTTCCGTCTTTTACTATCTGGATGGTGACATATCCTTGTTTGCTTATGTTATAGGATACGGACAAATTTGTTTTGGACTGGTAACGAATATTCAGCGAAGACTTTACTATTGGCTTTAGCCAGTCCTGAAGAGTAAAGACGCTACTCTTCATAATTGACTTGTTTCCTGTAGCATCTCTGTACTCGACATAGAACTTAAATTTCCCTTCAGCTGCGAATTGCCCTTTGTCATTTTTCCCATCCCAATATAAAGAAGAAATTCCCCGCTGGTAAATTTGTTCAGACTTGATTTCTCTGACCCTCACTCCATTATCTGTTGTGATATAGGCACTTACATAGGCAGATTCTTTAAGGTCGATTTTAGCGAGGGGTTTTGTTTTGCCATCCATCTTTAATAGTGAAGAGCTAAGACTCATTTTCCCAGCAGGCTTAATGGAGTCCACCTTAACGGACACTTTTCTGGTTGCCCCTTTCCCTTTCCTTGAGTCAACCACTGACATCACAAGGGTATAGGATCCATCACGAACCTTCTTGCCTTTATTATCCTTTCCTTCCCATATAATCATTTTCCTTCCAGATGATAAGGATTTATTGTACATAAACCTTTTAATTTCCTTTTTATTTCGATCATAAAGAATCGCTGTCACCTTCGAGCCCATGTTTAGTTCATAAGGAAGCCTTAGTTTTCCATTGGCCGCAGGTGAAAATTGAGAAGAAGATGTTACTTTGATAGATGGAGTAGCCTTGTTAATTGTTTTAACATTAGCAGCTTTGTAAATAGTCTTTTTTCCGTTTGTAACCTTTGCCACTACTTTATATATTCCATTTGGAACAAATGCTCCATTTTCCTGTTTGCCATCCCAAACCGCCGTTACTTTTCCGCCCTTCCATTTTTTATTGGTAACAAGCTTCCTAAGAAGCGTTCCTTTGGAATTTTGGATATAGAGCGAAACAGATGTCCCACCTTGAGCATAAACGGAAATTGTATTTTTATTAAGACCAGTCATTGTGAACTCAGGCATTGACAACTTAAGACTATAGACAGGATTTGGTGTGCTGCTCAATGCTTTATAAGCATCCACCCTCCCATTTCCGTATAGATAGTCCCACCCTTGATTTCCGAGATCTGCGGATGACTTTTTTAAGATATTTTCAACCTGTGCAGGTGTCAAAAATGGATTCTTAGATAAAACTAATGCTGCTACACCAGATACAACAGGTGCCGCCATTGATGTACCGCTCATATTTCTATAGGAACTACCTGCTACTGTTGAGTAAATATCCACCCCAGGAGCTGAGAAATCTATATACGAACCATAATTGGAAAACTGAGTGATCTGGTCACTGGCATCTGTAGCACTCACGCCAAGTACGGATTGCAATGCTGCCGGGTAGGTATCAGTGGATGAATCATCATTTCCAGCAGCCGCTATCACCGTAACACCTTTGGTATATGCGTAATGAATTGCATAATCCAGGGCGTAACTGTAATTAATACTTCCAAGACTTAAATTGATAATGTCCGCTTTATGGTCAACTGCATAATAAATTCCATCAACAACATTAAAAATATCGGCAGCATCCCCGTTGAACACACTAACAGGCATTATTTTTACGTTTGGCGCGATGCCTGCAATGCCAGTCTTATTAATCGTAGCTGCAATAATTCCGGCTACATGCGTTCCATGGTCGTCCGGTAGGATAGATGTGCTTCCTCTCACAACATCATATGGATAAATGATTTTTCCTTTCAAATCAGGATGACTTGTCTGTACTCCTCCGTCAACAACTGCTACCGTTACAAGCGATGAGCCCTTGCTAACATCCCATGCTTTTGGCATTTGTATTTTTTTTAAATACCATTGTTTGCTGTAATTTGGATCAGAAGGAGTGAACTTAGAATCAATCTGGTAATTTGGTTCAACATATTCAACTTTTTTGTATTTTAAGAGCTTTTCAGCCACAAAAGTTAGTTCAGCTTTACCAGGTACTTCAACTAAGGTGAAGTCTCCTCTTTTAAGATGGGAGATCCCTTTCATTTTAAGGGCCTCCAGGAGAAGTTCTTTTTCTTCGGATGTGGCTTCGGACTTGAATTTAATAATTAACTCATTGCTTTCAAAGTCTTTATTTTCATCAAATAAGACTTCGGTATTATACTTTGAGATTTTGGGTTTTATTTCTTCTGCATAACCCTCCGAAGCTAACAGAAGCAAAAAGGAAAGTGTGACCAGAATTCCGCTTATGATTCTCATGGTGATTCTCCCTTAACAGTATTTTACATATTATATTATCGGCCATTTAAACTATTAATTTATACGTACGTTTCCCTTTCGGCCCTTTTGTTGCAATTAATTAAAATGTTAACTGTCTATATCATTTCTCATATGACATTTTCATTAAAATATTGTAAATATTATGGTATTATGAAGTAAAACTTTCTGGGGGAACTAATGATAAAAAAATCATTTTACAATATAATAAGAAACCCTTTTCTTATTTTTTCTGTTATTTCATTTTTAAAAGTTTATAGTTTACGAATCGCAATTTTTGATGACTTTAATCCATTTACTGCCTTATTTTTTGAAATGAGTTTTATTCTTATCCTTTTATCTATTGGAGAACTTTTTTTCCCAAAAAGTAAGCTAGTATTCTATATTATCTTAGACATCTTGCTTTCAAGTGTCATTGTTGGGATTCTGACTTTTCATGCCTATTTTGGTACCATTCCAACCTATCATAATTTATTGCAGGCAAATCAGCTAGGTGCCGTTAAAGATAGCGTGGCTGTACTGCTTAATCCTTTGTTTTTGCTCTATTACGTTGATATTTTGCTAATCATGCTAACTATAATAATCTTGCGATTTAAAAATAGGTCTATTACTTTAATGCAAAATAGTAAAAGGAAGATTGGAATTGTACTCGTAACAGCATGTTCAATTTTCTTTGGGCTAATCTTTATAAATTCAGATACTCGCCTCTGGGATTCTATTACTGTATCGCATAACAACGGCATTTTTACTTATCAAGCTCTAGAAGTCCAGGGAGCATTACTAAAACCTCAGGATAAGGAATTTGATATAAACAACAAGAAAATAGCAGACTTAATAGGTATTAATATTGTAGAAGAAAGCAATAAAAAAGGATACAAAGTAGCAGAAGGACAAAATTTGGTTATGATTCAGTTGGAATCTTTCCAGGATTTCGTTGTTAATCTTGCTGTAAATGGCGAGGAAATAACACCAAACCTAAATAAACTTATAAAGGAAAGCACTTACTATCCAAATGTTTATCAGCAAATTGGAGCTGGAAACACTTCAGATGCTGAATTCATAGTAAATACTTCTTTATATCCAATTGGCAACCAAGCTACATCAGAAGTGTACGGCAACAAAAAATATCCCAGCCTTCCTCGCCTTTTAAAGGCAAGGGGTTATGAGACTTTAACACTACATGCTGACGATATTAACTTTTGGAACCGTTCTGAACTCTATCCTTCCCTAGGATTTGAAAAATACTATGATGAGAGTCATATTGGAAGAAAAGATGTTGTTGGCATGGGAACATCTGACGAAGTTTTTTATGACAAAACGCTTGATGTTTTAAGTAAATTGAGGGAAAAGAACCAAAGTTTTTATGCTCACGTTATTGCTCTTTCTAGTCATACTCCTTTTGAGCTGCCAGAGGACAAAATCCAGCTCCAACTGCCAAAAAAATATGAAGAAACCTTAACAGGTAATTATTTAACATCCATTCATTATGCAGATATGGCCTTAGGGCAATTCATTGAGGGGTTAAAGGAAAGAGGTATTTGGGATAACTCACTAGTGGTTGTATATGGTGACCATTCCGGAGTTCATGGTTCCCTTAAGAAACCTGTAGATAATACACTATTGAAGGATCTTCTGGGAAGTGACTATAACATCACTGAAAGATTTAATATCCCCTTAGTCACGCATTACGGAGGACAAAAGAAAGGCGAAATTATCACTACCACCGGCGGACAGATCGATGTTTTACCTACTATCGCCAACTTACTGGGTCTGCCGATCAATGACATGATTCACTTCGGCAGTGACCTTGCCAACATTGATAATAACCTGATTGGTATGCGATATTATATGGTGTCTGGCTCATATATTACTAATGAAGAAATGCTCGCCATTGATTCTAAAAGAGAAAATAATTATATCTATGATTTACAATCACGAGCATTAGAAAAAACAAGCACATTAGATAAGGACAGGCAAGAAAAAACCAATAATGTTCAATTGATAATGGAAATGTCTGATTCTTATATCGAACACCTGCCTGAGAATGATTTTTAATTATAAATCCCTAACTTTTCCTGACATTAAATTAGCCGGTAAACAATAAAAAACTTTTACCGGCTCAGAATCCATTTTTTGTTAAGGAATTCGCAAACTAACAGAAACATTTGTAAGTCGTATATCTTAACTGCCAATTTCGTAATCAAAAATCGCTTAACGTCATTGTTAAGCGATTTTTTTAATACTCTCATCTTTAACTACTGTTTTGTAAAAGATTGTTGCTTTTGGGTAAGTAAAAAGGAGGGCTATCCCTCCTTAAATTTTATGATACATTATGTGACATAACTGCCATAAACAAATGGCTTTTGCCATCAGGCGATATGTACATTCCTATTGCATTTAGGTGTTCTACGGCAAATGCAGTTAATTCGTGTGCCATTGCCTCATCACATTCAAAATATGGATTCGCAAAAATACCAAAACCTGTTACCTGTTGTAATTCTTTTAGTGCAACGGATTTACTTCGTGCGTTATCGGTCATACTTTTGTTACCACAATAAGAATTTCACAAGATGGATTCCCGTTCTAAATCAAAAACATTTATTTGTGCTTGTTCAAAAAGGTCTTCTAACGCTTCAAATCCCTGTTCATCAGCATAACTTTTTTCAGCTTCAGATATAGGAACAGCCATTAACCAACCCACTTTTTTACTTTTAAAATCTAATGTCTTTAATTTCTCTCCCCAAAGAAAAGGAGATACGAATAAAATATGGCTCATTGGGCTGTCTGGTAAATACATATTAATAACATCTTTGAAAATACTGCCAAGGGAACACTCAAATTTAGTGTTAATAATGTTGAAAGCACAAGTGGCTAATACATTGGAGAAACAATTCAAATCACTCGCACCAACAATCTCAATTCGCAATGGTAAAAAAACGTCTTCATATCCCATTGAATAATCTGATAAACCTATAGTGGATCTTAAAACCACATCGTTAAACTCTCTAGACTTTACAGACAGAATATCAATAGAGCTTTTGTGATTATCGTCCCAATATTTATGAACGCTTGGATTGTCCCCAAATGCTTTAAGAGCTGTTTGGGCAATAATCCTATTTTCTTCTGATATACCCAAAATAAGGCCTCGTTTCTCTGTAAAATTCAGCAATATTTTTTCACTTCTTTATTAAACAATCCTGCTTCGTTCGTCGAATAATAAAAACAGTGTATAAACAAGCAGTTTTGTTGTTTGTATAACTCTTTTTGGCATCTATTTGTCCAAACCTAGGTTTATTTTGCTTATTCTCTCGCTATTTTTCAAATAATCATCTACCTCTGATTCACCCTTATTTAAAATACCTATGAATTCCCCACATTTTTCACTGGCTTCTGTACACCAGGCAAAAGGTTGTAATCGAAAATATTTCTGTGCAGTTTCCATAGCATCAATCGCATTACCGTACTGTTTCTGTCTAGCATATAAATGTCCTAAGTCAAAAAATCGCCAGTTTAAACTAGTAGGTATAATACGTTCCTGCGTGCTATCTGTATATAAATTTATTAACCCATTCGTTTCGCTAGTCTGCTCAAACCATTCTAAAACGTAATCATTAATAATATGATTAACTTCTATAAAACTATGGTCTGCTCTGTCTTCAGTTTTAAAGCTCCACCATTTATCCGCACCATACTTAAAATATCCAATTCGTTGTCCAGGCTGTAATGAAAGATAATCATGAGGTATAAATAATGGCCTTACTCCAACATTTACAGTAAAAGTTTTTCCTCCATATGCATCCTTCTGTAAGTTAATAAATTGAAAGATAGAATCATTTGTTACACGGCCAACAAAAGCTGTTTTATATCTAAAAAAGTCATACTCTCTAAGAGGTTTTACAATCCATTTTGTTAGCGATTTTTTAAAATATGAATCTGGATGAATGTTTTTCTCGGCCATTAATTCCCCTCCGAACCTTGCTAAAGTCACATCAATATTTCTTTAACTAAGCTGCATCTTAGGTTAAATAACAGCTTTCGTTACACCTGCCTTGATTAACTTAACCTCAGTTGATCAAGTGACTTTCCCTCTTCACAATGAAGAATACAAAATAGGAAACTAAATATATAAGTGATATAAAGAGAAATACTAATAAGAACGACAGTAGAAATTTATTTAGATGCCTGTTCCACAACTATCTATTCCATAAAAATAAGGCAGAGGTGGGTCAATTTTAACCCATGTTAGTTCTACAAATTCTATCGAAAAACCTTTAGCCATTGGAAAACTCTCTTTTAACTCGTCATATGTATTTATCTGAAACAAAAGCAATCCCATTTCCTATTGCAGGATCGAAGCAGGTTTTCAATACGGGTGCAAAAAATATGTAAGAAAAATTTTCCAAGGAGCTTTAGAAGTGAGATTTATTTTTCTTATTAAGTTTGGTAAATAAGAAAAATGCCGCTTTATAAGAGGCGGTAAATTTTATTGGCTTGTCAATTATAGGTTAAAATATCTGGACTTAAACTAAATAATACTTTCACGTTTAAAATCAATTAAATCAGGATCTAACTCTTCAAGTTTGTCTTCAAATTCTTCCCAGCCGTATACTTTAATAAATTCTGCTTCCCTTAATGTTATTGGTATTAACCAAGCCATTACTATTGTTTTTTTATCATCTACCAAAAAAGCATCAAATGAATTTGGAAAATAACCTGGAATTGTGACATATAGTGCTTCTAATGTTGAATCTTCAAAGATTGGCCCATATGGTCCAATCACATCTCCTCTTAGATATGCAGTACCGTAGGTCAGAGCCATTTGACTTACTTGGTCCAATAAAGCAGATATGTTTAAATCTCCGACATCCGCATATGAAATGAATATTAGCTCTTGCCAAGTATGCTTTCCAGAAACAGAGGAAGTCAGAGGAACCTTATTTAAACCCAATGTCGAGAAAGTGCAAGTACCAGGAAAAGGTCCTTTACTGTATTTTACTATTTGAACAGGAAGTCTTTCTCCCTTGTCATCAGTAGTCCAACCATATTCAATTGTACCAAGATGATTCTCTAAAAATTGTAGAAACTTATCCATAGTTCATCTCCATATTTCTAAAGTCCCAAATACATTTTCCTTTCGGTCCTCTTGAGTTGAATAGTCATAGGAATTCTAGTTTTACTTTAAGGTCTCCCAATTCCTCAATTAATTTCTTTGCCTTGCCATAAGGAATTTCCTCTGTAAGTACAAATGGTAAATTTTTCGATCCCTTAAGTAAGTCAGAAGTAGGAATATTTATTCCCAATATCCCTTTAATTTTAATTAAGTCTTTTAATGCTCCGTCTTGCGCATCTACTACAACTATTTTACAATTTTCTGACCAATCAACAATTGATGTTTCATGTATATCCATTCTCAAACCTTTATTAATCCATTGAATTAGATTAGTTGAAATTAATTCGGCATGATCAGGAGTCATGTCTCCAGAATCAACCATCAATATCTCTTCTTCATCACACAGAGACATCAGAAAAACTCTCCCACCACTATCATCACCGATAGAGATAAAACCAGGTGCATAATCCTGTGTTTCCCATGTTTCATTACGTTCTGGAATATCATCGGTACCGTAAATGATTATTCCCTCATTAGTAGCTACACCATTAGAAGCTTGTAATAGTGCTTTATATGAAATAGGAAGTATCGTATTCAACCTTTTTTCTACTTTTTCTATATCTATTTCAGTAGCTGAAGGGCTTAAAATTAATCCACTAACACTATTTAGATTCATTATTTTTTAAACCTCCAAACCTCTTGTGAAGACAAATACTTTAGTTAAATAAGGACTTTCAACAAAAAGGGCTGTAAATCCTTCTAAGTTAAAATGTTTTATTAAATTGCTTCATGGAAAAACAAAAGGACCAAACCGCTACGCAATTTTATCCACAAAAATAGTGTCATTTTCGATACAATTGACACCACTTTTTGTAATGTATATTTACTTTTTGTGATAGGTATCCTAACCCGTTTGCTTACAGTCTTTCTTTTGTTTTTAGGAGAAATAGGGCTGTTGATTTCTTTTACAGCCGCTGAGCTTTTCGTGGGGAGAATTATGAAGAATGCCAACTACAGGCTTTTTCAAAGCAAATACTTTCGGGGTTGGCGTCTGTAAGTCTCACCTGTCCATCTGATCCTGCAGAATTCTGCGCGCATACCACCCAATCAACAGGCTTATAAATTTACTATGTAACTATGACTAAATCTATTTTTAATTATGGGTTTTTCAACCTTGAATACGAGTTGGATTATTAACAATCTATTCCTTCGGAAGCTGAGGATAGTCCTGTAGACTGTGTCGAAAGAAAATCTTCAATTGGAATTTTATCACCAAGGAAAAATTTGTTTTTTATCGAAATAATTAACTTGGAGAATCAATAGCTTCTAGCAAAAGCTATTATTTACATTACAAGGAGGAAGATAGATGGTTAAGAAGATTGTTTTTTTGTTATTGCTAACCCTATTGGTAATAAGTGGACCCATGGGTTATGCAAGTGCTTCTATTACAAAAGAAGCTGGCAAATATGATGCTGCTGCCAAAATGGTTCACGGGAAAGTTTTACTTGGAGATACCATTCTCAAGAATACCTTGGTTACACTTCATTCAAAAGGTCTAGCAAACTGGATTCAGATTATGACTGATGGGACTGGAAGCTTTAATGAAAACTTGAAGGATGGTACTTACACTATTAAAGAAATTAAAACGAATAAATCCGCATGGATGAAAACAGAAAAAGATTTCATTGTCAAAGAAGGAAAAATCAAAGGTGCCAAAAACAGTGAGATTGTTCTTCCTGAGAAGAAGAACTCTATTAAAAAGTCTCCCTCTGAATTAGCCGACAAAAATATGGTAAGTATGTCTTTAAGTAATAATGGTGCTCCCTTGGATAATACCCTTGTTATGTATCAGGAAAAAGGAAAATCAAAGGTCCATCAAACCATTACAGATGTTGCAGGCTATATTAACCTAGACTTATCAGACGGTTCATATGTCATTAAAGGCTTCAAAGGTGAAAACAATGAGTGGCAAACCACAAACGAGTACTTTTCTGTAAAAGATGGCGAAATTGAAGACAGGAAAATTTTGCTGTCTGCGAAGAAAAATAGTAAAAAAGCTAACGCTCAATCCAATAACTTAAATGGGACGATAAAGGAAGGCAAGAAAGGAATAAAGGCTGATTTAATCTTTTTAAAAGAAACCTCTTATGATTTTGAAGCTTATACGGTTTCCTCCAAAGGAGATGGAAGCTTTTCCGCTTCTTTGCCTGATGGAAGCTATTATCTGAATGGTATCGAAATGAACGGCGGAATATATGTATATGACTTAAGGTTTATCGTGGAAGACAGCAAAATTCTTGTAGATGGAGAGCCTCGTGATCATTTATCTATTAACCTACCTATAGAAACATTAACAGGAAAAGTTCAAGATTCTAGCTCCCCATTGTCAGATGCTCACATTGTTTTAGAGAAGCAAGGAAATGAGTATGATGAGTTTATCCAGGAGGTCGTTACGAACAAGAAGGGTGAATTTTCTCTTAGAGCATTAAAGAATGGTTCTTATTTTCTGAGTGTCTATCATAGTACTTATTCCTCTTGGAAACATTTAGCGTTTGAAGTTGAAAACGGGCAAATCTTATTGGATGGCAAAAAGACTGAATCACTTAGTATAACTGTTCCAGATATTAATCTTAAAGGGATCGTGACGGATGGTAAGAAGTCTCTTTCAAATGGTGACGTGTATTTTGAAGGAGAAGGCCAGTGGTACAGTATGCCGGTGAACGAAAAAGGCGAGTTTCAATATCGATTGAACGATGGAAAGTATAAAATCAATGAAATCAATGAACAACTGCGAATTAGTTCAGTAGATGTTTCTTTTGAAATAAGAGGCGGACACCTGCTTCAAAATGATGAAGAAATCACAACTCTCACCATTGATTTACCACCTCTTACTTTGTTTGGAAAGTTAATGGATAACGGAAAAGCTTTACAAGGACGAGTTGATATTCATGGAGTTTCAGAAGATATAGACCATCTGTGGTTAACTACAACAACAGATGAGAAGGGAATTTATTCCTTACGTTTGGATGACGGGACCTATGAAGCGATTAGCGGTTACTTATTTGACGATCAAGAGGATGTCTGGTTTTCAGGCAGGTTTGAAATTATTAATGGTGAACTTTTTGTCGACGGGCAAGAGAAGGAGCTTTTAGAGCTGCAGGTACCTCCATACAGTTTAAAAGGACTTGTTACCGAAGGAAACAGCACCGTCACCAGCGGTTCATATACTGTATGTTCCGATGAGCAAAATTTTTGCAGTTCAAGGAGTCTTGAAGATGGTGGAACATTCACCATGCGTCTTGCAGATGGGGATTATAGACTGGATGATATTTACTTCGAGGATGGAACCCGATATGTTTCTAATCTTCCTTTTACCATCCTTGGTGGGAAAACATATGTAAACGAACAACTAATCGATACCCTAGAGGTTTCAGTTCCGCCTGTCACGTTAAAAGGGATTCTGTCTGATGCAGGGTCAAAAGTATCAGGTGACCTCTATATTAGAGACCTCAACAATGAAGATAATGTAATTTGGGGATACACAGGTGAAGAGGGTATCTTTAATTTCCGACTTCCTGATGGTGATTATAAAGTTACCGACATATATCTTCATGACGGGTCGGAACTCCACCCGGAACTCACATTCAGGATTGTCTCGGGTGAGTTATATGTTAATGATCAGAAGAAAGATTTATTAGAAATCACTCTTCCCCCGATTACATTAAAAGGAACACTCTCTGAGTCAGGGAATCCTATAGCGGGGAGCCTGTATATCGCTGAGCTAAACAATGCTGAAAACCCATTATTTTTATCCGTAAATACAAATGAACAAGGTGAATTTGAATCAAGATTGCCAGATGGGGATTATATGGTTTCTGATGTCTATATGCATGATAATACAAGCTATAGTCCAGGAACAGAATTCAGGATTGTATCCGGGCAATTACAGGTTAATGGTCAAGAGCAGGATTACCTTGATTTATCTGTACCCCCTGCTACACTGACAGGTACCCTTTTTGATTCTGGAAACCCAGTTGGAGGTACAGTTAATTTTTATAAAAAAGACGATTACGAGAGTTCCTATCCATCAATGGTTTGGGTAAGTGATGAAGGTACCTTTAAAGTACGCCTCCCTGATGGGGATTATAAAGTAAATACGGTCTTTTTGAACGATGGATCTTACTTTGATCCAGGAATTGATTTTAGTATTGTCTCAGGACAATTGCAAGTAAACGGTCAGCCGCAGAATAACCTTGAGATATCAGCTCCCCCTATTACATTAAAGGGAGTCCTTACTGATGCTGGCAAGCCTATCTACGGGGATATTTCTATCAGGGAACTGAATAATCCTGACCCTTTATATGTAGGTATCGGAACGAATGAAGACGGACAGTTCCAATCCCGCTTAAGAGATGGGGATTATATGGTTAGCGAAGTAAGCACATATGACGGTTCCATTTTCAGTCCAAGAATGGAATTCAGCATAGTATCAGGACAGCTATATTTAAACGGAGAACCTCATGACTTACTCGAAATTGCTGCTCCGCCTGTCACGTTGAAAGGAATCATTACGGATTTAGGAAGTCATGTTGGCGGCAGTGTTACCATCCTGGATATGAAAGACCCTGTGAATCCAAATTCTTTATGGGCTTGGACAAATGAAGACGGAGAGTTCCAATCCCGTTTACCTGACGGAACATATAAACTGAGTCAGGTGAGCCTTGATGATGGTACAATATTCCATCCCGAAATAGAATTCAGTATCATCTCGGGCCTGCTGCATGTTAACGGGGAACCGGAAGACATCCTAGAAATTCCAGCTCCCCCAGTTTCCTTATATGGAACACTGACTGATTCAGGAAATCCTGTCGAGGGATCAATCAATATAGAAAGTATCGATCTTGATAACTATTCATACTACTATATTTATACTGATGAAAACGGCAAATTTCAATCCCGCCTGCCTGATGGAGATTATAAGATTTATAGCGTTAACCTTTTTCAAGAGGGAACGTCTTACATGCCAGACATTACCTTCAGCATTATGTCTGGTGAGTTATATATTAACGGCAAGCTGCAGGCTCAACTTGATGTTTCTGTGCCACCTGTGACATTAAAAGGAACCCTTAAAGAACTGGATATTTTGATTTCAGGTCAACTCAGTGTACAGGAGATAAGCAATGTACATGAGCCTGTTTACTACTCTATTAATGTAAATGAGGAAGGCTATTTCCAACATCGTTTACCGGACGGAGTTTACAAAATATCTAATGTGTACCTAAATGACCAGACGATTTTTAATCCGGATATTGAATTCAGCATCATTTCTGGTCAACTATATGTAAATGGTGAACTTGCAACAAATCTCTCAATCTCAATACCTCCTGTTTCACTAAAAGGCAAGGTATTTAATGGCGAGAAAACTGTTTGGGATGGCAACGTTGCCATCAAACACATCAATGAAAATAGTAACATTGAGTATACTAGCTATATCATTTCTGGGTCCTATCAGTTCCGCCTTCCTGATGGTGATTACCAACTCTCTTACGTGCAAGATTATAGCAGCGGTATCTATTATTTAGACAAGAACTTTACTATTTCAGATGGGAAACTTCTTGTCGATGGTCAAGAAGTGGGCACATTAGACATAGACCTTCTTGAAGGATCACAATAAATTGTTTAGTTTAAGGGAATCTTCTGCGATTTCCTTTTTTGTTATTGTTTACTAATTCACTGTGATATCCTCCCGTATAACTGTCGAGTACTCCTCATATAATGAATGGACAAATTCCTGAAGGAGTTTTACACATGTACCGAAAAAGATTTTCCCCTCTTAAATTATACCTTGTGTTATTTATATTAGTTTCTTTTATAGTTGTATTGACCACTGTCCTCCTGAGGCCTGACTCCAACCAGGCACTCACTACAGTAAAAAAGTTTTACCGTTTCGAACAAACCGGAAACTTTTCCGACTCCTGGGATCTTTTCCATCCATTTATGAAACAGAAATTCACAAAAGCATCTTTTATACAAGATCGTGCTCACGTATTTTTTGGACATTTCGGTGCTGAGACTTTTAAATATGAAATTAGTGAACCAAAAGAGGTCAAGGGATGGAAAGCAGCGTCTGACGGAAAGCCTTTTAAAACAGCGTATAAATTTGATGTTGTCCAAATTTATTCAGGTAAGTACGGAAAATTCAGCTTCATTCAAGAAGTCTATGTGGTTAGATACAAAGACGAGTGGGTTATATTGTGGGACTATAATTCCTGAATATCTATCTTTTTTCTACATGATATGTCAATAACGGCTATTTATTTAATCTAATACTGTCGTTTCTTATCGAGAACAGTATATACCGCAATGTTCTTTATTTAGGTATAGTTAAAGAAACAATAACTATGGAGGAATATTTATGCCGCTATTGCACATGAAAGAGATTTATACACCTTTAAAGCTAATTGGAATTAAAGTATACAAATGCGGGAATGGAAGTACCTATATCAAATTTTTCAACAGACCCAGGACGAAAATTTTAAACTAACCAAAAAGTAGACATATGCCAACTTTTACATTTTTATATTAGTGATGATGCTTGTTGCCCTATGGTAACTGGCTTTTTGTTTTAATAGGATATCTCAGAGTGTACTACCTGTAGAACTTTCTTTTTAATAAACATATTTGTTTAAGAATAAAAAACACCTAACTTACTTCATTATGATTTAAGATCTTATTATGGTTAAACAGCATTCAGATGTAATAACAGACACAAAAAACTCCAATTTGGATAGAGTAAAAACTACTGGCTTAACGAAGGACATTAAAAAACCTGATTATCACTTTTTTAGTGTTAATCAGGTTTTTTAATTATTTTTCCTTTATCTCTAACAGCTTCAATCTCAACTCATTTTCCATTGAAGCCAAATCCATTTCAGCCTGTCGACGCTTCGATCTGCCTTCTTCCTGAATCCTTAAAGTTTCTTCCAAAGTCGTGATTAGGTTTTCCTGAGTCTTCTTCAATGTTTCGATATCGACAATACCGCGCTCGTTCTCTTTGGCCGTTTCTATTGTGTTTGTCTTAAGCATTTCAGCATTTTTCAGCAATAGTTCATTTGTCGTTTTGGAAACTTGTTTCTGCGCTTCAACTGCATGACGCTGCCTAATCAGTGTCAAGGCAATGGCCACCTGATTTTTCCAGAGTGGGATGGCCGTCACGATTGATGATTGAATCTTTTCCACTAACGCCTGATTCGTGTTCTGGATCAAGCGAATCTGCGGTGCACTCTGGATGGTGATTTCCCTGCTTAATTTCAGGTCATATAAACGCTTATCCAAGCGGTCAGCAAACTGGAGCATGTCGTTGACTTCCTGGAACTTCATCTGGTCCTGGGAAGCTTCTGCGGCCTTCTTAAGCTCTGGAATTGTTTTTTCATGGAGTTCCTCAAGCTTTAACTCTCCAGCAGCAATGTAGATATTGAGCGCATTGAAATACTCTTTGTTCGTTTCGTACAATTTCTCAAGCATTCCGATGTCTGATAACAGCACATTTTTGCTTCGGTCTAGTTTTACGCTGATCCGGTCGATTTGAGCCCCTGTCTTCTGGTACTTGGAGAGGATTTCCTGGACAGACCCCGAAAGCTTGCCAAACATGCGGGCAAAGAATGACGGCTTTTCGGTGCTTAGCTCATCAGGGTTCATATTGTTCAGGTGCTTCACCAAATCATTGATGATCTCCCCTACTTCTCCGACATCCTTTTTCTGGACATGTTCAAGCATCGCATGCGAAAAAGTCAGGAGCTTCCCTTGTGCCTGGGTACCATATTGAATCATTGCCTGGTGGTTTTTAGGGTCAATCTGTTCAGCCAATTGGTAGGCCCTTTGCCGATTTTCCTCAGGAATGACATCAATAAGCTTCACCGGTTTACTATCGTGTTGTTGTGGGCTGGGCTGCAACTGAAGTTCCGGTGTATCACCAAATGGGTTCTTCAATATATCATCCATGATATTACCGGTATTTTTTAAAAGGTCAGGATTTTTTTCAGTCATTATTTTAACCTCCTGGTTTCATCAGGAATTTCAGTTCTCTTCTTTATTGAATGCTTTGCCACGTCAATTTCAAAATTCAGATTGTCAATATCGTCAGCCAGCATATAACTCAAATCCTTCTCAACGATTTTGGTAAGGTCCTTTAAAGTGTCCTGGGTATCATATAAAGATCGCTCCAACTCGCGATTTTTTCCGGGCTGTGATGATAGGAAGGCATACTTTTCGCTTAGTTCCATAATTGAGTCAAGATGTGAAAAATAAAACTGCTCTGCTTTGAAGAATCTTCTTGGCTCGCGATTGCTTAGCTTCTGAATGTTTTTCACAAGCCGTAGAAGCTCCATTCTTTGTTTAAGCGAACGAATATGCCGGACAGAGAAGAGCGACTTCTGAATCCTGTTGATTTTCACATTCGCTTCTTTAAGATTTCTACTTATATATTTGTATTCCTTCATCGTAAGTCTGTTTTTTTCCAGAAAGCGCTTCTGCAGGTATGAACCCAGTCCAAAATACATTACACCCCCGCCAATTAACCCATATAGCGAGGACATCCAGAACGTCTGGTCAAAACCAGCAAAGGCTAGCAGCCAGATGAACGCCGAAAAAGGAATTGCCGCACCAGTTTGCATGAATCGTGAAAGGAATTTATTCATGTGTATCGACTCCTGTTTAAAATCTTCCTATTTATACGAATAGGAGGCACATAATGTTTCATTCGCTGTAAAAAAATGTTTTCTCCCTTATACAATACTGCAAAACAGGCTGTTTTTCTACAGACTCAGTTTGTACTGTGTTCTAAGTCTTGAGGCGGAGATAACTTCAAACTGGAAAAATTTTATATCCTTGAACGATGACATTTCGACAAAAGATGTGGACTAGCTTGTAGGATTACCTGGTAATTTGTAGAAACTTTTGTTGTTTCACTTTTTGAAAAAGGCGGTATATAGGGATTACAGAAACAAAAGTAAAAAAAATACATTTCAAAGGAGTGTTTTATATGAAAGTAAAAGCAGGAAGCTGGAGCATGTTGAGTCCCGAAGAAAAGTTATTACTGTTAACAGTTATTAGCAGACAAAATAAGAAAGGTCATAAAAATGATTAATTGTAATGAAATTGTCTGATCCCTGTTCTGAGCTATTGATTTAACCGGGATCAGACAAAAAACCTTACCCTCAATGGAGGATAAGGTTCCTTGATTAGATATTATGCTCTTCTGCGCTGGCGGAAAAGAATGAAGGTGCCACCAATTAATAGAAGCAGACCAGCAATCAAGTAATTATAGATATTCGTTGCTGTCTCTGGCAGTTTATTGCCTTCTTCAATTGTAACCGGAGCTCCTTTTGTTTCTTCTGTCGCTTCGAAGACACCAAATGTACTGAAGTGTGTAGTCGTTGCTGTTACAATTCCTGTCTTAGCATCGTACACGCTATCTTTTAGAACTTCCCATTTCTTGGTGGATTCGTTGTAGTAGTACATTTTAATATTTGCCGGATCAATTCCCTTTACAGCATCCCGGTCGACATTTAGGGCAATAGTGATCTTCTTGCCATTAAAGTCATGCAGTGTTTCAGTACCTGCAAGAATAGTAAAGTCGTATACCGAGCCAATAGCCCCTGGAGCTGACATTTTCTTCAAAGTAATAGAAACGTCTTTTCCATTAGCCAATTCCACCATCATTTCAAGCATAGCTGGCGGAATAATTAATTCAGCATCTGTCTTATTGATCTTCATTCCACTATTATTTTCGATTAAATTCTCAAGTGCAGCTGAAGCCAATGTTACTTCAAGCACTTCAGTGGTAGTTGCATCTTTTGGTTTGATTTCAACCACTTGTCCTTTTTCGATATCTTCTAAATTAATTCCCTCGATAACTACACTCATTGACTTCTTATCTCCAGAAACCTTTCCAACTGGTGTAATTACTCCCTTGGCTGATGTTACCACAGTTCCTGGTTTGGATGTGTTATTTCCTGGTTTGTTATCAGCATCGCCTGGCTTCGTTCCACCATCACCTGGTTTCGTTCCGCTATCTCCTGGCTTTGTTCCACCGTCACCTGGTTTAACTCCGCCATTTCCTGGGTCAGTATCACCATCATCTGGATCTGTGCCTCCCCCACCAGGAAGTTCAATTACCTTTTGCAATTCTTGAGTATCACGCACCCTGATTCGTTCGCCCTGTGCAAATGAACCTGAAAGACCCACTGCTTCAAGCGTTTCACCAATCATAAGCAGAGGAACAGGTCCGCTTTGGTTCACAATGTAACCATCAGTAAATACTAGTACATCACCTGAACCATCATTAATTACATAAGAGTTATCATCAAATTTGGAGACAACTTTACCTTTGACTTTAACAAGCAATCCCTGGTTAGCTTCTGATGTTGCTTCTCCAGTTGCCACTTGTTTTGGCGGTATAGGATCTCCCTCGCCAAACTTGATGACATCCTGATCGAATTTGGCAAACTCGATTTCCTTGTTTTTATCGAATGTGATGATATGTCCATAAATACGGACCTTATCACCCGGTTTGAGCGAGCCATCAGGTACTTCCTGGAATGCCATGATTCCGCCAGTTTCATCCTGGACGTAAAATGCGTCAAAGAATACTCCTGCACCTGTTGTGACTGTTCCTTCGATCACTGTGTGCGTATCTTCAGCAAGCTTTCTTGCATCGCCGATTCTTGTGATTGTAGTTTCACGATCCACGAGCCAGTTGACCGCATTCAGCGTAAACTCATCATTACCTTTTGGTTCATAGGATTCATCCATTTGCTTATCGTTGAAAATATTCATACCGGATACAATGATACGGCCCTTTTCGCCGATTTCTTCTGATGCAATCATTGGGATTGCTGAACCGCCAGTTTCATCTGATACAGTATCGTAGGTAAATCCACCTTTGATATTGCCTTGATAGGTTGTTTCATTACCTTTTGCAAGTATCGTCACTTTTCCGCTGTCAGTCAAAGCTGTATTGTCCGGACCGGATAAGCTTGTTCCGCTGTAATAGTCAATGAATGATACGCGGTCAGTAATATAATTTGGTACCAAACCTGGGAATAATCTGACTGCGAATGGGCTCTTTGCTGGATCACTCCAGAAGTTGCCATCTTCACTTACATCAAATACTCCATCATTCCCCATGCGGATTTCTGCTCCAATTTCAGCAAGCAGGTCATTGTTAATAGCAGGATTTGTGCTGTAGTTGCTCTTTCCTGCCATCATTAAGCTTCCGCCTTCTTTGACAAATTTGGCAACAGCAGTATTTTCCTCTGGAGTCAAATCGGTCTTAGGATGTGTCAGCACTAAAAGTTTCACATTTGATAATACTTCGTCTGTAATCGTCTTCGTATTTTCCTCAACTGTATATCCCTCTTTTTGAAGAAGGACAGTGAATGCCTTAAGGTTGTCTTTATACGAACCACCATCACTGCTTGTGTTTTCATTACCGTGCTTTGCATCGATCAGCACTTTAATGCCTAATGGTTCTTTGACCTGTACCTGCAGCTCAAATTTCGAATCACCCAGACCAAGACCTTCCAGTGAAGTAACAACTGCGATCAACTTATGGTTGCCTTTAACAGGGCTGCTCCATGTGAACTCCGCTGTTCCCACACCTTTTGACAAGATCGAAGAGAGTGTTTGTGCACCAATTTGGTTTGCTTCCTTCACTTCATCATAGTAAAGGTCAACCTTAAGATTCTTGATTTCTTGAGTTCCGTTGTTGCTGATATTCGCTTTTAACGTAGCTGGGTTGCCCTCAACAATGACATCACCTGCAACATCAATTCCGTTGACTTTAACATCAACAGCTTCTTCTTTAGACCAGATCGGAGCAGAATACATGCGCTCGCCATCAGCCTGGGTCACTCTTACAACAAACCATTGCTGGCCTCCAGTAACAGTGTAAGAAGGCTCCCATGTAAAATCTTTTTCCATCGGAGAAATCGAATCTACTACAGTGCCGCCATTTGAAATCAATTCAACTTTTTCAACTCTGTCGTCCGATTTATAGTCAGCGGATAAATAGCTATAATCAGCCATTGACTTGTCTTCCGCTACTGCATCATTTCCTGAAATGTTGAATTTCAGTGATTTACTATCGACAGTGGAACCCATGTAGAATCCGTTTGCCGTTACATCCAATGTAAAGTTAGGGTCTTCTACCATGTACACACGCATATTACGCATCGAGTGCAGCAGTGATTCCTGCGATAGACTGTCAGCAACGATCACTGTTCTCGCCCTTGTCTGACCCCATGTACCTTCATGATTGTCCTCACCATATGTCGGTGCTACATGCCATCCTAAGTCAAGGACCGAGAAGAATTTTTTCTCTGCATTAGCGTAGCCATAGTGTCCTGAACCATTTCCAACCTCAAGCATCGTGAAGAGCCTGTCAGCGTCTTTGTCGTATGGCTTGAAGTTGTTGAATGCATTTTTGGACATATCAGGGTGGTTAAACTGCCCGACAAGATCATCATATGTCATTACCCATGCATAATAATTATTCAAGTCCTGATACATCTTGCCATTAACATTACGGTCAATGAAGTTTTCTGTTCCGAAAACATTCGAGTGGCCCCATGTAGTTGACGTCATTTCGAACGCTGGGAATACAACGTATTCTCCTTTCTTCGTATATTGATCAGATAGATCCTTCGTTAACTGCCAGTCTGAACCGCCAGTCCGCTCGGCCAGTCCTTCACGCTCAACTGTATCCATTTGTCCAGGATCGATATCATGTGAGTGGTCGGAGAAAGCGAACCAGTCATATCCATACCTCTGGCCAGCCTTCAGTGCATCTAAAGGTTCCCCAGTTGCATCATGAGAAATCTTAGTATGGTTATGTGTTGTGCCACGGAAGTGTTCGCCACCAGTAAAACGAGTGACGACTTCAAATGTCCATTCAAATTCGCTTGCATTGCTTAAGCTATCTTCAGCAACTACTTTTACAGTGTGCTTTCCAAGGGACAGTCCCTCTGCAGGTGTGAATTTCACCTGACTTTTGCTGATGGATGCAGATTCTACCGCTTTTCCATCCAGCCAAACCTTCACTGTTGTTTCATCAACTTCGCTTGGATCTTCCATCAGTACCGAAATTTCCGGTTTTGGACTCTCTACTTTTGAGCCGCCAACTGGTGTTTCACCATATAGGCGAGGACCTTCTTTGTCCTCTGTCAAAGTAACCTGATGTGGTTGTTCACTTGATCCTGATGTTTGTGTTTTGCTGCCTTCAGCTGCTTCAATATAATATTCAAAGCCGTCCTGAGGAACATTTGCTGCTTCAAGCACAGCCGTATAACGCCCATCGCTTCCTTCTGCCATCGGTAAAGCAGTATAATCCACAGTGCTGTTTGCACGGTAGAAAACAGTGACTTTTTCTGCTCCGCTTGCCTTTGCGACAAATTCAACATCAGTATTTTTATAAACCTGAGTTAAAGGTGCGTGGTCAATGCTTAATTGTGCAGTTATATCCTTCACATTTCGCGGAAATACCTGATACCCGCTTACATGTGTAGCATTTGAGGTGTATTGTCCGACAATCCCGGTGACAGTGTAGCTCTTTTCAGCCGTGAATACTTCATCACCCTTGATTCCGGTAGCTTCCATGATCCTGACTGTCGTTGCTTTATTATTTTGATCGACTAAAGTTACATTCCAGTTTGATCCTTGAGATGCTACAGCTGAAACCTTCCCGGTAACTTTTACAAGGCTGCCTTCAAGAGGCTCAACGGTAGTGAATGTATTCAGATCCAGGATTGTAACATCCTTAGGTTGCGGCAGTTCATTGCCTTCACTTATTTTAGTGATAGCTGTTGCATCCAGTTCAGACAAACCTTTATATTGAATCAGTTTACCTGTTACTTTCAGCTTATCGCCGCTTTTAATTGTCAATCCAGTATCAAGATAACCGAATATATTGATCCCGGCTGTCTCGTCCTGAATATAAAAATTGTTTTTCTGGGTTCCCATTACTCCATTATCAACTGTGACAATCCCTTCAACCGTGAAAAATTGATTCAGATTTTTCAGGATTCCCTTATCATCCGTTTGTTTCACTTCACTTAAAGGTGTAGTTGTAGAAGTATCTGCCTTCGTGACTGATACCGACACACTTTCGAGCATGATGCCGTTGCTCGTTGTTGTTTGCTGTGTCACATATACAGCATCTGGAGCATCAGCAAAAGAAATCGCTGTGAAGCCGCCCGTGGCTAAAACTTCTACTGCTTCGGCATTCAATCTTTCCTGTGAATTAGCTGATGAATTTGGATATACGTTAATGAGTGACCGCGAGATTGCCGCCCCTGCATTCCCTATAAGCGTACCTTTGCCATCTCCATCAATGCTGTAGCTTAATTTATCTGCCACAACACTTTCACTTGCTGTCGCTACATCGACCTGGACCGCTTCACTTTCGTCTTTGCCGTCCTGAGTGGCCGTGATGAATACAGAATTCAATGTATTTTCAATCGTGAAACTGACTTCAAAAGAACCATCAGCAGCTGATGATGCAGATGTAAGCTCGTTTCCTTTGGAGCCAGTTTCATAGACTTTAATCATTGAGTTTGCAAATGATGCTTCTGCAAGACCGCTAATTGTGACTGAGGAATCTTGAAGTGTAAATAGAACCTTGCTGCCAACAGGCTGCAAGCTAGTATTTGACTCCATCGGCTGTTCAGCAGGACTTTCACTGTTTTTTGGAACAGGAGTTGCTGCTACGAAGTCTAGAGCATTATCATCCGAATCCCACGCATTACCTAAGCCTGCTGCTGGTTCAACGTTTGCATAAGGACGACGTTGAGCACTGGTTGAATTGGATAAAGTAGGAGTAGGGCCTGATCCTTCATATCCCTCAGTACCAGATCCAAAACCAACGAAATCTATTAAACCTTCAGGATTCTTTCCAGTTAACTCCTCAGTATGTTTTACTAGTGATACCTTTCCAGTCTTTGATCCCATATCAAAATTCGGATCATTTATATCATATTGTGGCAAAGGCTTATCTTTAACAGACGAACCCTCTTTACCTTGGATTAAATAATAACTGTAAGGTTTAATTACCCCTGCCAGGTTAATCTTTTGCCAACTTGTACCCGTACTGCTGGCCTTCTGGATCGACCAGCCTTCTAATGAGATTTCCTGATCTGTAGGATTATATAACTCTATGAAATCATTTGAAAATGTCGCTCCACTATTTCCGCCCCCGCCATAAATCTGACTGATGATAACATTCTCAGCAATGGAGGCGCTTACCTTTATTGCCGAGCTACTTGGTAAAAACGTACTAATAAGCAATAAAGCAGCCATGAACAAACTTGTCCATTTTCTGTAACTTCTTATTTTCCTGTTCATTAAAGTACCTTCCTTTCCCTCTTTTTCTATCTAATATGTAATCTTTTTAAATAAGCACTCCTTCCCTAAAATGCCGTAATTAATTCAATTTTATAATTAATTTAGGTCTAAAGATATATAATTATTTAAATTAAGTTAAAATTCGACATTCCGCTTACAGTTCTATACTTAATTAGGAAAATATGATTATACTAAGTAGGAATATATAGCCATTTAACATATCAGGAGGGCATCAAGTGAAGATGGATAGACAACGAAAGGTTAAATCAAAAACAGTTTTTCGCTTCATGGCAATAGTCAGTTTAATTCTTTTTACCTTCCCTGCGCTTACTTTTGCGCATCCTTACAGTGCAAGCTTTACAAACATCCAATTCAATGAAAATGAGACAACTGTTTCTTTCTCTATAGATACACTCTCAATCATTGAACTCCAAGAAGATATCGACCAAAATAAAGATAATATTCTTCAGATGAAAGAAATCAATAGCGAGGAAGACCACCTTGTTGAATTTCTTACACATAGTGTGATTCTTGATAAAAATAACGAGCAGCAAGAACCTGAGTTGCTCTCTATGAAAATTGATAAAAAGGATAACAAAGAATTTCTTTCTCTTTCTTTGAAATATCCTGCATATCAGCCAGGTGATACCATTACCATTAATGACGGTCTCTATTACAAAGACGTAGATACAAATTATGTGAACCTGCTATCCGCCACCATTTTCGGAGAATCCAGTCAAGCTGCTCTTCAGGGAGAAAATAGATCCTGGACCATACTTCTCACAGAACCTCAGCAAGAACAGCAGGCAGGGGGAGATTCTTCTTCTAGCACCGGCCCAGCAGACGGGGCATCCGGAAATAAGACAGCGAGTTCTTCCTGGTTGTCATTTTTCAAGCTTGGAATGTCGCATATTTTAACTGGTTATGATCATCTCTTATTTCTGTTCGCCTTATTGCTGAGGAAGCAAACATTCAAGCAATATGCACTGATTGTGACTTCCTTTACTATTGCCCACAGCATCACGTTGAGCCTTGCTGTTTTGGGAATTATGGATTTACCTTCAAAATTTGTGGAGTCCGTGATTGCCTTGAGCATCATCTATGTGGCCATGGAGAATATTTTCAGAAAGGAAGTAAACCATCGCTGGGGATTGACCTTTGTCTTCGGACTGATCCATGGTCTTGGGTTCGCGAATATCCTTCAAGAGATGAACCTTTCAAAGGGAAACATTGCATTGGCACTTGTAAGCTTCAATATTGGAATTGAAGTAGTACAGATTATGATTGTACTGCTGGTACTCCCTTTACTTACCTATCTTCATCGTCTTAAGGATTCAAGCAAATACATTAAATATGGATCGATTGTGATCATTCTATTTGGAGCCTTCTGGCTCGTTGAAAGGCTTTTCTCATAGCAGGGAATGATAGCCTCCCCCATTTCGGGTGGAGATTTTTTGCATCAAATGATAACTCACTTATTTTTGACACCTGAGAGATTGCTAATCTCTCACTCTAGCAAGGGGTATTTTTTACTCATTCTGTACATTTCCTGTTTCTTCTTTGGGAATTATGTCGCAAATTGTAATATAAATGTAATTATACCGTTATTTGTTTGTAACCCCTTTCGCTATATACTAGGTTTAACTTTTAATTAACGGGGGTAAAACTACTTGTTTAAGAGAATCCTAGCATCCTTGTTGCTCTTCGCTTTGGTAGCTACTGTCGCACCGTCTATCGATCAAGCCTCTGCCTCTGGAAAGACTTATTATGTGAAAGTTAATTCTGGATCATTAAATATGCGTAATAAACCTGCTACATCCGGAAAAATAGTTGCTAAACTTCCTAAGAACCAGCTAGTAACTGTTTCATCTCAATCAAAAGGTTGGGCAAAAGTTTCAACAAAAGGAAAAACAGGTTATGTAAGTTCAAAATACATTGCCCCTAAAACCACCAAAAAAGCAACAGTAAAGAAAACAGCCGTAAAAAAGGCATCTGTTACTCCTGTTGGTGATTATAAATCAAAAGCAATATCCGTGGCCAAGAGCAATCTTGGTGTGAAATATAAATGGGCTGGAAATAATCCAAATGGATTTGATTGTTCAGGTCTAGTAAACTATTCATTCGATAAAGCAGGTATTGATTTACCTCGCACCGCCGAAGAAATGTATAATGTCGGCACCAAAGTTACCTCATACCAACCTGGTGACCTATTATTCTTCGCCACTAGCGGTGGAAGAAAAGTCACTCATGTAGCGATTTATATAGGAAATGGACAGATGATCCACTCAGCAACTTCTAAAGGTGTATCAATTGCCAGCATCAATAACCCATATTGGAAGCCAAGATTTATCGGCGCTAAAAGAATATAAATTACAAAAAAAGTGGCTGTTTTGCCACTTTTTTTGTTTTTTCCATATTCTATATGCCTTAATACGACATTTTGTGACAAAATACCTATTGATTATTTTTTTACAATTGAGATATTTATATAAAGGGCAAAATCATTGAAAAATGATGACGCAAAGCTATAGGGACCTCTTCCACGGGAAAAGTCAGCCAGCTACCATCAAAATAAAAGGAGAAAATTTGATGTCAAACAATTGGATTACACCAGAAGAAATGCAGAGGAAAAAAGCGAGACAAAAAAATATTTTGTATGCAGGATTGCTATTAGCTACTGCATTGCTTAGTGCAGCCGTAACTTTACTTGCTAATCAGATCTAAAGCTCCCATTGTGGAGCTTTTTTCATATTGATAAATATAGATCCCAGTAAAAAAGGAACGCCACATTTGCAGAGGTGAAAAGTGACGTTCTCTCGATAGCACTTACTTCTTCTTCGTCTTATTCGCGATTCCAATCGCCCTGTCTGTTCCTTCAGCTGCCTGGTCGAGTGCTTCCTGCGGCGGTGTTCCCTGGTACATGTTTTCAAGTGCGGTTACGACTTGCTGGCGTGATTCTGGGAAGACGGAAATCAATGCACCCTGGGTCGCAAATGATGGTTTTGTATCCTGCAGCTGGTCTACGGTCACCTTGAATTGCGGGTACTTTTCCCACTCTTTTTTCACGATTTCTTCTTCATATGCAGCTGGATTGATCGCGAAGTAGCCTGTGCCGATATGCCATTTTGCCTGGCTTTCCGGTGAGGCGAGGAATTTCATGAATTCCCATGCTGCCTGCTGCTTATCTTCGCCGATCCCTTTGCTCATCCATAATGACGCCCCGCCAATCGCGACGCCCTGTCTCTCGACTTCATCTGGGTATGGGATATAGGCAACTCCTACATCAAAGGAAGAGTTATTGATCGCTCCTGCCACACCTGCTGATGAATCCATGTACATCGCGACTTTGCCTGTCTGGAAGGCAGCGCGGATATCATCCCAGTTCGTTCCGTAGTTGCCGAATGTTCCTGCTTTATTCATGTCGTCTAGAAATTTGAAGACTCGCAGTCCTTCTTCCCCATTGAACACAGCTTTTGTTGCGTCATCAGAACGTCCGTTATCATTATCGACATACAGACCGCCTTGTGTCGCTACAAGTTGTTCAAAGAACCAGCCATATGTCAGCATCGAGAAGCCAAAGCGCTCGTTTTTCTTCGTCAATTTTTCAGCAGCTGCTTTTACTTCACTGAATGTTTGAGGCGCTTTTTCCGGATCAAGACCTACTTCCTTAAAGGCATCCTTGTTATAAATCATCACCGGTGTCGAGGAGTTGAACGGCATCGAATACAGCTTGCCATCAACTTTATAGTAGTTAAGGATATTTTCCTCAAGTTGAGACAGATCATAATCATCCTTATCAATGAATGTCTGCATCGGTTCAATGAAGCCACTTTCAATCATGTACTTTGTTCCTACTTCAAAAACCTGCATGATAGCAGGCGCATTATCGGTCCCGCCAACACTGCGTAACTTAGTCAGTGCTTCTTCATAAGTACCCTGGAACTCTGCATTTACAACAACCTGATCCTGTGAATTGTTAAAATCAGCGACAATGCCATCAAGTGCTTCCTGGCCCGGCCCGGACATCGCATGCCAGAATGAGATTTCTGTTTTCTCGCCAGGCTTCGTTCCGCCATCCTTCTCCTTGTCTTTGTCATCTCCCTTGCTTGCATCATTCGAACATGCTGACATGACCAACAGACTGAAAATCGCACTGATCACGAGAAACCAACGAAACTTTTTCACCATCTTGCTGAACACCCCTTTTATTAAAATGCTTCTGGATACCAGAAGTTGAACCCGAAATGAACTACTTTAGCGCTCCCTGGGTCAAGCCTTTTTGGAGCTGCTTCTGTCCTGCGAAAAGCAAGAGCAGCGTCGGGATGATGACCACGATCACTCCCGCCATGACGACGCCCCATTCGGTCGCGACTTCCTGGGACTGCAGCTGCTTCAAGCCGATCTGTACTGTCCTCACCTGGTCTGTGCTTGTTACGAGCAATGGCCATAAATACATATTCCATGTTGTAAGGAAACCATAAGCACCCAAAGTGACAAGGCTTGTTTTTGACACTGGAAGAATCACTCTCCAAAAGAAAGCGAACTTCCCGAGCCCGGCGACTTCCGCTGCTTCATGCAGCTCTTTGGGGATTGTCTTGAAGTGCTGTCGCAGCAGAAAGGTACCGAAGGCCAATGCGAAGAATGGCACGGTCAATCCTTGATATGTGTTCATCCAATCAAGCTTTTGGATTGTAAAAAAGTTAGGAATCATCGTTGCTTCCCATGGAATCATCATCGTCGAAATAAAGAGAAAGAAGATAAAATCTCTTCCCTTAAACGGGATGAAGACAAAGGCATAGGCCGCCAGACTGCAGACAACCAGCTGACCAAGCATGACGCCAAACGACACTATGAAGCTATTGATCAGGTAATTCATCAGCGGCAGCCGGTCGAACACTTTTACATAGTTATCAAAGTGGATAGATTCAGGGAAAAACTTGCCCTGGAGGATTTCTCCGCCTGACATGAAGCTGATCATGAAAGCATATAGGACCGGGAAAAATACCAAAAAGGCTGATATCACAAGCAAAATATAAAACAGGATTTTTTTCGGTGTCGACATCATCATTGATAGTGCACCTTCTTTTCTCCGAGCTTAAATTGCAGGATTGTCACGATTAAAATGCAGATGAATAGGAAGACAGCCTGCGCGCTTGCTGTCCCGAACTGATAGTTGACGAATGCTTCCCGGTAAATGGAGTAAACAATCAGATTAGTTGCCTGGGAAGGGCCGCCTTTCGTTAAAATATCGACCTGCCCAAAAGTCTGGAACGCATTGATCAAGGAGATCGTGATGATGAAAAACAATGTCGGCGACAGCATCGGAATCGTAATCCTGCGTAATTGATACCAGTAGCCGGCACCGTCGATCTTGGCGCTTTCATATAAATATTCATCAATATTCTGCAGCCCGCCAAGCAGGATGAGAAACGAGAAGCCGATATTCATCCAAATCGTTGAAATCGAAATTGACACGAGCGCCCAATCCGGATCAAGCAGCCACTGCACGCCCGGCAAATTCATGACATTAAGCAGCCGGTTGAACATCCCGATGCTTGGATGGAACAGGAACAGCCAGACGACAGAGGAAGCAGCGACCGAAATGCCCATCGTTGAAGAATAGACAGTCCGGAAGAAGCCGATTCCTTTCAGTTTTTCATTCGCGATCAGCGCCAAATAGAGCGCAATGATGACCCCTGTCGGAACGGTGTAGAGAACAAACAGCACCGTCGCCTTGATACTGTTGCGGAATTCCCTTGACTCGAATAAATAGGCATAATTTTCAAAGCCGACAAAAAGCGCAGCTGCTCCCTGCTGGTCAGTAAGAAAGAAGCTCAGGTAAATCGTTCGGAACATCGGATAAAAGATGAACACTGAAAACAGAAGAATCGACGGAAACAGGTACAAAAAAGCAGTGCGTGCATTAAGCGATTTCCTCCACAAGCCGAGCTGCTTTGGAGGAGTACTGGCTACGTCTGCCTTCATATGAACACCTCTTTATCAAAAACATGGTTCTCGATATCCGATGGAGTTTTGATGATTTTTTCCGTCTCGCTGTCAAACAAACAGAGAGAATCGTAATTGATGACAATCGGAACCATATCCCCGACATCAATCCGCCATTGGCCGGTCCATTTCGCCATCCATTCCCTTCCTCCCATATCGAAGGAGAAGATCGTTTCATTTCCAAGGACCTCTACATTGGTCGTTTTTACATAGACTTTATCTTCTGCTTTCGTCTCCTTTGTCGCTGCTTTCAGATGTTCGGGACGGATACCGACAATGATTTTGTCTGTTTTTAAGAGATGACGATCCTCTTCGGGGATGGCTAATTTTGCGTCCTCTCCGAACACAACCTCGTTCTTCTCTTGATTGACCTTCCCTTCGCCAATATTCATCGGCGGTGAGCCAATGAATGTCGCAACAAAAGGATTTGCTGGATTATTATAGATATCGATAGGCTTGCCAATCTGCTGGATTTTTCCGTCATGAAGGATCATGATCCTGTCCCCCATTGTCATCGCCTCGACCTGGTCATGGGTGACATAAATCATCGTGATGCCTAGCCGCCTTTGGATCTGCCTGATTTCCGAGCGCATATGCGCCCTTAATTTAGCATCCAAATTGGATAATGGCTCATCCATCAGGCAAATCGGGGCCTGGTTCACGATTGCTCGTGCCAGCGCGACCCGCTGCCTCTGGCCGCCGGACAGCTCTCGGGGCTTCCTTTTCAGGTATGGTGTCAATCCCAGCATTTCCGCGACATCCTCACAACGTTTTTTCCGCTCTGTTTTCGAGACTTTTTTTACATGGAGACCGAAAACGATATTCTCTTCGACTGTTAAATGAGGGTATAAGGCATAATTTTGGAAGACCATTGAAATATCCCTTTTGCTGGGAGGAAGCCAGTTTGACTCAGCATCACCGATCTTCAGGACTCCGCCCGTGATCTCCTCCAAACCTGCAATCATCCGCAGCATCGTACTTTTCCCGCAGCCGGAAGGACCGACGAGGACGAAGAGCTCTCCAGGCTCAATACTGACTGTAATATCTGAAATGACTTCTGTTTTTTTATCGTATGATTTAGAAACACCAACCAATTCTACTTTTTTCATGATTGCCACCCTTTCTCTTTAAATCCCAAGTTCCTGAAAAAAGAGACCACAAATAATGCCTATCCATTCAGGCAGTAGATGTGGTCTCCTGGTCTCCGTCACAAAGTATTAACTTGTAGACTTTGCAATATATATTGAGAGTATATGTTTTTTATTTTGCTAGTATGTTAGAAAATCACATTTCACATAAAGTGAGGGAATCATGAGAAGTATATCGCTTTTATTCCTCTGTTTGATTTTGCTGGTAATTGCCGGTTGTGAGAGCCACAGAGCTGGGCCTGCTTTTGTTTTAACGGAAGATTTCATCATTATCGCTCATAGAGGGGCATCGGCTTACGCGCCTGAACATACATTGCCTGCGTATGATCTGGCGGTGCACTCGGGTGCCGATTATATTGAAATCGACCTGCAGATGACAAAAGACGGGGAATTGATTGCCCTGCATGATTCGGAGGTAGACCGGACGACGAATGGCTCGGGCCTGGCAAATGCGCATCCTCTGGATAAAATTAAGGCGCTGAATGCAGGTTCGTGGTTTAATGAGCAGTATCCGCAGCTCGCCAACCCTGCATATGAAAATGTCGAGATCCCTACACTCGAGGAAATTTTTCAGCGTTATGGGACTGCCGCGAATTACTACATCGAAACCAAAGCACCAGGGATGGAAGAGAAATTAATCAAGCTGCTGAGGAAATATTCGCTGGTCCAGTCAAAATCAAAAGTCATCATTCATTCATTTCACAGCAAAAGCCTGAGGAAAATCCACAAGCTTGAACCGGGAATTCCACTAATCCAGCTATACAAATATTCAGATAAGGCGAGATTGACAGACACTGAGATTAGGTCGCTAAAAAAATATGCGTCTGGAATCGGAGTCAACTTCGGGAAGGTGGATGAAGATTATATTAAAAAAGCTCATCGTCATGGGTTGGCGGTCCATCTTTTCACTGTTAATACCGATGAAGAGCTTCAACATGCTGTTGAGGTTGGAGCGGATGGAGTGTTTACTGATTTTCCGAAAAAAAGTCCGTGATATGATTCTAAATCTAGCCGAAAAATAATAACCACCCGTGAGAACGGGTGGTTTTCTCTGCGGCTGAAAGCCTTTGTTACTGACCAAACCCTAAAGGGCTACTGAAAGGTTCGCCAATTGTACTACTTCTACTGGCCAGACCTCAAAGGCCTTCTCCCCTTCTAACTTCGTTTCTTTTTCTTCACTTCTTCTCCTGTGAATGGATCAATGTATTCCATCATCGTTAATTGCTCTGCGACTATATCATCTTGTATTTGATTTCGAATGTAATCTTGTATTACCTTTTTGTTTCTTCCAACGGTATCGACATAATAACCTGTACACCAGAATTTTCGATTTCCATATCTGTATTTCAGGTTTGCGTGCCGATCAAATATCATTAAACTACTTTTTCCTTTTAAGTAACCGACAAATGAGGAGACACTTATTTTAGGCGGTATACTCACTAACATATGTACGTGGTCCTTACAAGCTGTCGCTTCGATTATTTCTACACCTTTTCTTTCACATAATGTGCGTAGTATTTCTCCAATATCTTTTTTGATTTTCCCATAAATGATCTGTCTCCTATACTTTGGGGCGAATACGATGTGATACTTACAATTCCAGGTAGTGTGTGCTAAACTGTTATTGTCTTTAGACATAGGACTTCCTCCGTGCAGATATTTTTGGTTGGCGAACCAAAAAATATTTTAGCACCGTGGGGAAGTTTTTTTAATACCACGCTGAAAGCTTTTTGGAACCCCAGGCATAGCCCGGGGTTTTCATTTCCACAATAAAAATGCTCCTGATCTGATGCCAGGAGCATTCCTTTCTTTTTTATGGTTGCCGGTCCGCTGCTTTTCCCAATTTCAAGCTCAAATCGTCCAACTTTTTTGAAGTTGTCCTCTCGACTCGAATTGTGCATTAAGCATTCTGTGCTGCCATAGCGGCTAAAACCTATTTATAACTCTCTTCATCTAACGCCCTATAGTTGAATATTCCCTACCTCATCAAGCATGGCTCCCCATTCTTCATAAGAACGCAAGTAAATATGGACAGGTCTCTCTGAGTCTTCTGAGTATTCCACCACCCAAATTCCTTTTGATGACGGCAGGAAGAACATGATATTCGTGAGCATTGGGTCAGCTTCCAGGGTAGGCAGATTAAATAATGAAATATTATTTAACGACCATTGCTTCGAACCCAGCGCGTTTATGAATTCGTTGAAAGCTTCATTTTCCTCTGATGACAAATATGCATAAGCTTCGAGTTTGGATAGATTGCTTTTATCACTTAGCAAATCAAAATCCTGCTCAGTCAATTGGAATGACATGCCATCTACAAAATTAATATTAGTAAAAGAATAATATTCTTTTATGTGGGATGGCAGTTCCTCTGATGTTATGTATGCAAATTCATGAATGATATCCCGGTCGATCAAGTGGGAAAGCCAGGTGTTTTCATCCATTTTATGAATCATTAATATATGCTGTTCCGGTACATGCGAGCAGCGGATCATCCACTGGGATTCTACATACGATTCAATGAAGGTTTCCATCTCCTCGCTGATTGGAGCTTCGTTATTCGCTTCCCTTTCATAGTCCCATATTTGCTTCAGCATCAATTGATGGATCGTAGCCTGCATTACAGATTGCCAATTTTCAGGCGTCACGCTTTCCATAGACGACTCCGCTATTCCCTTCCCCACTTCCGGATAACCGCAAAATGTCACTAGTAATGCCAGTTCTTCCGTTGTACATGCCAAAAGAGGCTTCATCCCTTCCACATCCTTCTTATATAAAATGAATAAGTAATTATCTCTAAAAAAGTCTGTTGATTTTGCGCTCTCTCGGAAATAGCTTTAGCTATAGAAAGATTGAACGCAAAGCAATACTAATAATATTAAAAATGATGACTCCAGCAATTCCGAACAGAATTAAAAATAACAACATAAAAATCTTTCTAAAAAACCAGTTGACCCTATACAACTTTTTATAAATGAACGGCCCTACTCCTACTGTTATGGTTAATAGAGAATTAATGGTCTTTTCATAGGGTGTTGAGGGATTCTCAAAGATTCCCCACTCATAATATTCAATTATAACTCTACCTAATATAAAGACTGCCGCACCATAGCCGCTTTGAAAGACAAACCACATTGCGATTGTTTTCTCTATAAAAATTATTATTTCTTCAGCACTCACGCAGTAACCTTTCTCCTTTATCTTGTTAGTTACGCAACAGTTCAGTTAAAGGAATAATGAACGTAAAGCAATACTAACAATCTGGTAAATGATGATTCCAACGATTCCGAACAGAATTAAAAATAGCAACATAAGAATCTTTCTGAATAACCAATTGACCTTGTATAGTTTTTTGTATACAAACGGACCTACTCCTGCTGTGACTGTAAGCAGGGTATTAATGGTCTTTTCATAGAGTGTTGATGGCTTTTCAAAAATCCCCCACTCATAATACTCAATCATGACTCTCCCCACTAAAAGGACTGCCATCGCGTAGCCGCTTTGGAAAAGGAACCAAACAACTATTGTTTTCTCTATAAAATAAATTATTTCTTCAGTACTCACACCATTTCTCCCTAGGTATTATTCAAAAAAATAATTGTATAGTTTGATATAAATTTTTAAAGGAGTAATGAACGTAATACAATACTAACAATCTGATAAATAATAACCCCTATAATCACAAATAATACCAAAAAGGCCAGCATTAGAATTTTTCTAATTAGCCAGTTATACTTATTTAATTTTTTATAGACAAAAGGACCAACTCCTACTGTTACCATTAATAATGTGTTTATAATCTTTTCATAAGAAGTTGATGGATTTTCGAAAATTCCCCATTCATAGTATTCAATCATAGTATTCCCAATTAATAAGACAGAAATTGAATAGCCAATCTGGAATATAAACCAAATGACTACTGCTTTTTCAACAAATAAAATTGTTTCTTCCATTTTCTCTCTTTCCACCTTTAGTTCAATTTAGATCAATTAAACCAGCTTGTAATAGACTTTTTCCATTCGGATATTTTTGGACCTACAGAAACGTCGAGCTTTTTTGCAAAACTGCCACCAACGTCTTTAATTTGGTCTCCCCACTTTACACTGACTACACCGCCGACAAAACCACCTACTGCTCCTCCAATAACAGTCCCGACCGGTCCACCTAAACTGCCTATTACAGCACCTGCTTTTGCCCCAGCCCCGATGGCAGCCATATCTAAAGCAAGGCCACTCACTGCTCTTCCTGCACTCTCAAAAACTCCCTTATTACCACTATTATATGAGTCATTAAATTCAGCTACACTGGCAATAAGGGTAATCCCCGTACTTACAACAGGAATTCCTCTCCCTACCTTCGCGAACCCTTTCGCTTCAGCTACGGACTTTAACATCCCTTTGGTCCCCATATCAATTCTTTCATGAACGGACTTCATTAGATATTCAGCCCTCATGAAGTTTGCGTTTTTCGGGAAGCCTGCAACATGTTTAAGTATAGCTGAAGGATTATTATATGAGGAAACGATTTTGTGCAGTTGCTTTGTCACAGGGTTGCTTGGAGTCGATTTTGCAAAGTCATATAGGAATTTAGCGGTTTTAGAGCTGTACTTCCCTTTACTGGTCCATGAGGCATCAGCTCCGACTGAAAATTTATATCCTCCTTTTAATTTTTGCCAAAGTGAAGGTTTTCCTCCAAAATAATGTATACGCAGCTTTTTGCCAACAGCAAATGCCGTTGCCATTGAAGTCAGTTGCGAGCCTATAAGTGCTGCATCCATCAATCCCATCTTTTCATTAAGTGAACCAAAGTAACTTAGAATTTCATCAAAGGTGGATTTTTTCTTCTCTGCTTTTGTCACTGCTTTTTCTATGGCTTTAACGCCGGGGTTGTTCCCGGCTGACAAACCGAAACCTTTATTCCATGAAGAAATAAGTGAAACAGCCCTCTTGTTCACACTATTTTCTGCAAGTGTATATGAATTAACAGATTGGTTAACGAATGAGCTCAACTCATTCAACCTTCGTTCGATCCTTCCCACGGAACTCCCTGCTTTAGCAAGATTTGCACTGATTCCGCGACGGGATGAGATCCTTCC